>PEAO01000032.1 GCA_002753615.1 Magnetococcales bacterium DCbin2
TTTTTTCTTTTAATAATTTTCTAGGGCGTATCTCAAGTTATCGAACATCAATGCGCCCTAATGTCAAGGGATTCCAAATGCAATTGCCCTGGCCCAGCGTTCGGCGGGTGTTTTGTTGTGTTCCCATCAATGCTATTATTGGGAGGATGGAAGAATTTGATCAGGTCATGACACACTCACCTTAAGGCGGATGGAGAATGGGATGACACAAAAACATGTTCTTGTTACCGGTGGCGTCGGCGGTATCGGTTCGTCGATTGTCAAATATTTTGCCCGGGATGGCTATAAGACGGCTGCGACTTACGCCTCCTTTGAAAAAGATAAAATCGGGCCTTGGAAGGAGATGATTGAAAAAGAGGTGTTGGATGTCCATTTATTTGAAGTGGATGTCGCCGATTTTGAATCGTGCCATGCCTTGTCGCACAAGGTGGCATCGGATTTTGGGAAGGTGGATGTCCTGGTCAACTGTGCCGGCATCATTCGCGACTCGGCCTTCAAGAAAATGCCCTATGAAAATTGGGACATGGTTCTCAAAGTTAACCTGTACAGCGTGTTCAACATGACCCGCCATTTTTTTGAAGCGATGTTGATACGCAAATGGGGAAGGGTGATCAATATCACCTCGGTGAACGGACAGAAGGGGCAGTTTGGTCAGGCGAACTATTCGGCGACCAAGGCGGGTGTTCATGGGTTGACCATGGCCCTCGCCCAGGAAGGGGCCAAACATGGTGTGACGGTGAATTCTGTGGCTCCGGGTTACACGGCGACTGAGATGATGCTTCAGGTTCCCGAATCGGTGTTGGATGACATTAAAAAACATATCCCCATGGGGCGGTTGGCAAGACCTGAAGAAATTGCGGCAGCGGTTTTATTTTTGGCTTCGGAGGATGCGGCGTTTATTACCGGCGTCAATCTGGATGTTAATGGTGGGCAGTGGATGCACCACTAAAGTGATAATTCTCGGCCAAAGCCGGGGTGATGGATCACCCCGGCTTTGGCCGCGATAAAAATTACTAAGTAGAACCTATTTCTATGGTCAAGGTTAAGTTTATGAAATTCATCGATCCACGCATCGATTTTGCCTTTAAGAAGATTTTCGGTAGCGAGGATGCCAAGGATATCCTGATCAGCTTTTTGGAAAGCCTGATGAATCTGGAGGGGGACCGGTGCATTGCCGAGTTGACCATCCTGGACCCTTTTTTGGCACCGCGCGTCAAAGAACTTAAATCTTCCATCCTGGATGTACGATGCAAAGATCAACGCGGTACTTCCTATGTTGTGGAGATGCAAATCGAAAAGGTGGACGGTTTTTTAAAGCGTATTCAGTATAACAGTGCCAAGGCCTATACCCAGCAGATCGCCAAGGGTGAGCATTATCCCAGCTTGAACCAAGTGATCGCCGTGACCATCACTGATTTTGTTTTATTCCCCGACTTTGATCACTGCACTTCTCGCCATGAATCGTGTGAAACGATAACGAGAAATATATATCTGAATGATATTGTTCATTATTTTATCGAGTTGCCCAAATTCAAGAAAACTTTGGACGCCTGTTATGGAATTCTTGAAAAATGGATCTATTTCATCCGATATGCGGAGTCTCTGGACCGGGTACCAGAACAACTGGATCTTCCACCCTTTCGGCATGCGTTTGAGAAGGCCATGGTGGCCAACATGACTCAGGAAGAGTTGGACTTGTACGATAAGGCCGGAATCGCCATCGCCGATGCACGGGGACGGGTGAAACTGGCGAGGCGGGAAGGACGAGAGGAAGGACTGGAGAAAGGGCTGGAGAAAGGACTGGAGAAAGGACTGGAGAAAGGACGAGAGGAAGGACGACAGGAAGAGGCGGTCACGATGCTCCGTCGTCAACTTCGGAAAAGATTTGGATCTCCTCTTGATGCTGAAGTGGAATCCAGACTTTCTGCTGCGACTCTACATAAACTTGAAGAGTGGATGGACCGAATTTTGGATGCCCAATCTTTGGATGATGTTTTTTTCGGACAAGCCGTGACGTGACCAGGGCTTTGACGCAAATGTTTGCATGACTCGGACGGTCGCTGGTTATGGCCTGGATTAAAGTACACAATCTTCATCTTAGCCTTGGTGGACCTGCCCTGTTGGATGGTGTTGATTTTGCCATCGATTCGGGTGATCGGGTCTGTCTGGTGGGTCGTAATGGTGTGGGGAAAAGCACCTTGCTGCGTGTTTTGGCCGGCGATTTACCCCCAGATGGCGGTAAGGTTCTCGTCCAACCTGGTAGTCAAATTCGTTATCTTCCCCAGGAAGTTCCCTCTGGGTTTTCGGGGGCGGTGCGCACGATCATTGCGTCGGGCATCGAGGAGTCGCCGTCCCGAAAACAGGGGCATCCCGAATCCGATTCGACGACTTTGGAGCCGTCCCAGGAGTGGGATGTTTCGGTGCGGGTCAATACCCTGCTGACCCGGTTGGATCTTGATGGCGATAAGGATTTTTCCACCCTTTCTGGGGGATTGAAACGTCGGGTTCTTTTGGCGCGTACCCTGGTGAGCAATCCCGATATTTTGTTGCTGGATGAACCGACCAACCATCTGGATATTACCGCCATTGCCGGATTGGAAAAAATATGTTCCGAGTATTCGGGTTGTCTGGTTTTTGTCACCCATGATCGGATGTTTGCCGACAAGGTGGCGACCCGTATTTTTGAATTGGACCGCGGGCGACTGACGGATTGGCCGGGAAATTATGCCGAATATTTGCGTTTGCGTGAACTCCGGCTGCAAACCGAAGCGCAACAGGACGCCCTGTTTGATAAAAAACTTAAATCTGAAGAGGTTTGGATTCGTCAAGGGATCAAGGCACGGCGTACCCGCAACATGGGCCGGGTCCGCGCCTTGGAAAAATTGCGTGAGACGCGACGGGTCCGGCGGGAGCGGATCGGTAACGTCCGCTTGCGTCTGGAAGAGGCGGAAAAATCAGGTAAACTGGTCATCGAAGCGGAGCATGTCAGTTATCAATACGAAGGTGTTTCCATTATCAAAGATTTTTCCACCATCATCCAACGTGGTGATCGTATTGGCATTATTGGTCCCAATGGTTGTGGGAAAAGCACCCTCCTGGGCCTTCTGCTGGGTAAGCTGATTCCGGTGGCGGGTCATATTCGTCAGGGGACGCGCTTGGAGGTGGCCTATTTTGATCAGTTGCGTGCAACATTGGATGAAGAGAAAACCGTTGCTGACAATGTTGCCAACGGCAGGCAGCAGGTGGAATTTGCGGGACGGAGCCGCCATATCATCGGTTATTTGGAAGACTTTTTATTTGCCCCCGACCGTGCCCGTATGCCGGTTAAGGCGTTGTCTGGCGGTGAACGCAACCGTTTGCTTTTGGCACGGTTATTTTTGCAACCGGCCAATCTGCTTGTCATGGACGAACCGACCAACGATTTGGATGTGGAAACCTTGGAACTTTTGGAAGGGGTTGTCGGAGAGTTTGAAGGGACGCTGATTTTGGTTTCCCATGATCGGACCTTTCTCAACAATGTCGTCACTTCAACCTTGGTGTTCGAGGGGGGGGAGATTGGGGAATATGTCGGCGGTTATGATGACTGGCTGGCGCAACGTGCGGTCCCCCAAGAGGTTGTCAAGGTTAAGGTGGTCGAAAAAGTCAGGAAAACGGTTGAAAAAAATCGGGAACGTCGGAAAAGTTTTTCGGAAAAGAAGGAATTGGCCTCTTTGCCCGGTCGCATTGAATCGTTGGAGGAGCAGTTGGCAACCCTGCACCAGACCATGGCTGATCCTGACTTTTATAAAAATTCCCAGGGTTCCGAGGTTGCCGCGATTCAGCAAAAAGAACAATTATTGGAGCAAACGTTGGCCGAAACTTTTCAGAGATGGGAAGCTCTTGAAGCGATTCCCGATTAACGTCAGGGGGAGAAAAACTGAGCTGTGAACACGATCATGCAGGAGGTTCCTTACAGTGAACTCAAGCCCGATCTTATTTTGAATGCGGTGGAATCGGTGGGATGGCGTTGTGATGGCCATCTTTTGGGGCTGAACAGCTATGAAAACCGCGTTTATCAAATTGGACTGGAGGATCATCCTCCGGTTGTCGTCAAATTTTATCGTCCCGGTCGTTGGGTGGATGCCGCCATTGTGGAGGAGCATCAGTTTTCCCAGGAGTTGGCCGATTTGGAAATTGCCGCTGTCGCGCCATTGGCGGTAGCGGGGAAAACGTTGCACGAATATCAGGGATTTCGTTTTGCGGTTTATCCCCGTCAGGGGGGGCGGACTCCTGACCTGGAAGATTTGGACATTTTGGAACGATTAGGTCGGTTCCTTGGGCGGATCCATGCCGCTGCTGCGGTCAGGCCGTTTCACCATCGTCCCCATTTGAATCTTGAAAATTTTGGCGTTATTCCCAGCCGATATCTTTTGGAAAGTCCATGGATTCCCCCCAACTGGTCCCAAAGCTACCGAGAATTGGTGACTGAATTGTTATCTTTGGTTGCTATGGGATTTGAACGGGCCGCACCTGTCCACCCCATCCGTCTGCATGGTGACTGTCACAGCGGTAATATGCTCTGGACCGATCATGGTCCTTGTTTTGTCGATTTTGACGATGCCCGCATGGGGCCACCGATACAGGATTTATGGATGTGTCTGTCGGGAAACAGAGAGGAACGGACCCGCCAGATACAGGCCCTGCTGACTGGCTATCGGCAATTTTATGATTTTGATCTGCGACAACTGCACTTGCTGGAGCCATTGCGGACTCTAAGAATGATTCACTACACCGCATGGGTTGCCATGCGCTGGCACGATCCTGCGTTTCCCCTGGCGTTTCCTTGGTTTGCCGAGGGGCGGTTTTGGGATAATCATATCCTCTCCCTGCGAGAGCAAAGCATTTTGATGGAAGAACCACCGTTGGATGTTTTTCTGGATTAGGGCATACTGCGCGCATACGGGTCTTGGGGGATGGGAGCTGGTTTGACCTGGGTGTATGTAAACAATGGAGAGTCTGGTGCATGAATAAGTGGCGGGGGGTTGTTGTTGGGTTGGTGATTTTGGCGTCAATCGCATTGGTTGCCGGCTTTTGGGTTCGGATGCAACCGGATGTGCATATTGGGGAGTTGCTGGCAAAAAACAATTGCGATGTTTGTCACGACCTGACCCATGCGAAAAAAACTGAAAAAGGGCCCTATCTTTGGGGAATTGTCAACCGTCCTGCCGGTACCGTCGATTTTCCCTACAGTGGCCCTTTTATGGACCGGATTCGTGAGAATCCGTTGGTTTGGACGGAAGAAAATCTTGAGCGGTTCGTCACGAATCCCGTGGCCATTATTCCCCAGATTCAAATGGCCCAACATACCTCCGAGCATCCCCTGGCTTTTGAGGGGATGGAGAGTCCTACGAATCGCCGGGATCTGATCGCTTGGCTGAAAACGCTCCACTGAACTGTTCTTTAGCCTTAGTGTGTCTATTGTGGTCAGGCAAGATTGCCCTGCACGATGTCGGATTGGTTGAATCGGCGGCATCCCCCCCCTTCCATTGAGATCGATCAATCATGAACAAACCATACGTCCGTTGGATGATTCATATTCTTAAATTTTTTATTGCCGGGGCCGTTTTATACTGGATGTTCAAAGGTGGCAAACTCCATTGGGGTCTGATCCTGGAGGGGGCCATGTCGCCGTCGGTGATTGTTGTTGGACTTGCGTGCAACCTGATTTTGGTCTCTACGGCGGCGGTGCGTTGGAATTTTCTCCTCAAGGGGCAGGGTGTTTCCTTGCCATTTTTGTTTGTCCACCATCTGACCTATGTTACCGCGTTCTTTAACCAGATCATCCCCGGCGGTATTGGAGGCGACGCCTTGCGGCTCGCTTTTGTGCTGAAGCAACCCAATGCGCGCAAGGGGCAAGCGGCACTGACGGTTATTTTGGATCGGTTTTTGGGATTGTTTTCCTTATTGCTGATTGCGGCCCTGTTTTCCTTGCTGTCGCTTGCCCCAATCCTTGCTTCGCCACCCTTGACCTTGCTGGCGATCTCGACGATTTTTCTCGTGGTAGTCGGTCCGCCGGTTGTGTTGTTTTTTCTTTGGCTGGTGGGGCGGAGCAACCATCTGCCACGGTGGTTGCAAGGCAAGCCTGGAGGACTTAGGGATCGAGTTTTCCGGTTGACAAAAGAATTTTCTCATTATTTTCATTCGGGGAAAAAGCAGGTTTTTTATGCCCTGGCCGTTTCCATGGCCAGTCAAATGATTTTGATCGTCTCTTTGATTTGGATCGCTTATCAATTGTCGATCCTGGTGATACCGATGGAGGCGTTTTTTGTTGCTGGTCCGTGGGCTTGGGTCGCCAACATTCTTCCCATTTCACCGGGAGGACTTGGGGTGGGGGAGGCCGCTTTTGACCAAGTATGCCAGTGGCTATCGCCCGCTTCGGCAGCGGTGGCTTTCGGTACGGTGTTTTTGATCAATCGTATGTTCATGATCCTGGGATCGCTTCCTGGATTGTTATTTTTCCTTTTTCGTAGTCGTTGGCTCCATGAAGACCAGTCCCTTTGACCGATGCCTTGAAATCGCTGCGTTCAACCGTTCTCCGTTGTTTCAAGTCTCCCGGCTGTTTCCGCGGGAAAAAAGACGGTTATTTTTGGCGTCCTATGCCGCCATGCGGTTGGTCGATGATCTTGTGGATGAACAATTTTTAGTCCGATCCGATTCTGAAGGGGTTTTGGCGGCATCGGTTCATGGGCAGGTGGAATGTTGGCGTCAACAGGCGTGTGATGCGGCCCATGGAATGTTTCAATCCACGGAAACTGCCTATGAGCCGAGGGTATTTGAAGCTCTCAATCTGACGGTGGGTTGTTCCAATCTGGGGGAGTGGCCATGGGATGCACTGGCGACTTCGATGAAAGCGGATATCGATGGCCAACCGATGGAAACCTGGGGTGATTTTTTAACCTATTCAGAAGGGGCCACCGTCGCACCCGCAACAGTTTTTGTGTATATCCTCGCCAGTCGTTTTCAAAAAGGTGTTTTTAAGACCCCTGAATCGCCCAGTTTTTACCGAGAGAAGGTTCGGGAGATGGCGATTTTTTGTTATGTGATCCATATTCTTCGTGATTTAGCGCGGGATGTGGCCCGATCCAAACGTTTGGTGACCATCCCCGAAGAGATGTTGATGGCAGCCGGTTTGGACAAGGAACGCCTTGGCCAATGGATCATCCAGGATCCCCAGCGCATTATGCCCCTCCGCCGTTTGTTGCTCGATCATGCGGCGGGGTGTCGTGAACGGGGTATGGAAAAACTCATGAAAGAGGTTCCCCTGCCTACACTGGAAAAACAGATCCTAAAAAAATTGGTCGGGCACTATGTTAACCTTCACGATGAGATGAACTTGGAGATGGATTAAAACAGGCACGGCGGTGGGCGGGTGTGGGCTATTTTTTGTCTTGGGATGTGTTTGGGGGATCGATTGGCCTGGGGCTGGTTTGGACGGGGGAAGGGGATGCGGAACGGGTGAGGGCGCGTAACAGGCAACTGGCCCGTGTCCAAGAGGAGAGTTGTGGTTTGGATCGGAGGGTGTTGCCGCCATTGGCCTCGATTTTATCTAAAATAGCCAATTCCTGTTCCAGGATGGTCGCCAGTTCCAGTTTGAGTGGCCATTGGAGCATATCCATCAACGGCTGACCCTGGTGGAACAGGAGCCGTGTTTCGCTCACGAGGTGCAACATCATTTCACCCAGCATGGGGGTAAATCGTCTGGCGAGGATCATCTCTTCGGTAACACCGAAATGATTCATCTCATCGGTGGGGAGGTAGAGGGGGCGACCACTCCAGGGATCCTGACCCAGGTTTTGCCAAAGGTGGGTGAGCATGATCGCGGTGCAGTTGGCATCGGAGAAGCGAATTTTGAGGGGAACAGGTTGGTGGTGTTCCTGGATGACCTCGCCGGCAAGGTGCATGATGATTCTGCCAATGGGGTTAGCGGCATAGCGGCAGTATTCTTCCAACTCCATGATGCTTTCGTAACGCTTATTGGTGATGTTCATTCGGCAGGCGATCAGGAGTTCGTGTAGGTAAACCGAGGGAAGCGTTGTCACATCCAGGGTATGGGACAGGGCACGGAAGATGGGATGGTCTGGCGTGCCGCTTTCCGCTTGCAACAAACGACGCGACCAGTCGTCCAGAAGCCGCAGGCGTGCGGCATCGTCGCGTCCAGGGAGGCCGGTAAAATCGTCGGCAGTTTTGGCGAAGGCAAAAATGGCAAACAGGAAGGGTCTCAGCTTACGTGGAACCAGGAGCGATTCCAGGGAGTGCTGATCGGCACTTTTGCGCACGATTTCACGACAATAGTGAAAATCGTTCTCCAAGTGAATGGGTATGTTTTGGGCATGAAACATGGCAGTCTCACTATAACCATTTCTCTGGGCGGTTTGAAGTGTTCGCAATCATTTTTGAAAAAAAAACGGAATGGCGATGGTTTCGTTTCGTCTTGGCAAGGGATTCTGGAGATTGAATGGTTGGGTGGACTGAAAAATGAGCATGACGGTGTTTTGCTGCATTTCTCAACTGGACCATTCTGGGGTCTTTGGGTTACCTTAAACCTTTTTTGGCTATATCAACCAGTTTTACCGGGGCGTGATCGATTCCTAAGTATGGGTGATTTCCATGGGTCAGCAAGATTTCATTGTGATGCCCTAGGTGAACCTGTCGAGGAACCCCTCATGAATAGTTCACGAATAACGTATGTTTGGACCGCAAATGAAAGACAAATCCGCACAGGTTGCTGCCGCTGTAAACCAACCATCCCCAGCATTCAATGATCTTGACCGACTCTGTGTCACCACACTGCGAATGCTCGCCGTTGATCAAGTGGAACAGGCCCATTCGGGTCATCCGGGCATGCCTTTGGGGGCTGCCCCCATGGCCTACGTTCTGTGGTCGCGGATTATGCGCTATAACCCTGAAGACCCATCTTGGCCGGATCGTGACCGTTTTATCCTTTCTCCAGGGCACGGTTCCGCTTTGCTCTACGGTTTGTTGTACATGATGGGTTTTGGGTTGGAACTGGATGAGCTGAAACAATTTCGCCAATGGGGCAGCCGCACGCCGGGTCATCCAGAATTTGGTGTGACGCCGGGGGTTGAAACCACCACGGGGCCGTTGGGACAGGGGTTGGCCATGGGGGTGGGGATGGCGATTGCAGAACGCCATTTGGCCCAGAATTTTAATCGGCAGGAATTTCTCCCGATTGTCGATCACTTTACCTATGCCATCGTTTCGGACGGTGATTTGATGGTCGGTTTGGGGTCCGAAGCGGCTTCGCTTGCGGGACATTTGTGTCTGGGCAAGCTGATTTATCTTTATGATGACAATCGGGTCACCATCGATGGTCCGACCAGCCTTGCCTTTAGCGAAGATGTCAAGGCCCGTTTTGAGGCGTATCAATGGCAGGTTTTAAGGGTGGATGATGGTGAAGACCTGGAAGCCATTGAAAGGGCGATCCGTTTGGCCCAGGCGGAAGAGGAGCGACCCTCATTGATCATGGTGCGTACCCAGATTGGTTATGGTTCCCCCAAAGCGGGGACCAATGCCAGCCATGGGGCACCTTTGGGGACTGTGGACATGGTGGTGACACGTCAATTTTTCAACTGGCCGGAAACCCCTTTTCATGTCCCCCCAGAAGCTTTGGCCCATTGTCGCCGGATGGTTGCCCGGGGGCGGGAACACGTCGGGGAATGGGAAGCGCGTATGGGGGCTTTTGCCAGTTGTTTTCCTGAAGAGGCGCAAAAATTGCGGGATTGGATGGCGGGATTGCTTCCGGGAAATTGGGATGATGGGTTATATACCATTGATTTTGGCGGTAAAATGGTGACGACCCGTCAGGCTTCGGGGAAGGCTCTCAACGCCATTGCCCGTAATCTTCCCTTCCTGATTGGTGGATCGGCGGACTTGACCGATTCCAACCAAACCTGGATTTGGGATGCCGAAGACCGTTATATCCACTTCGGTGTCCGCGAACATGCCATGGGGGCCATCACCAACGGCATTGCTAGGCATGGGGGGACGTTGGCTTTCTGTGGGACATTTTTGGTTTTTTCCGACTACATGCGGGGATCCATTCGATTGGCTTCGGTCATGGGGACGCATGTCATCTTTATTTTAAGTCATGACAGCATTGGTGTGGGCGAAGATGGTCCAACCCATCAACCCATCGAACATGTGATGAGTTTGCGGTTGATTCCCCATCTGACGACATTGCGGCAAGCGGATGCCTACGAGATGGTCGGGGCGTGGAAGGTGGCGGTCACGCGAAAGAGTCCGGTAGTTCTGTGTTTGACCCGGCAGGCGGTCCCCGTGTTGACCCCCGATTCTGTGGACAAGGTGGCCAAGGGGGCATATGTCCTGGACGAGTGTGTCGGGGAACCGGAGTTGATTATTCTGGCCAGCGGTTCGGAGGTTCACATTGGGGTAGAGACCAAGCAAAAATTGGCCGAACTGGGTCATGAGCGTGTGCGTGTCATTTCAATGCCTTCTTGGGAATTGTTCCGGGAACAGCCTGCCGCTTACCGTGAGGAGATTTTGCCCAAACGTGTTCATGCGCGTCTTTCCATTGAAGCGGGGACGACTTTGGGTTGGCGTGAATGGGTGGGCAATCGGGGTGATGTTGTGGGTCTTGACCGTTTTGGGGCCTCTGGTCCTTACAAGAGGGTCATGGACGAGTTGGGGATCAGCGTCGAGGCGGCACTGGAAAAGGCGTTGAAATTATTGCGGAAGGATCTGTAATCTGACTTCAGACAGGTCTGCTTGGTTTCGTTAAAATTGTCGCGTTACTGGGGGGCGAAGCCCCCAGTTTTTTGTAACCGTTCAGCCCCCCTTGAAATTATTGAAAGAAAAAAGGGGTCTGGGGGATTGCCCCCAGGGTTTTGATTCTAGACAAAGAGCTTCATTCTTCGCTTTTGAATTTGTTCTTGAATTTAAACAAAGTCAAAAACAAGGTCAAAAGCGGAGCATGGAAACCTTTTTGTTTAGATTCAAAAACAAAATCAAAACCCTGGGGGCAATCCCCCAGACCCCTTTTTTCTTTCAATAATTTTCTAGGAGGAGTGAACGGTTACGAATCACCCGTTTTATCCGGTCGCTTGTCGGGTGGTTGCGAGTTGATCGATGGCCAAGAGTAGCTGATCGATTTCCGAGGGTTGGCCGATGGTGATGCGCAACTTGTTGGATAAACGCGGATCGTTGGGGAAATAGCGCACGTAGATGCCACGTTCTTTGAGTTGGGCTAGCCACCAGGTGGCGTCGGGGCCGGGGGTCGGCACCTGGGCCAGGATAAAATTGGCTTGGCTATCCGGGACGGTGAACCGGCGGTGGCGCAGTGCTTTGGTGAGACGATGGCGTTGATCTTTGATCGCCTGCCATAGGGGTTGGTAATCGGCATGGTGTTCCAGTGCCGCACGGGCGGCCAGTTGCGAGATGGCGTTGATGTTGTAGGAATCCCGGACCTTGTGGAATGCCATGGCCAAACGGGGATCCATGAATCCCAAACCGATGCGCAAGGCGGCCATGGCCATGGATTTTGAAAAGGTGCGGATAATGATCAGGTTGGGATGGTTGTGGAGCAGACCCAACCCGTGTTCTTCGGCAAAATCGACATAGGCCTCATCCAGAACGACGATCCCCCGAAATTCACGGCAGAGACGGGCGACATCTTCCAAATCGACAACGTGTCCGGTTGGGGCATTGGGGCGCACGACCAAAATGACCTTGGCCTGAGATGCGACCAATGCGGCGACGGGGAGTCCCCCACCTTCGTTCCAGGGAATATCGCGGTAATGTCCCCCCTGGAGTCGGGTGAGTGCTTCGTAGAGGCTGTAGGTCGGTCCTGGTGCGACGACAAGCTCTCCCGGATCGATAAAGGTTCGCATAATCATGGTCAAGAGGTCATCGGAACCGTTGCCCACGATCACCTGTTCTGGGGTCAACCGATGACCGTAGACGCGGCAAGCCAGTTCCCGGACCGCCGTGGCACTGGGATCGGGATAACGACGGCAAGAGACGCCCATGGCCTCTTCTAGGGCTTTTTTGACCCGAGGCGGTGGTTCTTGGGGGTTTTCGTTGGTGTTGAGCTTGATCAGATTCCGGGTTGGCGCGGGTTGTTCTCCGGGGACATATCCGGTCATGGCCGCCACACTGGGGCGGATGAAACAGGTGGGATCCATGGTGCTGGTAACCTCGGTCCTGGGCGATGAATGACAATGATCGGCAACCGCCGTCATCCCAAAAAATAAATTATTAAAAGAAAAAAGGGGTCTGGGGGATTGCCCCCAGGGTTTTGACTTTAAAATAAACAGCTTCCATTTTTGCTGTTGACTTTATTTTCGTCATTAAACAGAAAGATTAAACATGAAAATTTTTTTATTTAAATTCAAAAACCAAAGTCAAAAGCGGAACATGGAAACCTTTTTATTTAAATTCAAAAACAAAATCAAAACCCTGGGGGCAATCCCCCAGACCCCTTTTTTCTTTTAATAATATTTAATGTCAACTATGTCACTCCTCCGAGAGGGGGAATGACGGGCTTAGTTTTTTTTCAATTTGGTAAAGCTTGATTTTATTGTGTAGCGATTGCCGGGTGACATCCAGCAACGCTGCGGCTTGTATTTTATTGCCTTTGGTTTTTTGCAGTGCCTTAAGGATTAATTTAATTTCGGTACGGCGGCGGTGTTCCGGGAGGGAGAGGGTATCGGGTTCCGACTCGGTGGGTTGCGGGGTGTGGGAACGGAGGGAACAGTGATCGATGGAGATGGTTTCACCATCGGGGGTGAGGGCGACGAGCCGTTCGACTTCGTGTTGTAGCTGGCGGACATTGCCGGGCCAGTCAAATCTTTCGAATAGTTCCATGACCTCGCTGGAGAACCCGCGGACATGTTTGTGGAAGCGGGCGTTGATTTCGTCGAGGAACATGAGTGCCAGGGGGACGATATCATCCGGGCGTTTGTTGAGGGGGGGAATGGTGATATCGACGGAGAAGAGGCGGAAGAAAAGGTCTTCTCTGAACCGTCCTTTGGCGACCTCTTCGCGCAAGTCGCGGCTGGAGGCGGAGATGATGCGGAATTGGTAGTGATGTATTTTTTGTCCGCCGAGGCGTGTCCCCTCGTTTTCCTGGATGGCGCGGAGAAATTTGGGTTGGATGGAGGGGGGCATGTCGGCGATTTCGTCGAGGAAGAGTGTCCCCCCGGAAGCCTCCTCGAAGCGTCCCATGCGACTGGTGTGTGCGCCGGTGAAGGCCCCTTTTTCAAAACCGAAAAATTCGCTTTCCATGAGGGTTTCGGGGATGGAAGAGCAATTGACGGCGACGAAAGGTCGATTGCGGCGATCTTCGGCGGCTTCGTGGATGATCCGGGCGATAACCTCCTTGCCGGTGCCGCTGGCACCGGTGATGAAAACGTTGACGGGGAGGGGACCGATCTTGGAGGCGATATCGAGTACCTGGCGCATGGGTTTGCTGGCGGCGATAAAGCGGTGTTTTCCCTTAAGAATTTCGTTGGTACGTGTCAGTTCGTCGTGCATCCCCCGGGAGATGCGGATAATTTCGTCACTGACGCGATTATTTTCGATGGAGAGTGCCAAAAATTTGACGATCCGTTGCAGCAAGGCGGCATCGGCTTCATCGAAGTCGAAAGGCTCTTGTTTATTCAGGAGTTCGACGGCACCGAGGGCATAGTTGCCGACGATGCTGATGATGGGGACGCTGAGAATATTGCGGGTGATGAAGTCGGTTTTTCGCGCGATTTCCTGATGAAAACCGGCACTTTGATCGAGTCGCCCCTGGATGATGGTTTGGGAGGCGGTTATGGATTTTCCGACGATACTCCCATTTTTGGGGGCGATGATCTCTTTTTCTTTGAGTCCGGTTCCAAATTGCAGCCAAATATCATCGGAGTTGGCATCCGTCAGGAAGATGGAGCAGCGTTCCGCTTTGAAGAGGGTGGGAAAGATATCGACGAAGAAGAGCATGAGGTCTTCATAATCGCGGGTGGCCCAGGAGCGGTTGATGCGATCAAGGAGAGACTTGAGATTGACAAGCCTCTGGTGGATATCACCGGGCTTGGTCATTGTGAATTTCCATGCGAATGGAGGGTGATCACGGGAGATATCATGGTTCAAACATTCGATAAGTAATCAATCATGGACTTGTTGTTTATCTATTCGTGACATGGGTGAAAAATATTTAGACATTTTTTGTTTGGTTTTACATTTTAAAAAATGGAATGGCATAGAAATTTTTCATGGGCATTCCTTGGAGAGAATGGGGTATGGTGGAAGCTTGTGATTTATCAGGGGTGTGTGGTGGGGGCCTCGGTTGGCGGGAGAGGGCGGGGGATCGAGGATAGGACAATATTGGCGCGATAGATGCTCTGTGTCGGTCGGGACCATTTGGGTTGTTTCATTGCGGAGGGAGGACCGAATCATGAAAGCGTTGCGCAGATGCGGGGGGAGATGGGGTAAGGGGTTGGCGATGGTTTTGGGGTTGGGAATGGTATTATCGACGGCGACGCCGGTTGCTGCGGCACCTGGGGATGCGGCGATTGTTTTGGTTGGATTGATTTTAGGTGGTGCCCGGAATGTGGGGGGGCACCACAAGGTGATGGTTCCCAAGGGTGCCATGCAGACGGCTAAGAGGGAGAAGATTTCGGTGCCGGATTGCGGTCGGGCTGGTGTTTCTCCGTGTGGTTATCCGTGAGGTTTGGGGGTCAACCGGCAGCGACCTTGGCGGGTTGATTTCTGCGGGGGCGGACACCGACGGGGGGCGCGGAGAATCGGGAGAGTTGTTGGAAGATTGTGAGGACATCGGACTCGGACAATTTAAGGGATTGTGATATTTCGGTGGCGTCGGCACCATCGAGGGCGAGTTCGATGATTTGGGTGCGCATGGACGGTGCGATGGGGTGTGCGCGGTAGTTCAGCAGGAAGATGGTCCTTTCGCAACGCGGATCTTGGCAACTGTAGCGTTGTTCGCCGTTGGGTTGTTTGCCGTATTTGACCACATTCAGTCCATTGCAATCGGGGCAGCGTACTTGAGCGAGGGCCATGGTGGACTCCTTGGGGTGGATGGGGTGATGTTCCGCGTCATGGTTGATGGATTACAAGGTTTGTGCCAGTGTGTTTCTTTTTAATAGTTTATTGAAATCATTTATTATTTTTTGAATTCCGCTGATGGTGTCGGCGCATTCATGGAATTATTTGCCGGGTGGGCATGGCAAATAATTCCGGTATTTTTTTCCATGATCGCGGGGGGCCACTTCAATACGTTTCATAGGCTTTCGTTGTACCCGAGTTCAGTTGTGAGCTAGGCAAGGAGGGTAGGGGATGGCAGACCACGATGGCCTTTATCATCAACTCTATACCCACCCGCACATGATGGCGGATTTATTGCGCCAATTTGTTACCGAACCGTGGGTAGCCGATCTTGATTTGTCGGGGATGGAGCCTGTCAAGACCAAGTTTCATGTTCCCGGCTTGCCCAAACGGGAAAGCGATGTGGTGTGGCGTATTCCCATCCGCTCCGGTTCCGAGATTTACTTATTGGTGTTGTTGGAGTTTCAGTCCGAATCGGATCGATGGATGATCCTGCGGGTGCAGGTGTATATGTGTTTGCTCTGGCTGCAACTATTGCATGAGAAAAAAATTCCGGCATCTGGCCCGTTGCCGCCCCTCTTTCCGGTGGTTTTGCACAACGGCGACACCCCGTGGCTTATGCCCGTTCGTATGCATGACCTGATTGACTTGCCGCTGAATTCCCCCCTGTGGCCCTATCAGCCCGGTGGGCAATTTTTTTTAATCGACGAAGGGCGTTACCCTAAAAAAAACCTGGAAAACAGGGATTCTCTGTCGGCTTTGGTATTCATGATCGAACAATGCACCAATCCCGAGAATTTGCCAGCATTGGCGGAGTCTGTTATCCAATGGTTGGAGAAACATGCTGAATTTGCGGAGTTACGGCAAGTCCTGGCTGCCATGCTGTTCAACGCCATGACGACCCTGAGCAAAGATCAAACCTCTCGGACAGATCATAACCCCATCAATCTCATGGAGGTGCCAACCATGTTGCAAACCCGAATGGAAACATGGAAAAAACAATGGACGGGCCAGAAAGAGCAGGAGTTGATCGCGAAAATAACGAATGAATTGTACGCAAAGGTTACGCAAGAATTATTTCAGAAAGGCGAACGAAAGAATGCTGAGGGTACTTTCCATCGTTTGCTTCATAAAAAATTTGGCCCTGGTCTTTCCCCCCATGTGGAAGAAAAATTGCGGAATGCTACCCTGGAAGCCATTGAAGCATGGACCGACCGGATTCTAGATGCCCAAAATCTGAGTGACGTTTTTAAAGAATGATGCCAATCACAGGTCAGATAACACGGAATGGGTATGGCATTGAATCATGATCCCGCGTGGCACCCTTTGATCTATGGCAATCCACCCGCCTGGGCTTCCGGTTGGGGGGAGGATCGCTTTGGGATTTTTGTGGAGATCACTATCCATAATGTAGTCCAGCGTCTCCGCTGGATCCCACCGGGTGAATTCTTGATGGGTTCCTCGGAAGGTGAGCCGGAGCGGTTTTCAGATGAAGGTCCGCAACATCAGGTGATCCTGGAGCAAGGTTTTTGGTTGTTTGATACCGCCTGTACCCAGGCACTTTGGCAGGAGGTTATGGGAGATAATCCCAGTCAATTTAAATCTCCCAAACACCCCGTGGAGCAGGTCAGCTTTGGGGATGTGCAAAATTTTTTGCAGCGGATCAATTCCTGGCATCCCGGTTTGGAATTAACTCTCCCCAGTGAAGCCCAGTGGGAGTACGCCTGTCGGGCGGGGACCACCACCCCGTTCAGTTTTGGGGCCAACATTACTCCCGCGCAGGTCAACTATAATGGTAACTTTCCCTATGCCAATGGGGCCAAAGGGAAGTATCGGGAAACGACGGTTCCGGTGGCCAGTTTGCCTGCCAACCATTGGGGACTGTACGAAATGCATGGCAATGTGTGGGAATGGTGCGCGGATGTGTGGCACGACTCCTACGAAGGTGCCCCTACGGATGGCTCCGCACGGGTAGGGCCGTCGGCGGATCGCGTGGTACGCGGTGGTTCCTGGAACAGCGATGCCCGCTTTGTGCGTGCGGCGTACCGCGGCAGGGACGGTCCGGCGATTTGCAACGCTGACCAGGGTTTCCGTTGTGCCCGAGTTCAGTCGTGAGCCTAGCCAGTCCAAGCCAGAGAGCAAGGCGGGCGCGAGGGGGTGGCCGCTCCGAGCGGAGCCACCCCCTCGCGTCACGTCGGAGCAAGTACCAGCAGGGAAAATGGCGGATCATTGTCGGTCTTCCATGAGAACTGGATTAAACACTATTTTTTAATAGAATCTCGGCGGCATCGGCAATTTTGATGAACACCCCCCCATCTCCTCCCGTATCTGGGTGATGTTTTTTGGCCAGTTGGCGATAGCGGGTGCGGATGGCGTTGGTGTCGGCGGTGTTGGGAAGTCCCAAAATGTCCAGGGCCGTTCCCCGTTTTTCATCCCACGCCAACCGTTGCCAAAAACTTTCGATCATCGCCCCCACATCGGCGCGGGTGGTCGTCTCCATGTGGTGCCAATCCAAATAATACCCCTGCAAAGGATCGCGTGGGATCACCGCATCTTCCAGTGGGGCGGATAAAAAAGGGGTGATCCGAATTTTAAGGCAATGAATCTCCAAAGCACCCAATTTTTGCTCCCAAAGCCGCGTTCTCAGCAAATACAACAGATGAAACAATAAAAAATGGACATGGAATAATTCCAACGGATCGCTCAGACTTTGATGATCGAAAAAAACGATCTTCTCCCGTTTTAACACTTGAACCAGTTCATATTCTTTGATCCCCGCCGGATAACGCCACAAAAGCGCGGCCAACCGTTCCAATAACCGTTCGCGGGTTTCAGGGTCCATGATCAAAATTCTCGATACCGGAAAAAGGGTCCAATCGTGGTACACTAGGGAAAATGGATTGCACAGACAAGTCTTTCCGGTTTAAAAACGTAGCGTCATGACCCCACAGACCCAATCCCCGCCATCCGAACGTCTCGCCCGTCAAGTCCAGGGGCTGACCACCCTCCTGACGTTGCAGGAGGATGCGCGTCAAGCGCAAAGCCTGGATGAACTGGCCTTTATCATCGTCAATGGATCCCTGCGCCTAGTCTCCTACGCCCAGGCGGTCTTCTGGCGGGTGACCCCTGGGAAAAAAAATATCCTGACCGCCGTTTCCGGTGCCCCCCGGTTTGATCCCAACGCCCCGCAAATCGTTTGGTATCGTAAAGCCATCGATTTCCTGACCCAGGCCGCCGCTATGGACTCTATTCAGGAGGTCGCCTTGGAGCGATTGCCGCCGGAGTTGTTCCAGGAGGGGGAAGCCTGGAGCCATGCCCATGGGTTATGGCTGCCGGTGAAACATCCCCGAAGTGGCGCAAACCTCGGCGGGTTGTGGTTGAGCCGTGACCGCCCCTGGGAAGAGGGGGAGCGGGTCTTGCTGGAACATCTGCTTAACGGCTATGCCGAATCGGTGGCCCTGTGGCAGCGGCGGCTATTGCCGGGTGCTATGATCCTGCGAAGATTGCGTCAAGGAGGGGGAATCCTGATACTCCTGGCCGCTTTGTTTGTGACCCTGTTCATTCCGGTGCGCCAGTCGGTTTTGGCCCCGGCGCGGGTGGCGGCGGTGGATCCCTCCATGGTCACCGCACCCATGGATGGGATGGTGGCGCGGTTTTTTATCCAACCCCATGCCCAGGTCAAAGAAGGGGATCTCCTCTTTACCCTGGATACCACCGAACTTAATCATCGTTATCACCTAGCCCTCGAAGAATTGGCCCTCTCGCAAACCCAACTGCGCAAGGTGGGGCAACTGGCCTTCTCGGAAAAAGAACGGGTGGCCGAAATCGCAACCCATAAAAACCTCGTCCGCGAAGCCAGTGCCAAGGTTGATTATGCGGTGGAACTCCTGGAACGGGCGCAGGTCAAGGCGGCAGTCGATGGGGTGGCGGTGTTCAGCGACCCCTATGCCTGGTTGGGGCGACCGGTGCGTCTGGGGGAACGGGTGCTGGAAATCGCCTCCCCCCAACGTGTGGAAATCGCCATCGACCTCCCCGCCGCCGAGGCGATGCCCTTTGTTCTGGAATCGGAGGTGGTGCTTTATCTGGATGGTGATCCCCTCAACCCTCTCTCTGGGCGTCTCCGTTTTGCCGCCTATGAGGCGACGCTAACCCCGGAAGGAAAACTGATCTATCTGCTGAAGGCCGATTTTGCTCCCCAAACCACCTTGCCTCGGTTGGGACTCAAGGGGACCGCCAAGGTGTATGGCCGTGAGGTGACCTTGTTTCACGCTCTGTTTCACCGTCCCATCGCCGCCCTGCGCCGTCTGGTGATTCTGTGACCCCAGAGGCGGGACAGCTACCGCCATTGCGGCAGGATTTGCGCCTGCTCCCCGGTGGGGCGGGAGGGGGCGGGGAACCGACTTGGTTGTTGTGGGATCAGCCGCGCAATCTGTTCTTTCGTGTGGGATGGGCCGAATTTGAAATGCTTTCCCGCTGGGCTTTGTGCCGGGAGCCGCAAGGGTTGATCGATACCGTCAACCGCGAAACCACCCTGGCCATCACCCGCGAACGGTTGGCGGAATTGGTGCAATTTTTGAGGCTTCAGGGGTTGGTCCAACCCGATGATACCGATTTTCGCCGCCATGCAGGGCAGATTGGCGTGTTCACCGCATTATTGCACCATTATCTTTTTTTCAGGATTCCCCTGGTCCGCCCCGATTCTTTTTTGCAAAAAATCCTCCCCATGGCGACATTCTTGAGCCATGGGGTGACCCTTTTTTTGACCGGAGTGGCCTTGGTGCTGGGGGGGTACTTCACATTACGCCAATGGGATGCGTTTACCGATTCGGTAGGGGGATGGAGCAGCCCAGAGGGGATGACCATCTTGTTCATCACGATTTTCGCCTCCAAACTGGTGCATGAACTGGGACATGCCCTGGCGGCCAAGCGTTTGGGATGTCGGATTCCCGCCATGGGGGTCGCCTTTTTGGTCTTGTGGCCGTTTTTCTATACCGATACCAACGAAACTTGGCGTTTGACCCAAAAAAAAGATCGTTTTCGTGTCGCCATCGCCGGAATCGCCGCCGAATCCTTTTTGGCGGCCTGGGCACTCTTGGCCTGGGCTTTGGTGGCGGACGGGCCATGGCGCGGCGCACTCTTTTCCTTGGTTGCGGTCATCTGGACCAGCACGTTGCTCTTGAATGCCAACCCGTTCATGCGGTTTGATGGCTATTTCATGCTCTCCGATACCCTGGATATCCCCAATCTTCATGAACGGGCCTTTGCCATGGGTAAATGGTTCCTCCGTAGAACCCTTTTGGGGGCGAAACTCCCCCTCCCGGAGCCATGGCAACTGCGGCAACGGGTGTTTTTGATCACCTTTGCCCTGGGAACTTGGCTTTATCGCGTGATCTTATATTTTGGCATCGCCCTGTTGGTCTATCATCTTTTTTTTAAACTGTTGGGGGCGTTCCTTATGATGGTGGAGGTGTATTGGTTCTTGTTGGGGCCGATCATGAAAGAATTGGGGTGGTGGTGGCGCAACAGAACACAGATGGCGGCGGGGCATGTTCGGTTATGGATGCTTTTGGCCTTATTGGGATGTGCGGTCTTTTTTCTCCCATGGCACAGTGATGTCAGGATGCCGGCGGTGTTGCGCACTTCGGTCCATGTTAGGATTTTCCCCACCGAAGGGGGGATGATTCAAACCCTTTCGGTGGTGCTGGGACAACGGGTCAACAAGGGAGATCCTTTGCTGAAACTGGATGCTTCCGAATGGCGGGGACAATTGCGCTTGGCGCAATTGGCGGTGGTACGGTTACAGGGGGAGTTGCTGCTTCAGGGGCCACAATTTGCTGCCAACCGTCTGGTGGCCGAACAGCAGTTTGCCAGTGCCAACGCCCAGGTTTTTGGTTTGCTGCGGCAGATGGAACGGTTGGACATTTCCTCTCCCATCGCGGGGACGGTGACCAAACTTCGGGAGGGATTGGTCCAAGGGATGATGGTGGGGCGAGAAGATGAATTGATCACCATCCGCCAGTATGCCTCGGAGCAAATTTTTGCCTATGTGGCGGAGGATCAACGCGATTTGGTGCCACCGGGATCCCAGGGGATATTTTATCCCGATCATGCGGGGTATCCGACGATCCCTTGTACCTGGGTGGATGCCGATCCGTTTGCGGTGGGAACCTTAGAGGATGTGCAACTGGCGTCGGTCTATGGTGGTCCCATCGAGGTGGAGCGGATGGAACGGGAAACGCTCCGTCCGCGGTACCCGGTCTTCATCATCCGTTTCCAGCGGGGGGGAGGGGCGATGGAACAGACAATCGCGGGGATGGTGATTGTCCCAGGACGGCCCGATACGTTGGCGGGGCGGGTTTGGAAAAGTATCGCGGCGTTATGGATCCGGGAGACCGGGTTTTAGGTTTTAATATTTCGTTATTTCTGTTTCGCTCATCCAACCATTATGTTTGGTGTATACTTTAAGGACATATGGGTTGTTTGAGAAAGGGGTGATGTCATGAAACTTGAGGATGTGATGCAACAGCTTGTCCGGCATAAGGAGTATTTGCGTCAGGAATTTGGTATCATTCGGCTTTCTTTGTTCGGCTCCATGGCCCGTGATGACGCCCGCGAGGGGAGCGATGTGGATTTGCTGGTGGCTTTCGATGGCCCCGCTACCTCGGCCCGCTATTTTGGTGCCCAGTTCTACCTTGAAGACCTGCTGGGGTGCCCTGTGGATCTGGTGACCGAAAAGGGACTTCGTTCGGAGTTGCGCCCTTTCATCGAACGGGAGGCACTCCATGTCTGATGCGCCGGAACGGGTGTGGACTTTCTATCTCGACGATATGATCACCTTTGCCGAAAAAGCGTTGGTTTATACTGCGGGGTTGGATCGGGACGGTTTCGAGGCGGATGGTCTGACCTTTGATGCCACGGTGCGCAATCTGGAGTTGATCGGCGAGGCGGCAACGTATATTCCCCAGTCGGTGC
This sequence comes from Magnetococcales bacterium DCbin2, assembly GCA_002753615.1. GTDB lineage: Bacteria > Pseudomonadota > Magnetococcia > Magnetococcales > UBA8363 > UBA8363. Next base: position 22,093 of record PEAO01000032.1, read on the forward strand.
GTGATGCCGTTCCAGTCATTCCCTGGCGGTTGGTCATTGCCACCCGTAATCGGCTGATCCATGGCTATCTGGGCATTGACAACGATACTTTGTGGAGCATCATCCAGGACGATCTTCCTGCCCTGTTGAGCCATCTGTACCAACTGAGGAAACGATTTTTATGAGTCGCAAGCAAAAACTCGAACTTACCTGGATTGGCAAGGATGCCCGGCCACGAATCCTTATTGTTCCACCCCTGTCCCCACCCCATCATGGGAAGAGACGAGGCAGGTCTTGTCCGCTTTGGGCCGGTCTGAGGTTAACTTGTCACCGGTGATCCGATAATACAGATCCTCGGCAATGTTGGTAATGTGGTCGCCAATCCGTTCCAAATTCTTGGCAATGAACAACAGGTGAATACACGAACTGATGTTTCTCGGAGATTCCATCATATGGGTGAGAAGCTCACGAAACATCCCATCGTACAAGGTGTCTACCGCCGCATCCCCCTCCCAAACCGCCATGGCCAGTTCCGTCTTTTCCTCGATCCAACCCCGGCGCATCCGATCCAGCTGCTCTAAGACCATGATCCCCATGACCCGCAAACCACCTGCCGCCTCCGGCAAAGGATGCAACGCCAGGGTACCCACCCGCTTGCTGATGTTTTTGCTGAAATCACCCATCCGCTCCAATTCGGAGGATGCTTTTTGAATGGCGATCACCCAACGCAGATCATCCGCCAGGGGGCTGCGCAAGGCCAGAATCTTGATGGAATTATCCTCGATGGCCAAATCCAGATCATCCACCTTTAAATCCCTTTGAATGACCTCCTGAGCCAGTTGCAGGTTAAAATGGGCTACCGCCGTGATGGAATCGTGAATCATGCTATGAACCAACTCAAACTGACGGACGAGCATCTCATCCAAAAATTGAAGCTCCTGATCAAAAGAGGCCACCGTATGGGGAAATGAATGTTTCGGCATGGCTGGATTCCTATAAGAGATGTCCTTCGCCATCAACCAAAACGGCCGGTGACGTAACCTTTGGTGCGTTCTTCTTTGGGATTGGTGAAAATAACTTCCGTTGGACCGAATTCTACCAACTCTCCCAGATGAAAGAAACCGGTATGATGGGAAACCCGTGCCGCCTGTTGCATGGAATGGGTGACAATCACGATGGTGTAGTTGTGGGAGAGATCGTCGATCAGTTCCTCGATGCGGGCGGTGGCGATGGGATCCAGGGCGGAACAGGGTTCATCCATCAATACCACTTCGGGGTTGACCGCAATGGCTCGGGCAATGCACAACCGTTGTTGCTGTCCCCCAGAAAGACTGGTCCCTGGCTCTTTCAAACGATCTTTGACCTCGTTCCACAGCCCCGCCTTGATCAGGCTGGACTCTACTACCTCGTTTAATTCTGCATGGCTGCGGGTCATGCCATGGATTCGCGGGCCATAGGCGATGTTATCAAAGATCGATTTGGGAAAAGGGTTGGGTTTTTGAAACACCATCCCGACCCGCGCCCGCAACTGGACCACATCGACCGCTGGACCATAAATATCTTCGGAATCCAGCGTGATGGAGCCTGAAACCCGGCAACCGACAACGGTGTCGTTCATCCGGTTCAGGCATTTTAAGTAGGTGCTTTTTCCACAGCCTGACGGGCCAATCAAAGCGGTTACCCGATGCTGCCGGATGGGGAGAGAGACCGATTTTAGGGCCTGCTTGCCGCTGTAATAAACATCGACATCACGGGAGTCCATCTTGATTGTTTCTTCACCGCCTTCAGGCGACTCGGAAGAAAGGTTGGTATCGGATGGGATGCCGTGCGATTGTTTGAGAACGAAGGAATTTTTCAATGGGATCACCCTACCGTTTTTGTTGACGGGATATGGTGGTGTTCATGGGACTCATTGTTTTTCGTGGTAACGCTTGACCACCCCTAGGGCGATGACATTGAGGATCAGGGTGACAAAAAAGAGTGTCAACCCCAAGGCAAAGGCGGCCAAAGTTTTGGGGCTGTCAAACTCCTGATCTCCGACGAGTAAGGTGACGATCTGGACCGTCACCGTGGTCATGGCCTGAAGGGGGTTGGCGGTCAGATTGGCCGCCAACCCTGCCGCCATCACCACAATCATGGTTTCACCCACGGCGCGGGAGACTGCCAGCAGCAACGCCCCAACGATACCCGGCAGGGCGGCAGGCAACACCACTTGGCGGATGGTTTCCGCCTCGGTAGCCCCCAGTGCCAATGAACCATCACGGATCGCCTGGGGGACCGAATTGATCACATCATCCGAAAGAGAGGAAACAAAGGGGATGATCATGATTCCCATGACCAGACCAGCCGCCAGGGCACTTTCGGAAGCGACATCCAACCCAATATTTTTTCCCAGATCAGCCAAGGCCGGGGCGACCGCCGCGGGGGGAAACAGACCATAGACCACCGTAGGGACGCCCGCCAAAATCTCCAATGCCGGTTTGATCCAACCACGCATCCGGGGGGTAGCGAACTCCGAGAGATATATGGCGCAAAATAGGCCAACCGGGGCGGCAACCAAAATGGCAATTCCCGTGATCATCAAGGTTCCGGCGAACAATGGGACGGCACCAAATGAACCTGTTCCCCCCACCTGATCGGCCCGTATGGCGGTCTGCGGACTCCAATGCAGACCAAAAATAAAATCGGTGATGGGGATGGTGGAAAAAAAACGGAGTGTTTCAAAAATCAGGGAGAGGACGATTCCCAGGGTGATGAACAGGGAAATGGACGAAGCGACGACAAGGAATCGCCGGGTGATTTTTTCTACCTCTTGACGTGCCCGAAATTCAGGGCGAATGCGACGTAATGCACGCCAAAGTCCCCATAATCCCACAGCGATCATCAGAGATAATGCCAGAATATCAGCATTTTGGTTCAGGGTACGCAATCGTTGAACCGATTCCTGGGTGATCCCCATGTCTTCCCGGAAAGCCATTCTCCCTTCGGCAACCAGGGTGATCTTGTTGAGGAGAACCGATTGCGCCATCACATTGGTTTTTTCTCCCGCCCCAGGGAGTTCGTTCAATACCAGGGTATGGACGGCCCAGGTGGCAAACATGGCAAACAGTGTGGCTATCGCCAGCCCAGGCAAAACGCTCCAGAGTGCCACAAAGACACCGTGATATCGGGGTAATGAGTGCAAACGTTCACGTCGTGCCAGCACTTGCCCCTTATGGTTACCAACGAAAAAACCGGTAACCAGCAGGGTGCCCAGAATGATTCCTGTCGATTGGAGGCCCATGTTTTCCTTTGGTTTTGAAAGATTTTTGGGGTTTTGTTCGTATGCATCTTCCGCTTGGTGCCTGTCCATCAACTTCCATGCCATAATACCACATTCCAGGATGTGGTGTGGCTGGGATCATCCAATAGGTTGAACCATCTCGTCAAATGGGTTTGATCGTTGGGGGCGATATTTTCTTGTGTCGGGGATGATCTTTTATGTTTCAATAATTTATCGTCCAGCGTTCAAAGAATTCTTGAAACATGAAACGATATCTTGATGGTCCATCGGGGTCAAATTTGTTCAGGATGATTTATTTTTACTTTTGATAATCAGAATGTTGAGAGTACGATACGATGGATAGACGGGGTGCAGAATGGGGAAGACATCGGGACAACGTTTTGAAATGGATTAAAATCGATGAAAATATCAAGAGGGAAGATATTGGGAGTGACGGGGTGTTTCATGCTGTTGGCCATGACGGTGGCCAAATTTCCCCTGGCGGGGGACCGGACTGAGCCTGCTGCGGCACCACCGACCATCGAGGTGAATAAGGCGGATCACGCGATTGCGGCAAGTCCGAAGAGTGGTCCGGCAATTTCCGAGGGAAAGCCAGAGGTGCAACCCCAGATCCCAGCGACGATGGGGACACAACCCGGACCAGGAGCGATGCCAGGAGAGATCATGGATATGCCACAGAATGCCGGACCCCTAGGGCACTATCCCGGTATGATGTCGGGGGGGCCGGGTTCTATGAACCACCAAGCGATGGGGATGCGCGGTTTTATGATCAACCGGAACTCTGGAAACTGGAGCCAGAGCAAGGGGCGTGGTTTTCCCATGGGTTCTATGGGATTTACCCGTTTGGCGACCGATACCGAGGCGGTGGAACGATTTTTGTACGATCAAAAGCAAAGGATTGCCATTACCAGTGGGCAGGAAAATGCGTGGAATGCCTTTGCCCGGTCGATTTTGAACCAGATTTCCGTACACATCGAAGCGATGAACACCATGCGACAAGCGGCGGCGGATAATCCCATGGATCGGACCGATCAACAATTGACCGCCATGGAAACCATGGTGAAACAGCGACGTGCCTTGTTTCAGGATTTTCGTACCCTGCACGGGCAATTGACCGATGAGCAAAAACCTTTCGTCGAACAGTTGTATGTGAATGCCAGCGAATCCTTGTGAAGGATCCATGAACGATACCCATTTGTCCCCTGAGCCGATGGTGACGCTGCCTGTCAGCGGCATGAAATGCGCATCCTGTTCTGGTCGCGTCGAGCGGTCTCTGAGCCATTTGCCTGAGGTTCAGAAGGCGCAAGTCAATCTGGCCATGGCCCAGGTGACGGTCACGGGGACCATTGGGTTGGAAAACTTGGTGATCGCGGTGGAACAGTTGGGTTTTCGCGTTCCCGTGACTACCGAAATGTTTCTGATGGAAGAGGTCTCTTCGGCGTTGGTGGCGCGGTTGGCGGAGGCCTTGCGAGGGGTCGTCGGGGTACGTCGCGTGGTGTTGGATGAACATTTGGCGACCATCACCTATATTCCGGGAACGGTGACCCTGGAAAAATTACAGTATGCGGTGCAAGGGTTGGGTGTCCGTTTGCATCGGACCGCTGCGCCACAGGATGGGGTGGATGTGGTGGAGGCCGAAAGGGTGGAGGAATATCGGGCCATCCGCAATCGACTTGGGCCTGGTGCAATTTTAGTGGCGGCGACCTTGGTGCTGGTTCACTGGGATATGTGGGGGTTGGGACGTTTGGTTGCGTTATCCAAGGTGACCAATCAATGGTTGCAGTTTCTGTTGATCTTGCCGGTGCAATTTTGGTCGGGCTGGTTGTTTCACGAAAACGCCTGGGTGACCGCCCGGCATGGTTCCACGAACATGCACAGTTTGGTCTCCCTTGGAACGTTCAGTGCTTTTTTCTATTCGGTATTGGTGTTGGTGGTTCCCGATTTTTTTGCGGTCAGGGGGATCCATGCAGAGGTCTATTTTGAATCATCGGGGTCGATCATCGTCCTGATTCTGCTGGGAAGATTTTTGGAAATTCGTGCCAAGGGAAAGACCTCTCAGGCGATCCGTTCCCTCATGGCGTTGGCCCCCAAAATTGCCCGGGTGGCGCGGGATGGCGTGGAGGTTTCCATTTCTTTACGCGATGTGGTGGTGGGTGATCGTGTCATCGTGCGCCCTGGGGAAAAAGTTCCGGTGGATGGGGTGATCCTCCAAGGCAGTTCGGTGGTGGATGAGTCCATGTTGACGGGGGAATCCATCCCCGTCAGTCGGGGGGTCGGGGAACCCGTCACGGGTGGTACCCTCAACACGTCGGGGGCTTTTACCTTTGAAGCGACGCGGGTTGGCCAAGAGACGGCATTGGCCCGAATCGTGGACATGGTGCGTCAGGCCCAGGGGGCCAAACCCCCCATTGCCCGATTGGCGGATCGTATCGCGGCCATTTTTGTCCCGGCGGTGTTGGGTATTGGGGTGGTGACATTTTTATCTTGGTGGTTTTTTGGACCCGAACCGGCGTTGACTTATGCGTTGTTGAATTTTGTTTCGGTATTGATTATCGCCTGTCCGTGCGCCTTGGGATTGGCGACCCCCACTTCCATCCTGGTGGGGACGGGGAAGGGGGCGGAAAATGGTATTTTGGTCAAGGGGGGGGATGCCCTGGAAAAAGCCTGTGGGTTGGATGTGGTGGTGTTTGACAAGACCGGTACGCTGACCCGTGGAAAACCCGTTTTGACCGATTGGACCGGAAATGATGTGCAATTGGCCCTGGTGGCGGCTGCCGAGGCCCGTTCCGAACATCCCATTGCCCAGGCGATTGTGATTGGGGCGCGTCAAAAAAAGCTGGAACTGCCGCCGGTCAACTCTTTTGAGGCTATGGCGGGGTTTGGGGTCCGGGCGGATGTCGCGGGTCACGATGTGCGGGTGGGGACTCGTCGGTTCATGAAAGATGCTGGGATTGTGTTTTCTACGGAAGAAATATTTCTCGACCGCTGTGAGCTGGAGGGTAAAACCGCCATGTTGGCGGCGGTGGATGGGTGGGTGGTTGGGGTGATTGCGGTGGCGGATGTGGTAAAAAAAGAGAGTGCTGGGGCGGTCTCACGGCTGCGGGCTTTGGGGTTGGAGGTGGTGATGCTGACGGGAGATAACCGTCGTACCGCCCAGGCTATCGCTGGGCAAGTGGGGATCGTGCGCATCCTGGCCGAGGTGCTGCCGGAACAAAAATCGGATGAGATTCAAGCTTTGCAAGCGCAGGGAAAAAGAGTTGCCATGGTTGGCGATGGGATCAACGATGCCCCCGCTTTGGCCCAGGCCGATGTGGGAATCGCTTTGGGGACGGGGACCGATGTGGCCATGGAGAGTGCCGATATGACCTTGATCTCTGGGGATCCCCGGGGGGTGGCGACCGCCATTGAACTTTCTAGGGCAACCATGCGCAATATTCGTCAAAATCTGTTTTGGGCTTTTGCGTACAACATCATTTTGATCCCTTTGGCCGCAGGGGTATGGTTTCCCTGGTTTGGAATTTTATTGTCACCGGTGTTTGCGGCGGCGGCCATGGCCCTTTCGAGTGTTACGGTGGTCACCAACGCCTTGCGATTGCGTCACTTTAAACCATCGGTCTGTCACCCCTCATTGTGAAAAAACGTCGTCCAGGGATTGGGCATCAAAAATGTGAAGGCTCCAATTTTCCAAAGAGGGCATGGGTCAGGGCATCGCACTTGAAAAGTGAACTTTGAAACAGGTGCTTTTGCGCCATCATTTGCCTCATTTCTCCAAGAACGATCACATATTTTGACTTTTCTCAATGGTGAAAATACGGGCAAAACTCCCAAGGCCCACGAAAAAATGGACTGGAGTGCCAATAAAGACCGGAAAATCTTACTTTTGGCTGTCAAGGGATCTCAAATACAATTGCCCTGGACGGTTATCCAGGGCAATTGCATTTGAAATCCCTTGACATTAGGCCGTGTTGGTATCCGATAACTTGAGACACACCCTAGAAAATTATTAAAAGAAAAA
>PEAO01000137.1 GCA_002753615.1 Magnetococcales bacterium DCbin2
GGGGATTGCCCCCCAGGGTTTTGATTCTAAATAAAGAGTTTCATTCTTCGTTTTTAAATTTGCTTTTGAGTTTAAACAAAGTCAAAAGCGAAGAATGGGGGTTTTTTTTAAAATTCAAAGGCAAAACCCTGGGGGCAATCCCCCAGACCCCTTTTTTCTTTTAATAATTTTATTTAATGTCAACACGCCTTAGCGAACGGCATGGGTATGATCTTCCTCCTTCCAAGACGCCTGGATTCCCGCTAGCGCGGGAACGCCAGTGCAGGTTCCAAGTGTGACAGACAGAAATTGACACATGATAATGCCAGAATCTTCTGTACGCCTAAGCAGGATGGGTTGGAGTCGATTCACGGGACAGGTGATTCTTTCCAAACACCTCGAGCGATTCCAGTTGAGGCCACTTCTTGCCTCGACGCATGAACGTGGGTAGGTCATAGGTGCCACAGGTGTTCAGGCTGTCACAATGACGACCACGATTCATCTTGGGCAGAAGCTGTTCGGTCAGCGTTTCAAAAGGATCATCCTGACGGTCGGGAGTCCGGCGAATGAATCCAAATTCCACCATCTCGTCAAATTCGGAAGGTGTCAAAATTCCTATGAAGCGTGCTGGCAATTCAGCCCTGATGATTGAGGCATGAGTTTGTTTTTCCAGATGATTCAACATAGCTGTCTCCTTGGACAAAGAAAGTTCTGATATTGATTTAATCAAAGGACGTGCCAAGAGTGATGGCGTTATGTTGTGTTGGCCGATGATGTTTGATTTGCGTTCACTGGGGGGGAGGGTGCAGAATCGGTCTGCGATGTGGTGGAAAAACGGAAAAACAGGGAGGTCGGTTATGTTCAGATTGATTGAAAAAATGGCTGGCGGTGGGATACGACCACCCAAATTATCCGCACAAGAGCTTTTCTGGTCCTGGTGCGGCTCATTCTTGGGGATTGGGGCGGTGGCTCTCCTTCACGAAAGAGTGTTGGCTCCCTACGATCTGGTGATGATCATCGGCTCATTTGGGGCATCGGCTGTGCTGATTTATGGCGCGATCACCTCGCCTCTGGCGCAGCCGCGTAATTTGTTGGGTGGGCATCTGTTGTCAGGATTTGTCGGGGTTGGGGTGTATCAAGGGCTTGGGCAGTTTCCCTGGCTGGCGGCGGCCCTGGCGGTGTCTCTGGCCATCGTCGTCATGCAGATGACCCGTACCCTGCACCCCCCAGGGGGGGCGACGGCACTGATCGCCGTCATCGGATCGGGTGAAATCCATGCTTTGGGATGGCTTTATCCGTTTGTTCCCGCATTTTCTGGAGCGTTGGTCATGCTCCTGGTGGCACTTCTGGTCAATAATCTTGCCCCAGAACGTCGTTATCCTCTTTATTGGTAAAAAAGGACTGTACCACCAGGAGTTTTTTGCCTAGTTCTAAGGGGATGTGGTCAATAGCCAAGCCGTCGTCAGAAGGGCGACTGTCAGAGGAAGTAGGAGAAGTATCGAGACTATCTTGTTGAATTTTCGTTCTTTTTCCAGTTCGTAAAGGGGAGTTGGTTGCATATTCTTTCTCCAGTAGGGACGGGACTTTAAGACAGTGATACCCTCTGTATAAGAAAAATGGGTGCCAAGATGGAAACATGAAAGGGGCTGCGGGTGCAGTTTGGGGCATTGAAAGGGGGGGAGGGACGCAGGAACCGACCGTCTGGCGACTTTTCCTGTTCACAAAGGAGGGCCTCATCGCTGTCCGAACAAGGGACTGAGGACGTACCCCCACCCCCGTTTTATGAACCGGTGGGTGGAGGGTCGTGATTGTGATCCGGTCAGGTAGGTTTGACGCACCCGCCGTTTGCTGCTGGTCTGACTCAGGAACTTGCTTCGACTCTTTCGCGTATCAGGGTTTGCAGTCTGCGCATGGCTCGGCTAAGATTTTCAGTGGACTCGCCGAGCAGGAAATTATCCAACCCTCCGGCGAAGTCCAAGGTGCGGATCATACAGGTGGGCATGGACAGGCGGATGTTCCTATCCAAAGCGATGCTGTAGACGGCTTTTCTTTGCATATTAGGGAGCCATTTTCTGCGCGATTTTCGGTTGGAGTGGGAGACTTTATTGCCGGATTGGGGGGCTTTGCCTCCGAGGACGTGTTTTCTGGCCACGGCACTTTCCTCTTTGTGTGTTAATGTAAATTTGCCTGGAAGAAGTAAGTAAAAGGGTGTACTGTACCAGCCTTGTCGATTGATTGCAAGTCTGGTTCATCAATGGAATGCATTGTGGGAAATATCCGGTATTGTGGGCGATGGGCGTTCCCATGGGGAAACGGTGCTTTGATGATTTTATGGCTTTTAATTGACTTAACTCCGGTGGTGGGGAGCTGATATGTCCGACATCAACATGAATAAGAACATGGCGCAGTTGATACGCGAGAATCCGCAATTGGCGGAAATTTTGCGGAAGAGAGGGATTGATTGTGCCTCTTGCCTTGCTTCGCAGGTGGATACGCTGGCGGATGTTGTGCGGACTTATAATTTGGATCTTCACACGCTTTTGGCCGAGTTGGAAACGTTGGGAAATCAGGTGGTTAAAAGCTGATTCGTGCCCATTGTCCAGACTTCGTGATCGGGAATATGGCAGGGGCATTGTCCGCTTTGGTATTGGGGGCGTGGGATGGGTGGGCGTGGTCGATGTGATTGGCGGGAGATATTTTTTCGATTTTCAGTCATTGACCATTTCCAAGGCAATCCAAATGTTCGATAATCATGGCGTTGATGTGTGTGTGACTTGGGGCAAGGGGCGATGCAGGGTTGGTTGACCCTTTTTTCCTTGTGGTTGGTTTGCAGTCTGTTTGACTGAAAGCGGCAGGTTCGTCGGGATGACTTCGGGCACCTTTACTGCGTGTGACGCGGCGGGTGTGTTGGCCTGTGACGATGGGACAGGTGTGTTTGAAGCGAATCTGACTTAGGACAAATTGGATAACTTGGACAACTTTGGATGATGGTTTCCCGACCTCTGCCTGTGCGGCACTTTACGAAGCGTTTTTTTGGTATTGTCATTGTATTTCTTTTATTTTTGGGGGCGTGTGTAGGGACGCCACCCGCTGCGGATCCTGTTGCCGCAGGTGAACCGGAACTCGGTGCGCCGACCGAAGATGGTAGCGAAGATGGTCAGGATGGATTGGTTTATGAGGGGCAAGACGAATTGCTTCCGGGCGACAGTACGGATGAATTGTCTACCGATGAGCCTTTTGGGGAACCGGAAACCGATGTCTCCGAGGATAACGGGCAGGCACCAGACGATGTGGACCCGTTTGCCAATCTGGAAATAGCTACCGATACGACCTATTTTTATGTGTTGGGTCAGCTTTATCTCCGTGAAAACAAATGGAAACTTGCGGAAAAAGCTTTCATGTACGTCGCGGAAGCCGATCCTGAGTCCATCGAAGCAAGCTTGATTGTCGCGCACCTGGCGACGCAGCGTGGCGACCTGGACCGGGCTATTCATTACACCGCCGATGTGGTGAAACGGGCACCCGATCATCGCAAAGCCAGATTTTTGCTGGCGGGTTTGCTGACCGCACGCAAGGAATATGACAAGGCGGTGGAGCATTACGAGATATTGCTCAAGGGTGAACCGGAGCATCATTCGGCACGGCTTCTTCTGGCACAACTCTATGGAAAAATTAGAAAAATAGATAAAGCCGAGGAGGTTTTATCGCCGTTGCTTTTGGACAAAGAGTGGGAGTGGAAGGCGCAACTGGCTTTGGGGCGGGCCTATGTCAACGTGCCGGATATGGAAAAGGCTTTGGCGGCCTTTCAGGCGGCGCGTGTTGCCGACCCTGATGAGATTGAGCCGGTATTGGCTGTTGGTGCCGCCTTGCAGGAGATGAAACGTGGCGAAGAGGCGGAACGGTTATATCGGGAATTTTTGGCGGCGCATCCCGATAATAAGGCGATCCATGGACGGTTGGGGCGTCTGTTGCTCAAGCGTAATGATCGGGTTGGTGCTTTGGAGGAGTTTCGCGCTATTTCCAAGTTGGCACCGGATTCTTTGCAAGCCCGATTGACCACGGGGCTTTTGCTGGTCAGTGAGAAGAAGTATGAGGAAGCGATTGCGGAGTTGCGTTTGGTTGAGGCTTTGCAGCCGGATAACAGCACCGTCATGTATTATCTGGGGCAGGCATTGGAAGCGATCAATCGGGATGATGAAGCATCGCTGTCGTATGAGAAGGTCAAGAAGGGGGATCCTTTTTTTGCCGAGGCCCAATTACGTCTGGCCTTTTTGGCCGTCTCCAAGGGAAACTTGGATGGTGGCATCAAGAGGATCCAGCAACTTCTTGATGAAGACAAGAAAAATGCTGACCTTTATGGGGCTTTGAGCATACTGCAACTGCAAGCCAACCAGTATGAAGCGGTTGTCAAGACTTGCACGGAGGGGATGGCGTTGGATCCGGGGTATGATCGCTTGCTGTTCAACCGGGCTATGGCATTGGATAAGCTGAAACGTTGGTCTGAAGCGGAAAGGGATTTGAAACTTTATGTGGAGCGTAACCCGGATGATCCCCATGGTCTGAATTATTTGGGATATAGTTGGGCGGATCGTGGCGAAAATTTGCAGGAGTCTTACAAACTGGTCCAAAAGGCGGCTCGGTTGGCTCCTGGCGATGGTTTCATTTCCGACAGCCTGGGCTGGGTTTTGTACCGGCTCAATCGGTTGGAGGAAGCGTTGGTCAAGATGCGGGAGGCGGTCCATATGGAGGCGGATGATCCGACGATTCGTGAGCATTTGGGGGATGTGTTGTTCGCCATGGGGAAAAAAGAGGAAGCATTGGAGGTATGGAAGAAGGCGTTGGCTTTGGATGGGAACAACGATGAGTTGAAAAATAAGATCAAACGTAACGAAGTTAAAAAGTGATATGCTCATTGATCCTTTGAAAATATTGCGCCGCATTTTTCCTGGAGTGGTTTTATTGCTGCTGACCTTGGGGTTTGCGGGGTGTGCGGGTGGGCCGGGCCAGGGTGGTATGGATGGGGGAGGGGTGGAGCAGGCTCAGGTGCTTCGGGGCTTGCGCCAGGATCAGGAGAAGAGGCGTCAGCTCTCGGCTTGGTGGCGGGTGGGTGGTCATGTGGAGATGAAGCTCAAAGATGACACAAGACGCTATCGCATGGAGTTGGTTGGTAAACGGGATGATTTCATCCGTATGATTGTGTTTGGTCCGTTCAAAAATGTGGTGATGTCGCTGACCATGGGGGAGGAATGGTTGCAATTGGTCAATTCCAGCGATCATGCCATTTTGGAGGTTGCCGCAGATAGTCGGGGGATGGAGGCATTGACAGGGATGGCCTTTAATCCGGCCTGGATGCAACCGGCACTCATGGGATGTGTGGGTGATTTGGGGGAAGGGATTTCTATTGATGGTGGGGTATTGTCGGGTGTGAGCGGGATCGGAGAGAAGGTATGGGTGGATGGGGTGAGTGGCATGTTGAAAAGTCGCAGTCGGCAGGGGGTGGATGGAAAGAATTTTTTTGTCGATTATGTGTGGCCTGAGACATCACGTTCGTCTGGTGGGCAGCCACTTATGCCCGAACAGGTGGATATTCGCCTGGACCAGGATTCTAAATTGGTAATGTATTTGAAAGATTGGAACTTTTATTCTATCCGCCCGGATAATTTTCCTGATCGGGAACGGTTGCCTTCCTTTCCGACGCTCTATCCTGAAATTGGCGATGGAATTGCGCAATGATGCGAAGGTTTTCGGCTCCTGCCAAGGTTAATCTTTATCTTCGGATTGTGGGTCGCAGGGGGGATGGGTATCATCTGCTTGAGAGTGGCATGACGTTTTTCCCATGGTTTGATCACCTGGAGGTGGGGTGTGTGGGGGAGGGGATCACGTTATTTTGTCAGCCTGAGGTGACGGTCTCCAGCGAAGACAATCTGGTGTATCGGGCCGCCCGGTTGTTGCAGAGGAAGGCTGGCATCGTCCAGGGGGCGCAACTCCGTTTGACCAAGGTGATCCCGCATGGTGCGGGTTTGGGTGGGGGATCTTCCGATGCGGCGACGGCTTTATTGGCGTTGAACCGTCTGTGGGGGTTGGATTGGCCGGTTTGGAAATTGTGTGAATTGGGGTTGGAATTGGGGGCGGACATTCCGTTTTTCCTGGGAGGGGGATCGGCCAGGGTGGGTGGTGTGGGTGATGTGTTGGCCCCTTATCCAGAGTGTCCGCAGTTGGAACTGGTGGTTGTTTATCCCGATTTGGCTTTGGCGACCGCTTCGGTCTACCGGGGGGTGACACCACAGATGATTGCGACGGGGTTTCAGCGGGGATTGGAGCCGGTTCAGGGATGGGTGTTTCAGAATGATCTGGAACAGGTGGCGCGCGGATTGACGCCGGTGATTGGTACGGTGTGTATGATGTTGCGGGATTTGGGGGCGTCGGTTACGCTGATGTCTGGGAGTGGTTCAGCGGTATTTGGCGTTTTTGACCACGCTGCGCAGGCGTTGCGGGCAGGTCAGGCCATTGCCGGGGAACAACCGTCTTGGAAGATTCAACAAGGGCGCACTTTCAATGTTCATCCATTTGACCTGGAATGGCAACCTGGTATATAAAGGGGGACAATCTTTTCTTGGGCCGTCGCCAAGCGGTAAGGCACCGGATTTTGATTCCGGTATACCTAGGTTCGAATCCTAGCGGCCCAGCCAATAAATCAATGAGTGACAAGATCAGTGCGTAGAAGAGAAAAAGGCCGCTAACGGCTTTTTTTTTGTGCGAATTTCCTGGACCAATTCCTTGAGTTCGTCTGCCCAATCAAACGGTATTGAAAACAGTCACATTGATTTCACCTACCCTGTGTTTTGTTTTCCAGAGATCATAGATCATTTGCTGTGACAACCAGCTTTCCGGGCTTCCTCCGAACGCTTTGGAAAGGCGAATGGCCATTTCCGGGGAAATGCCGGATCGGCCATTCAGAAGGGAGGAAAGTGTTTTCCGGGTGACACCCAACCCCTCCGCTGCTTTGGTCACGGAAAGTTCCAGTGGGGTGAGACACAATTCCCGGATCACTTCACCCGGATGCGGTGGATTGTGCATGCGCATTGGGCATTTCCTTTCCTTAATGATAATCCAGATAATCAACGTCAACGGCATCATTCCCCAGGGCAATCGCATTTGAAATTGGCACGTCCAAATTCCCGAAAATAATCAATTATTAAAAGAAAAAAGGGGTCTGGGGGATTGCCCCCAGGGTTTTGACTTTAAATCAAAAGCTCCAATTTTCTGCTTTTGAATTTGTTTTTGACTTTAAATCAAAAGCCTAAAGATGAAAATATTTTT
>PEAO01000033.1 GCA_002753615.1 Magnetococcales bacterium DCbin2
TTTCTTTTAATAATTTTCTAGGGTGTATCTCAAGCTATCGAACATTAATACGTCCTAATGTCAAGGGATTCCAAATGCAATTGCCCTGTCCACATAACTGTCCTAGCTTGCAATATAAACAACCAATAACTGAAAGTGAACGGCAGTTAAAACATGTTTAAGAGTGTGTTTTTTCAACTCGATACTGGCTATTATTATACGCTTGTAATATGTATTTAAAAATGTACGAGAGACTCCACACGCTCCACCGGACATAGAGTTGAGCCAATTTTTTTTCTGGCGGGTACTATGTGGGTGTTGGAACGAAAAAGGCTACCTGAGGGTAGCCTATCATGTTTCTTTGGGCTTGTTTCTTTGGTGGGCGGTAGAAGAGTTGAACTTCTGACCCCTACCGTGTCAAGGTAGTGCTCTCCCACTGAGCTAACCGCCCGCTTACGCGCCAACTTCGTCGCATCTTGTGTTGCACAAGATCGTGCAGATTCTAATGCCATCACCCAGGAAGTCAATGGGAAAAATGGATACGTTTGATCTCCCTAATAAATGATATAGTTTAATATACTGTTATTGTTATGAAAATGCCTCTATGGAACCCGAACCCTTACGCAAAATCTTGGGAACCCCATCGGTCAGATCCACCACCGTCGAGGGTTCTTCGGGTAATACCCCGCCATCAACCATCAAATCAACCCGGTCCCTCATGAGCTGCTTGATTTCGTCGGGATGAAATAATATACCATCGTGCCCCGGAAGTCTGAGCGACGTGGAGACCAACGGCATGTTGATGGCCTTGAGCAAATGCAAACAAATCGGGTGATCCGGTATACGCAAGCCTATTGTTTTTCGTTTTGGAAGAATATTCTTGGGGACATCACGGGTCGCCTCCAGGACGAACGTATAAGGACCAGGAAGGAATTTCCGCAAGATTCGATAAGTCTGGTTCCCAACCCTGGCATAACGTGATATCTCCGAAAGATCAGGACACAGGATGGAAAATTGATGGTTGGGTGGCAATTGCTTTAAGCGGATGATCTTCTCCATGCCCCGACGATTGTCCAACGCGCATCCCAGTCCATAGGTAGTATCGGTGGGAAAAACGGCAATTCCACCCTGTTTGATGATGTCCGATGCCTGTTGAATCAGTCGGGGTTGGGGATCGGTGGGGTGGATTTCTAAAAATAGTGTCATTGTCCGTCCATTCCTTGCTAACAAAATCGTTCGGATTCACCATACATTTGCCATACGTTTGTAAAGACGTTGAGGCTGATATCCATAACAGCAGGAGAAACACCATGCCCATTTTACGATCCTACACCTCCACACACGGACGCAACATGGCTGGGGCTAGGGCACTGTGGCGTGCCACCGGCATGTCCGATGGCGATTTTGGCAAGCCCATTATCGCCATTGCCAATTCTTTTACCCAATTCGTCCCCGGACACGTCCACCTGCGCGACCTAGGGCGAATTGTCGCCAGTCAGATCGAAGCCAGTGGTGCCGTAGCCAAAGAATTCAACACCATCGCCATCGATGACGGCATCGCTATGGGGCATGGCGGTATGCTTTATTCTCTTCCCTCACGCGACCTTATCGCCGATAGCGTTGAATATATGGTCAACGCACATACCGCCGATGCCATGGTATGTATTTCCAATTGCGATAAAATTACACCCGGAATGCTGATGGCCGCCTTGCGGCTCAATATTCCCACGGTCTTCGTCTCCGGTGGTCCCATGGAAGCTGGCAAGATGATGCAGGATGGCCAAGTATTGCGCAAGCTTGATCTTATCGATCCGATGATTGCGGCGGGCAACCGGCAGGTCACCGATCAAACCCTGGCGACTATGGAACGCTCCGCCTGCCCAACCTGTGGATCCTGTTCGGGTCTGTTCACCGCGAATTCCATGAATTGTCTCATGGAGGCCCTGGGCTTGGCATTGCCAGGAAACGGTTCCCTCCTGGCGACACACGCTGACCGGCGTCAGCTTTTTCTGGATGCCGGAAAGATGATCGTCGCGATCACCCGAAAATATTATGAACAAGACGATATAACGGTCCTTCCCCGTTCTATTGCCAGCTTCAAAGCCTTTGAAAATGCTATGACCTTGGACATTGCCATGGGAGGGTCCACCAATACCATTTTACACATTCTCGCCGCCGCTCATGAAGCCCAAATACCCTTTACCATGGCCGATATCGACCGATTGTCCCGCCATGTCCCCTGTTTGTGTAAAGTGGCTCCATCCACAGACCGCTTCCACATGGAAGATGTACATCGTGCCGGCGGTGTATTCGCCATTCTTGGCGAACTTGACCGCGCCGGCCTGATTCAACGGGATACCCCCACAATCCACGCCCCATCCATGGGGGCTGCCATCGACCGGGAAGATATCCTCGGAAACAATACCACTCAAGAGGCCAAACAACGCTACTTGGCGGCTCCAGGAGGGGTCGCCACCGTTGAACCTTTCAGCCAAGCCAGCCGTTGGGAACAACTGGACCTGGATCGTAAGGATGGGTGCATCCGTAACGTCCAACACGCCTATTCCCAGGATGGTGGGCTGGCTGTCCTGTATGGCAATATCGCCCGCGATGGTTGCATCGTGAAAACCGCTGGTGTCGATACCTCCATATGGACTTTCTCCGGTCCCGCAAGAATTTTCTCCAGTCAGGAGGAGGCGTGCGAAGCCATTCTCAACGATAAAATCCAGGCGGGTGATGTCGTCGTCATCCGCTATGAAGGCCCCAAAGGGGGGCCAGGTATGCAAGAGATGCTGTATCCGACCAGTTACATCAAAGCCAAAAACCTTGGCAAATCCTGCGCTCTGATTACCGATGGACGGTTTTCTGGCGGAACATCGGGTTTATCCATCGGGCATATCTCCCCAGAGGCGGCGGAAGGGGGGGCCATCGCCCTGATCCAGGAAGGGGACCGTATCGATATCAACATCCGTCAGCGTCGTATCCATGTCGCCGTTGAAGATCATGTCTTAGAGCAGCGGCGCAGCCAAATGACCCGCTTTGCCCCCAGCAACCGTAACCGGATGGTCTCTTCGGCCCTTCAGGCCTACGCCGCCTTGACGACCTCCGCTGCCCGTGGTGCCGTCCGTGACTTGTCCCAAATAGCCAAAAAATGATGCCCTCTTCGCTTTCACCCCTTGCCTTCGTTGTTGCCAGGGGTGGGAGCGATCAGTGATCCATTTCCCATATTACGTTAACACCGTTATCTTGTGTCAGGAATCCCGTCAAGCACCTTTTTTGACAGTTTCCCAGGAACTTCCCGCGCCAGTCTGGGAACTGCATACCCCCCAAGGCGGTCTCGTAAACCTTGCACCAAATGCCGGGCATGGGATTCATCCACATAAAAATGGGCCGCCCCCGCCACCGGATCCAATAGATGCAAATAATAGGGGAGAACCCTGTTCTGTAGCAATTTCTCCGACAACGCCTCCAAAACGTCCACGCTATCGTTAATCCCCTTCAGCAGAACCGACTGATTCAATAAGGTGATCCCCGCGTCCGCCAACCGTCCCAAAGCATCACACCCCTCCCGCCCCAACTCCGCCGGATGATTGACGTGGATGACGATGAATGCCAACATTTTTGTAGAAGTCAACCATTCCACAAGCCCGTCATTGACCCGCCCAGGGCTGCAAACAGGCATCCGTGTGTGTATGCGCAGACGCCTGACATGACCCATGGCGGCAATGCGTGCCGAAAGCTCTGCCAGCTGACCATTGGCAACCATCAGCGGATCGCCGCCGGAAAAAATCACCTCACGAATGGCCGTATCTCTGGCAATCCACTCCAGGGCAGGTTGCCATTCACCCATCTCTTTCGGGATATCTCCAAATGAATCGTGCCGTCTGAAACAATACCGGCAGTGTATGGGACATGCCCCTGTCAGGCGTAATAAAGCACGCCCTGGATATTTGGCCACCAACCCCGGCACCCGTAAATAGTGATGTTCATCGAGGGGATCCTGGGTGTACCCTTCGGGTATGATCAGTTCCTCAGCCGAAGGGATGACCTGGAGCAATAACGGGTCGTCCGCATTCTGCCAGTCGATCAACGAGGCAAAAACCGGGGGAACACGAAATGAAAACGCTTGGGCCGCCTTCAAGGCTCCCGTATCCGTCAACTGCCCACCCCTGGAAACCGGACTCAATCCCGATTTAAAACAATCTGGCTCCGCAAGGGGGTGATTGAGGTGAGAATTTGCGTTAGAATGGTCGCTGGGTTTCAAAAGACAATTCCATTATGAACGGTCATCCGACTTAAGTTACAGGAAAAATCAAGAACATGCTGACTCATAACCAGCTTCGTCAAGGGACGCGCGTAGAAATCGACGATCTGCCATGGATCATTGTTGACGCCCAGTTCGTCAAACCTGGCAAAGGCCAAGCCTTCACGAAGATCAAAATCAAAAATCTTATCGATGGACGGGTCATCGAACGGACTTACAAATCCAGCGAAACGGTCGTCAAAGCCAGTATCGTCGATAAAGACATGCAGTTTCTCTACGGCGACGATGAATTTTGGCACTTTATGGACCCTGCCAGCTACGAGCAGGTCGCCATGACGCACAGCCAAGTCGGCGAAGTCAAATATTGGCTCAAGGAACAGGAAAGTTACCAAATTGTCTTTTGGAAAGAAAAACCCATCGCCTTGACCCCGCCGCCGTTTGTGGTATTGACCATAACGCAATGTGAACCGGGCATCAAAGGAGATACCGTTTCTGGGGCCACGAAACCGGCGATTCTGCAAACGGGTGCCACCGTCAAGGTTCCCTTGTTCGTCAATGAAGGTGATCGCATCCGGGTCAACACACGCTCCGGCGAATATGTCGAACGTGCCAAGGGTTGACCCATCTTCCTGGCAGCCATCCGCCTCTCTGGATACCCTGGTTCGCCGAGGAAGGGCACTCCGACAAATTCGAGATTTCTTTGAGCAACGGGGTGTGTTGGAAGTCAACACACCCGTTTGGCTTCCGGCGGTGGCCCCTGAGCGGCATCAAACGCCACCCGAATGTTCTGGAGGATTTTTGCTCACATCCCCCGAAACCTGCATGAAACGTTTGATTGCTGCGGGGATGGGGGCCATTTATCAAATTGGCCCTGCGTTTCGCAAAGGGGAATGGGGGCGATACCACCATCCCGAATTTACCATGCTCGAATGGTACCGCCCCCAGTGGACCATGGCACAATTGATGATGGAAGTTGTTGATCTCGTTAAAGTCTTCCTCCCGGTCCCTTCGGTACGGGTGATGACGTTTCAAGAGGTTTTTGTGCAATGGACGGGGGTTGATCCATTGACCTCCCCACTGGAGGTGTTGGCCAAAACCTTGGAACGACCGTTTTCACCCGATAGCCAACGTTCTCACTGGGTAGATTGGCTGTTTGTCGAACGGTTGGAGCCGGCCATTGCCCCATTGGATTGCCTGTTGGTTATCACCGGGTTTCCCCCATGGGAACCGGGAATGGCCGAACTGGATTGCGGACCTCCCGAAGTGGTGCGCCGTTTTGAGGTTTTTTTTAAGGGTGTTGAACTTGCCAACGGTTATCAGGAGTTGCAAAATCCTGAGGAGCAGGAACAACGTCTGAATACCGCCAATGCCCAAAGGGTGGAAGACGGTGGGGATGCTTTGCCCATCGATGAACATTTTTTAGCGGCCATGCGTTCTGGTTTGCCCCCCTGCGCTGGAGTCGCCTTGGGTTTGGACCGTTTACTCATGCTTGCCTTTGACAAAAAAAACATTTCTGAAGTCATGGCTTTTCGCGAGCATATCCCCCTACCCTGAAGAGATTCCAGGAGGTAACATTGCCACAGCATTCCTCCACGATTCACCGTGATATTCCCTATAATTACACTTCATTTTCCGACCGGGAAATTGTGTGTCGATTTTTGGGTGCCGACACATGGAAAGTCCTGGAATCTTTGCAATTGCAACGCAAGACCGGGCAATCACAACGGATGTTTTTTGAAATTTTGGGTGATTTGTGGATCATTACCCGAAACCCCATTATCCAGGAAGAGCTTCTGGATAATCCCAAGCATCTGGAAGTTTTCATGGCCGATGCCTACCGCCGTGTATCCGCCATCGAGGATCGCTCCAAACAAATACCTACGGTCTCCGGTTTGCTTCACCGAATCCGGGATGCTTTGGATCGGATGTACAAAGAAATTAACGGTTTCAAACAATTGCGGGAAGATCTTCGGCATCTTATGGCCAGGAACAGCCCTGCGACGCATCTGGATTTTTCCATCATTGCCCGGGTTTCTTCGGTCACGGATGCCACCGATTGGCGGGTGGAATATCCCTTTGTGGTGATCACCGCCCAAGCCGAACGTGACCTGCCGCAAATCATTTCCATCTGCAATCAACTGGATCTCATCATGATTGCCCGTGGGGGAGGGACCGGATATACCGGTGCCGGGGTTCCCCTCTTTCCACGGACCGCCATTCTCAACATGGAACGGTTAAATGGTATCGATCCGGTACGGCGGATACAGCTTCCGGGTTCCACGGTGACGGCGGCGACCATCCGCGTCGAAGCGGGTGCCGTCACCAACCATGTGGCCTTGGCGGCGCAACGGGAGGGGTTGGTTTTTGCGGTGGATCCCACGTCACGCAACGCCTCGACCATTGGCGGTAATATTGCGATGAATGCCGGGGGAAAAAAGGCGGTCCTGTGGGGGACGACCCTGGATAACCTGGTATCGTGGACCATGGGAGCCCCTGACGGAAACTGGATGCAGGTGGAGCGTCTGGAACACAACCAGGGAAAGATTCACGATCTTCCCCAGGCACGATTCCGTATTTTACGCTGGCAACCTGGGGAACCCATCCACAGGGCCAGGGAAGAAGTTTTGATGATCCCGGCCCATGCATTCAGAAAGCCGGGGTTGGGCAAGGATGTCACCAACAAGGCACTGGGTGGGCTTCCAGGGGTGCAAAAAGAAGGATGCGATGGCTTAATTACCAGTGCCGTTTTTATCTTGTATCCCAATTTTAAACACATACGGACTGTTTGTCTGGAATTTTTCAGTCCCGACCTGGGCAAGGCGGTTCCCGCCATTGTGGAAATCAAACATTACCTGGATCGTCATCCCCATGTTGGCTGCGCCGGTTTGGAACACATGGATGACCGTTATATCCGTGCGGTGGATTACAACACCAAAGCGGCCCGTAATGAGCGTCCCCGCATGGTTTTGCTGGCCGATATCGTGGGCGATCAGGCTGAGGATTGCGACCTGGCGGCCCAGGAGGTGGTGCGTCTGGCGCAAGCCCGTGAAGGGGAAGGGTTCATTGCGGTAAGCTCGGAAGAACGGCAACGTTTTTGGGCCGACCGTTCCCGGACCGCAGCCATTGCCAAACATACCAACGCCTTTAAGGTCAATGAGGATATCGTAATCCCGCTGGAAAAACTGGCGGAGTATAATCAGGGCGTTGAGCGGATTAATATTGAACAATCGTTGAAAAACAAGATTTTTATTTTGGAAGGTTTTATCGAAGAATTGTCGGAAGAGCGTTTTGCGCAAAACTTTCCGGGGAATTGGCTTTCCAACCTGGAGGGGAGCCGCATCGTTGCCGACAAATTGCAGGCGGCACGCACATTATTGGATCATGTACGGTCACGCTGGTCCACTCTGTTGACCCATTTGGACACCCCTGTCGGTCATCCTACTCTGGCCAATATGGTGGCTCTGGTGAACATTTTTGTTTCCGAAAGGCCATTGATCGACCTGCTTTTGCGTGGAGAAATCATCATTTCTTTTCGCCGCGAGGTCCGGGCACCCCTTCGCGAGCTTTTCTCAGGCGAACACTGGTCGCAATTGCAGATCAACCTGGATACCATCCATCGTCATGGCCGCTCACGAAGAATTTTTATCGCGTTGCACATGCATGCGGGTGACGGCAACGTGCATACCAATATTCCCGTCAATTCCAACGATTATGAAATGTTGCGCGAAGCGGAACGGATCGTCAATCATATCATGAAGCTGGCGCAAACCTTGGGTGGAAGGATTTCTGGTGAACATGGCATTGGGATGACCAAGTTTGCCCATTTGGACCGGGATATTGTCGAGGCTTTTGTTGCCTATAAAGAGCGGGTTGATCCGCACCATCGCTTTAACCGGGGAAAGCTGTTGCCGGACGGGACATTTTTCTCCGGCCCCATCATGGACCGCGCCTATACCCCCTCATTACGCCTAGTGCAGCAGGAGGCGATCATTCTTGAAGAGAGTGCCATGGGGGGATTGAACGATGCCATCCGCAATTGTCTGCGTTGTGGCAAATGTAAAGAGGTTTGTACCACCCATGTTCCCGAATCGGGTTTATTTTATTCACCGCGCAACAAAATTTTGGCCTTGGGATTGGCCATCGAAGCCTTTCTTTATGAGGAACAAACCCGACGCGGATTATCCACGCGCAACATGGGGCCATTTGCCGATTTAGCCGATCATTGTGCCGTTTGTCACCGCTGTTCTGTTCCGTGTCCGGTACACATCGACTTTGGACAGGTGACCATGGCGATGCGTGGTATCCAGGTGACCAGCGAACATCCCTGGTCACGTCTCAACCAAAAGGTTGCGTTAACCTTCTTAACGACAAAAAAGGGACGTTGGATTCGCTATTTTCGCCGATTTTTGCTGGTTCCCGCCTACGATGCGCAACGGTATGCCCATGTTTTTTTTAGGAAAAACGCGGTGGTTGCATGGCTCATGAATCACATGCCCCACGTTCCCCGTTTGCGGCGTCTCCTTTTCACCCCCCAGAATCTGCAAACCTCATTGCCACAACTGGGCAATGACGGAACCTCGCGGACATTGCTGGGTTGGGACGAGCAACAGGGGATCCCGTGGATTCCGGTGGCGTCTACCACAGCGGCTCCCATGGAGACTGTCTTTTATTTTCCGGGTTGTGGCTGCGAACGGTTATTCAGCGATGTTGCCCTGGCGACTTTGGCGATGGTTCACCACCTGGGGATACAGACCGTCCTCCCTTCGGAATACATGTGCTGCGGATTTCCACAAAAAGCGGCGGGTGATGCGGAAAAAAGCCGCAAAATCAGCATGGAGAATCGTGTTTTGCTGCATCGGATGGCCAACACTCTGGATTTTCTCTCCATCAAGACCGTTCTGGTCTCCTGTGGCACCTGCTTGAGCCAAATGCAGACGTATCATTTTGAGACCATTTTTCCCGGCTGTCGCGTCATGGATATTCATGAGTTTTTATATGAACGAGGAGTCCGGGTGCATCCCGAAACCGATGCGCATATTTTATTTCACGATCCCTGCCACACCCCCATGCGTCATCATGCGCCGCTACGTGTAGTGAGTACCCTGACCGGTTCCAAGGTCACCCTGACGGAGCGGTGTTGCAGTGAGGCAGGGACGTTTGCCCTGGCCCATCCCGAAGCGGCCAATCAGGCACGACTCGGTAAGATTCGTGTTTTTCAACGGGCCATGAGTCCACCGACCTCTCTGGCCCAGGATTCTTTTCGGATCATGACCTCCTGCCCCTCCTGTTATCAGGGATTACATCGTATCGGCAGTCCCATGGAGATTCCTACCGATTTTCTGGTCGTCTTCTTGGCGCGGAAAATTTTGGGCGACGATTGGCGGAATCGTTTTCTGACTCAGGTTGCAAGCAACAAAACCGAGCCTATTTTATTTAATTGATCAGCCCTGTATCACTTTCATCAATCCACTTAACGTTAACCAGGAACCGGTTTATTCTCATGTCAGGCAAACCCATCCAAGTTCGGTATCTCAAAGACTATCAGTCTCCCCCTTTTCTGGTGGAAGCGGTCGATCTGTATTTTGTGTTGGATCCAGAATCCACCGAAGTGCGAACGCGGTTATCCTTTCTGCGTAATCCCAGCTTTTCCGGCTCTCCCCCAGCCGACTTGCAACTGGATGGTAGAAACCTGGAGCTTAAGGCGGTATCCCTGAATGGAACCCCCCTCATGCCACACCAATACCAACGGGATGAGGAGGGGCTTGCCATTTTTTCCGTCCCCGATAGCGGTATTTTGGAGACGACGACCCGAATCGCCCCCCAACACAATACCTCCTTGGAGGGGTTGTTTTGTTCGGGCGATATTCTTTGTACCCAGTGTGAACCGGAAGGGTTACGCAAGATCACCTTTTTTCCAGATCGCCCTGATATCATGACACGCTTCCGCGTGACCCTCGAGGCGGAGGAAGGACGATACAATACGCTCCTGTCTAACGGTAACTTGGAATCTTCCATATTAACGGAAGCTGGAAAACGTGTTGTCACCTGGGTAGACCCCTTTAAAAAACCTTCCTATCTCTTTGCATTGGTTGCGGGAAATCTATTTCTTGCCAAAGATCGCTTCATCACCTGCACAGGGCGGAAAATTGACCTGCACCTGTATGTGGAACCGGAAAATCATGATAAATGCCAACATGCGTTAATGGCGTTATCGAAATCCATGAAATGGGATGAAGAACGCTTTGGCCGCGAGTATGATTTGGACCTGTACATGATCGTGGCGGTCAACGATTTCAACATGGGTGCTATGGAAAACAAGGGACTCAACTTGTTTAACGCCAAATATGTCCTGGCCCTCCCCGAAACCGCCACCGATACCGATTATCAACAAATTGAGGCGGTAATCGGTCACGAATATTTTCATAACTGGACCGGCAATCGCATCACCTGCCGTGATTGGTTTCAACTGAGCCTCAAAGAAGGATTGACGGTTTACCGTGACCAGGAATTTTCCGCCCAGGAGGTGACCACCACCGCCATTCAACGCATTGATGCTGTGAGGGCCTTACGCAGTCATCAGTTCCCCGAAGATGCTGGCCCCACCGCGCATCCGGTTCGACCCGACTCTTACATGGAAATCAATAACTTTTATACGATGACGGTGTACAACAAGGGGGCTGAGGTGGTCCGCATGCTGGCCACGCTGTTGGGGCGTGACGGTTTTCGTCGGGGGATGGACCTTTATTTTGAACGGTATGATGGCCAAGCGGTGACGGTGGAAGATTTTCTGGGGGCCATGGCCGATGCCAACGGTCGGGATTTCGGCCAATTTGCCTTATGGTATCGGCAAGCGGGAACCCCTGTTGTCGCGTTTAAGTTTCATTATGATGCCGCCACCCAGACATGTTCCTTGCAATTCAAACAACACTGCCCGGCCACCCCTGGACAAGCTTTCAAATCACCGTTTCACATTCCCATCACGGTTGCGTTGCTGGATAGCCAGGGTCGGGAACTGCCATTGAATGGGCCGACGGAATCGCCATTGGGTGTGACGACAAGAATATTGGAACTTGTGAAGGAAGAACAGACCTTTACGTTCACCCATATCCCCTCCCTTCCTATTCCATCGGTGTTACGAAATTTTTCGGCACCGGTCCGGTTGGAAAGTTCTTTGAGTGATGCCGATCTGGCGTTTTTATGGTGTCGGGACTCGGATGGATTTAATCGCTGGGAGGGGGGGCAGGCACTGGCCACGAAACTTTTGCTCCAGGGGGTTTCATCCTGGAAAAATGGCAGTGATTGGTCCATTCCCGAAATCTTTACCCAAGCATTCCTGAAAAATCTGGAAGATCCCCGCCTGTTACCCATGGAAAAGTCGATGTTGTTGACCCTTCCCGATGAAAAATATCTCCTTGATCAAATGGTGTTGGGAGAACCAGAGGGGATTTATCTGGTGCGTCGTCGCGTCAAGCAGCATTTGGCCCAAATTTTTGCGGAATCATTCCAACATACTTATCACCAATTGGCTTCGGAATATCCCCGATACCAGTATTCCCAAGAGGCCGTAGGGGGGCGCGCTCTCAAGAATCTTTGCCTGGATTATTTATTGACGGGAGATTGCAATCGATTTGCCGACCTTGGCATCACCCACTATGAATTGTCGGACAACATGACCGACCGTCTGGCAGCCTTGATCCGGTTAGTTCATGAAGACCATGCGCAATCAGTCGATATTCTTGAAGATTTTCAGCGGCGTTGGCAATCTGATCCTTTGGTGATGGATAAATGGTTTGCCATTCAGGCCACTTCCCCCGCCGATGCAACTTTGGAACGGGTGATTCGTTTGATGGATCATCCTTTATACAGCATGAAAAATCCCAATAAAGTCCGTTCCCTGATCGGTGCTTTCTGCCATAGCAACCCTGTCCATTTTCATGCGACCACGGGTGAAGGGTATGATTTTCTGGTCCAACGGATTGCCGAATTAAATGCGATCAATCCTCAAGTGGCGGCCCGTTTGTTGACTGCCCTGGTTCCCTGGCGTCGTTTTGAAACCAGACGCCAGCAGCACATGCATCGGGCACTGGAGGCGGTTGCTAGGCTCCCAAGCTTGGCCAGGGATCTTCATGAGTTGGTCCAGAAGGCACTACAGCCGCAATAAAGATTTTGTTCAATCCAAACCCGTGCTGGGGGGAATAAAATAGATACCACACAATTTGGCATATTTCTTTCAATGTTCTGTGATGGGTGCGTCCTGGAGAGGTTGTTAACCCCAAGGTGGGGTCGGAAATATTGTGCTTTGTGTATAAAAATATTGAAGTGTTTTCATATGCATAGCCAATATTTCATCGGGTGTATCACAGAAATTTCCAGGTCTGCTGGGACACTCAAGCGACGAGTAGAGAACAAAGAAAGCTTCAACAACTAAGAAAAATATTTGAACTGATCAAGAGCAAAGTCAATGATGACTATCCAAACATTCAATCAAAGAGGTGAACCAATGAAAAAGAATCCAAGGGGAGTTTGTGCAGAGTGTGCAAAGCAGAATATGCACCCCATGATTAATAATTCCAGCATGTATTATTGTCCTCATCGGTCTACACTCTCCATCGAAGATAAAAATGGGGGATGGATCATTAAGATTGGTGTGACTCCCAGTCGTGTATCACTCCACTCGGCTGCCTATGGTATATCGTGATCGGTCAAATCTTATTCCATGCCATTGATCAACACCTTCTCGTACCATGATGAATGGTATGGATGGTGTTGGTAAACTGGAAAGTTTGGTATTGATTCTGAAGTTCATTTCAACGCATGTAAGGAATTTGGTCTGGGGACCACCTATCCGCCGACAGGGCCACCATTTTTCCGGGTAATCGCGATGACAGAGGGACGCGGGGGCATCGATTCATCGAAGTCGGGCCAACGAGTACTGGGTGAGTCAAAGGTGGATAACTCAAACTCTCCAGGGTGTTGAATCGCAATAAAGAGGGTTGTGTTGTCCGGCGTAAAACAGGGGCCTGCCATTTCTGCATCGCGGGGACAAGCAAAAAAGAATCGAGGTAGGGCACGCCCTGCCCCTTCAACATCACAAACATACAGGCCATCAGGAAAATTTCTTTCTCTCTGCATGTCACCCTGATCGGTGGCAATCCATAGTCTCCCCTTGATGTCGAAGCAAATATTATCTGGAGCCGCAAGCCAACTTCCTTGGAGAGGCGTATCTGGATGATAGTGTGCATTGGCCCCCTCAAAAGGACCCGCCAGTAGCAAAATTTCCCATAAGAATTCAGGAGCGTCATGTCTGGGGTTCCGACTCCCACCAGGAGGAATCAATTCCAGAATATGTCCATAGGGGTTGGGTGCGCGGGGGTTGGCAGAATCCACGGACTTGGGCTTACGTTTTATATTATTGCTCAGCACTACATACACTTTACCCGTCACGGGAGATGGTTCCACATCTTCCGGTCGGTCCATGGGGGTTGCCCCAAGAAGTCGGGCAGCATAGCGCGTTTCAATCAACACATCTGCCTGAGATGAAAAACCATTTTCGGCAACCAATGGTCCTTGTCCCCAAATCAAAGGTAACCACTCCATCCGTCCATCAGGATAGAACCGTGCTACGGATAAAACACCATCATCCAACAGCGTTCGATTTGCCTTATGGTCTCCCACAACCATGGCGTGGGTACTCACAAATCGATACAAAAACTGAAACCTCTCATCATCACCGCTGTAAACAACCACCCGCCCATCCGGCGTGGACCAAACCGTTGCCGCTTCGTGCTTGAAACGTCCCAAGGCGGTATGTTTGATGGGAACCATTCTAGGATCATAGGGATCCAGTTCGATAATCCAACCAAATCGGTTGGCCTCGGTAGGCTCCTTGGTACAATCAAACCGATCATAAAAACGATACCAGCCATGAACGGGATGACCCTTGATTCCAAGATCACGCAGATTTCTCTCTTCTTCGAGGCCCGTTGGATCACCGCCAAAATATTTATCGAAGTTTTCCTCTGCCAACAACAAGGTACCCCAGGGTGTTACCCCACCAGAACAATTATTTAAACTGCCGGTCACATAACGACCTGTTAGATCTTGACTGGTTCTGAGGCGAGCATGTCCGGCAGCAGGACCGGCAAGTTGCATCAGCGTATCCAGGGCCGTGATTCGGCGGTTATAGGAACTCTCGGCAACCTGGATCCAGGATCCATCGGCCCTCCGCCGAATCTCTACGATGGAATGACCGTGCGCAGCCATTTCGATATCCGCCTGCTTACGGTTAATGCGACATACCCGATCATGGACACCAATACCAGGAAACATAAGTTCTGGACTGGTAAATTCGTGGTTAATACACAGCAAGCCATGATCGCTATGATTGGAACCACGGGGTAACGGCATAAAAGAAATAAAATCGTTATTATAGCCAAATTGCTGTTTTTGCGCAGCCGCTGTCTGGTTATGCGGATCGAATGGAGGTGCGCCTGGTATAACCGCGTCGCCCCAACGTATCAAAACCTGGGACTCATAACCTTCGGCGCACCGATGCGTGTCATGTATCTCTTGGGCCAATGGTTTAAAATCAGAGGTCGAATTACCCCGATGACCACCCCCAGGCATTACGGGAATCAGCACTGTCGTTCCACCCGCAATTATCCCCTGAAGGACTTGGCGCCGATCCATTCTGGTGGCAATCCATTTTTCCAAAGTCGTGGCATAAACCATCTTGTTTGTTTCCATAACATCATCGTGGCTGTTCAAAGTGTCCCCAGGCATTCCCCCTCCCCTGACAAAAACCATGCCAACAGAAAGTTAGAAAGCAAGAAATGTGGTGCTTCATCTTATATTTATTATTGATATTTAATATATTTTAACAATGTTATGCCGGTTATCCAGTCGTTTCTGAGTTACGATAAATACGAGGCAAATCCAAAAATTCTTTTGGAAAGAAAACGTATTGTTTGGATTGTGCTGATATGGTTCCTTTTTAGTTAAAAGTTCAATGAAATAACAAAATGTTAAGAAGGATCGACCCATCATGTTATCCTATTGGGGAAATAACAAAAAAATTTCATAAATGGAAATTTTTCTTGATTATTTTTTCAGAATTTCGCGATACAAACATCAAATTTTTGTTAGCGTGGCGAAGGGAAATAATCATGATATATTAATAATAATCGAATGTTATACATGATAATATTTTTTCAGCCACCGATTGTCACCTTATCTGGCACGGTTATGGCTGTACCTTCGCATCATACAAGTGTTTGGGGCACGGCTGGTCAGGATGTGGATTGCGTGAAGGTATCCTTACAAGAGGGTGATTATGGGCTTCTCATGGATAGGGACTATTTTAGCTATTTTGGCGGCACTGGGGTTTCTTGTCGGTAACCAAAGGGGGCAAGGGTTGGCACGGTTAGGTCGGCTACACTCGCTGCCGCGCTACCATGGCGTTTTTGTCGCCCTGTGGACGGCTCTGCCGGGATTGTTGATCATCATCCTGTTTGCCGTATTTTCCACAGGGGTGATCAACGGTATGATCATGGAAAACAGCCAGGGGGGGGTGGAAAACGCCCAGGTACTTTCCGTAGAACTCAACAAAATTCAACTGATCGCGGAAGGGAGTATGCCATTCAGAGAGGGGATGGGAATCTCTTGGGATTCGGTTGAGAGGATGAAAAATTTGTATCGGGATGCCCATCTCTCGGCCCTATTTTGCGTCATTGTCGTGGGAGTTATGGGGTTTCAATACGCTCTGAGGCGTATTAACGCCAATTTTAGGGCACGCCAGGAGGTGGAACGTATTGTTCGCATTCTGCTGGTTATGGCCTCTTCGGTCTCCATCTTCATCACCCTTGGCATTGTTTTGTCCCTAATTTTTGAGGCATTGCGCTTTTTTGCAGTCATTCCGGTCAGCGATTTCATATTTGGATTGCAGTGGAGTCCGCAAACGGCGATTCGTGCCGATCAAGTCGGGGGTTCAGGTTCTTTTGGGGCGATCCCCCTCTTTGCTGGTACGCTGATGATTACGGGTATTTCCATCCTGGTTGCGGCACCTGTGGGGCTTTTCTGTGCCATTTACCTCTCTGAATTTGCCTCTCCCAACGTGCGTGGCTGGGTCAAACCAGCACTTGAAATTCTCGCAGGTATCCCTACAGTGGTCTACGGCCTTTTTGCGGCGTTGATGGTGGCACCCGCCATTTCGGATTTTGGAGGGCAACTGGGTTTGGACATTGCTTCTGAGAGTGCCTTGGCCGCAGGGCTGGTGATGGGCATCATGATCATCCCCTTCGTTTCCTCCCTCTCGGACGATGTGATCAACGCCGTCCCGCAAGCCATTCGTGATGGTTCTTTGGCCATGGGGGCTACAGAGGCGGAGACCATTCGCCAAGTGGTGCTGCCTGCCGCCTTGCCCGGCATCGTGGGTGCCTTGTTGCTTGCCATTTCACGCGCTGTGGGTGAAACAATGATCGTGGTCATGGCCGCCGGCCTTGCGGCCAATTTGACCGCCAACCCCCTTCAAGCCATGACGACCGTGACCGTGCAAATCGTCACCCTTCTGGTCGGAGACCAGGAGTTCGATAGTCCCAAGACCTTGGCCGCCTTCGCTTTGGGACTATCGCTGTTTTTTGTCACATTAATCCTCAATATTGTTGCCCTGGGCGTGGTCAAGCGGTACCACGAAAAACAATGAACCATAAAAATGAGACACCGGAACAAAGGAAGTATTTGGCCAAACGTCATGCGGCAAGCCGACGTTTCCGTTGGTACGGAATCATGGGTTTGGGTATTGCCTTGATGACGTTGTTCTTTCTGCTGGGAACAATGGTTCTCAAGGGGTATTCCTCTTTTTTTCAAACGCAGATTCAGCTCACAGTCTCCTTCGATAAAACGGTGATCGATCCCCTGGGCGATCAATCGGCGGAATCCTTGGCTCGTGGCGATTATCGCGCCATCCTTGGAAATGCACTCAAACGGGTGTTTCCAGAAATCAAGTCTCGTGACGATCGACGGCAGTTGAGCAAAATTCTCAGTGATGGAGCCTCTTTCCAACTTCAAGACCTCCTGGTTTCTCACCCTGAGTGGGTATCCACCTCGCAGACTGTTTGGTTGATTGCATCGGATAATGTGGATATGTGGGTCAAAAAGGTCGTTGATCACGATTTGCCGGAATCGCAGCGGCGTATCTCCGATCTTCAGGCCAAATGGCTTGCGTTTCTCGAGACTAACAATCAATTGCGGTTACGCTTCAACGCCATGTTTTTCACCAGTGGTGATTCACGTAACCCGGAAATGGCAGGTATTCTGGGAGCTATGAAGGGTTCTGCACTGACGCTTTTGATTACATTTCTGGTCTCATTTCCACTGGGGGTGGCGTCGGCGGTTTACTTGGAAGAATTTGCGGCAAAAGGGCGATGGGCCGACTTTATCGAGGTCAATATCAATAATCTAGCGGCGGTCCCTTCCATCGTGTTTGGCTTGCTGGGATTGGCCCTCTATCTCAATCTGATGCATTTGCCGCGGTCTGCCCCTCTTGTTGGTGGATTGACGTTGGCCATGATGACCTTGCCAACACTGGTCATAGCGACCCGGGCGTCCCTGAAATCGGTTCCTGACCCCATACGTGACGGTGCGCGTGCCCTGGGAGCCAGCCCTTTGCAGGTTGTTTTGCATCACGTCCTCCCCCTGGCCGCACCCGGAATGCTCACCGGCACCATCATCAGTATGGCGCGTGCCCTGGGAGAAACCGCCCCATTACTCATGATCGGAATGGTAGCATTCATCATGGATATTCCGGGAGGGGTACTGGATCCTTCCACCGTGCTTCCCGTGCAAATTTTTCTTTGGGCAGATAGTCCCGAACGGGCATTTTTGGAAAAAACATCGGGTGCAACTCTGATTTTGTTGGCCTTTCTGATTACAATGAATGCTCTCGCGGTTTATATTCGCAACCGCGTTGAGCGCAGATGGTAGGAAAGAACGTGAACTATTCCTTTGAAACAATGCATCTCGAAGCATCCAAAAGCATAACGCCTCCGCGTGTCAAGATGGAAGCCAAAGGTGTGGATGTTTACTATGGTGATAAACAGGCGTTGGAAAAAGTCGATTTGCCTGTCCCCCTGAACCGAGTCACGGCACTCATTGGTCCATCGGGATGCGGGAAGAGTACGTTTTTAAAGTGTCTCAACCGCATGAACGATACCGTTGTCGGCTGCCGTGTTACGGGGTCCATCACCCTGGATGAAGAGGATATCCACAGCCCAACGGTGGATGTCGTGCAGCTACGGGCCAGGGTTGGCATGGTATTTCAAAAACCAAACCCTTTTCCCAAGTCTATTTATGACAATATCGCTTATGGTCCGCGCATCCATGGCATGACACGCGATCGTACCGAGCTTGACCAGATTGTGGAGGAAAGTTTGGCCAGGGCGGGGTTATGGAACGAGGTCAAAGAGAGGTTGCAAGAGCCTGGGACCAGTTTATCCGGCGGACAGCAACAACGATTGTGTATTGCGCGGGCCATTGCCGTCAATCCTGAGGTGGTTTTGATGGATGAACCTTGTTCGGCCCTGGATCCGATTGCGACCGCCCGTATCGAGGAGTTGATCGATGAACTCTGCAATAAATACACCATTATCATTGTGACACATTCCATGCAGCAGGCGGCACGGGTTTCCCACTATACCGGTTTTTTCCACATGGGTGAGTTGGTGGAATATGACCATACGGAAGCTATTTTTACCAATCCACAGCAGGAACGAACCAAAGGTTATGTCACTGGCCGTTTTGGCTGATGGCTTAAGATTGATCCTTTACGCGGGAATCGACGTTCATGTCAAAAAATCTTAACCCTCATTTGGTTGCGTCCTTTGACCAGGAACTTGAAACACTGGATGGGCTGCTCGTTCGGCAATTTGGCATGGTGTATAACATGCTGAACGATGCCATGCGTGCCGTTTCCCAGTTTGATGTGCAGGGTGCCCAAGAGATCGTCCAGAGGGATAAAGAAGTGGATGCCCTGGATACGATGATCAAAGAGGGGGTCATCAAGATCTTGGCCTTGCGTAGTCCCCTGGCAGATGATTTGCGTTGGGTCATCACGATTCAAAAAGTATCTGGAGAATTGGAACGGATCGGGGATTTGAGCAAAAACATCTGTAAACGTATCCACGAATTGGCGCGGCGACCGTTGCCAGGGGCCACCAGTGGACTCCGTGTCCTGGGTTTCATGGTTTTGGAACAACTCGAAGGGATGCAGCATTCCTGGATTGATGAAAATGTCGATTTAGCCATGAAAGCTTGGCAAGGGGACAGTGCCGTAGACGCCCTGTATGGCAGCATGATTCGGGAACTTTTGACCCATATGTTTGAAGATCATGGCAATATCACATCATGCATCCACCTGTTGTTCATGGCCAACAATTTGGAACGGATCGGTGATCATGTCACCAACATTGCCGAAGAACTTATTTTCAGGATCACGGGTAAAAAACCATCGGGAGATCGGCCCAAGGCCAATCATACCAGCTTAGCTCCGACTGAATCTGTGGGAGAGCCAGAAGAATCTTGAGTTCCATCTAGAAATTGATGATCACCACTTCCACACTTGAACACCCAGCCAAACCAGCAAAGAACTTCCGATTAGCACAAGAAAAGCTATCCAGGAAGATTGTATTTGTACCGAAGGTTCTGGATGGTTATCCCTTGCGTATTTGATCCCTGTAATCATTGGCGTGATCAGGTTATCTTTTTTGAAAAACAAATAAAAAAATACTCCACTGAGATGCAAGGCGATCATGCCCAGCAGAAGCCAAAATCCGACACTGTGCAACGTGCTGAGTTTTCCGGTCATGGTTTGACTCAATAGAAAGTTCAGTGGCCCGGATGCCATGATGTCATCACTGGCAAAAAGACCACACATGCCTTGCATGGTCAATAGAAAGAGCATAGCCGCAACAGACCATCCCCCAGCCGGATTATGTCCAGGAAAATAGGGGGCATTGCCTCGCATCGTGGACTTCAGGTAGTGGGTAACCGCAGACCAACCGGTCATAAAATTCGCGAAACGGGCTGTCGAGGAACCTACAAATCCCCAAATAATACGAAAAACAAGCAAAATCAAGATGGCATAGCCGTTCCAGATGTGCCAACTGAGGCGCATATCACCCAATTTATTGGAAATCCACGCATCAATCACAAGTGCAACCAGCAACCAGTGGCATAACCTGAGTGGAAGATCCCATGTAGGGATCGTGCGCGGCGAAGTTGCAACAGCCATGTTCTAAATCCTTGCACGGTTTGCATTAAGTAGTTCCAGAACGCAGCGGGAAAGATTCGGCCTTTCCCGCTGACGAGGTTCGGGATAACACCGCGATGAGATCAATTATTTGCTCTTAAAATCATCGTGGCATGATTTGCAGGTTTCTCCAAGCTTTTTGAAAGCCGCCAGTGTAATTTGCTTGTCTCCTCCCTGAGCCGTCTTGAGCAGTTCGTTTGCTGCTCCAAAAG
Source organism: Magnetococcales bacterium DCbin2 (assembly GCA_002753615.1). Classification (GTDB taxonomy): domain Bacteria; phylum Pseudomonadota; class Magnetococcia; order Magnetococcales; family UBA8363; genus UBA8363. Next base: position 20,759 of record PEAO01000033.1, read on the forward strand.
CATTTTTGCCGAGTTGTGCAAATTTGTCTTTGTCCGTCCAAATCTCTGGCTTGGCCTTGGTTTCACCTTTGTCCGAACCGGGAGGAAAGGAATTGCCCATGTGGGTGAATGCATCCACGATTCCTTGGGCATGAAAGGTAACATCCTTGGCGGCATCAAATTCCAACAACAAAATCGATTTGATTGCCTTCATATGCCCCCCCACCGCGCCGTATATGCCCTGGCGGTGTATTATGGATGGATTACTTTCCTCCGCAAAGAGAGGGGCAACCAATAAAAAAGGTGTGACGACTGATATCATGCTAAAAATATTTTTTATCATTTTTTGTAACCTCGCTGTTATTCCATTCCATGGTCATTATTTGTTGTGCGAACCATCACAATAAGGGGAGTTCTTGGTGTTACCACACTGGCAAATCGCCACATCTTCGGCCTGTTTTAAAATAACCTGCCTGGGGCTATCCTGGGAACCTTTGTGGGAACCATCACACAGATGATCTTGTTTGCTTTTTCTGCACCTGCACAGCCAATGTTCACCAGCGGTCAGTTTGACTATCCTGGGACCTGACATCTGAATTCCTCCGTGGATTTAAGTGGGAAATAAAAGATCTGCGTGAAAGATAGATCCTTTTCGTATTGTCGTAAATCGCATAATTTAGAAAACATTGTTTCCGTTTTGGAAATAATCTTAAAGATGAACTCCAGATGAACCACTTGTCAGCCATGCAAATTTTTGTCGCCGTAGTCGATCATGGCGGATTTTCGTCTGCGGCGCGCGTCCTTGGTAGCGGTGTTGGCAAGATCAGTAAAGGTCTGTCCGCACTGGAAAATCATTTGGGTGTTCCCCTGTTGCAGAGAACCACACGGCAATTGCACCTGACTTGGGAGGGCGAACGTTATCTGGCGCACTGCCGTCAAATTTTGGCAGAAGTGAAAGATGCCGATCAATCCGTGCGTAAAGGTCTGGACATTGCGGGACGTCTGCGCATTTCAGCCCCGGTATTGTTCGGCCACCAGCACGTCAGCCCGGCATTGCTCGATTTTATGGACCAACACCCTGGCATTGAAGTCAATCTGGAATTGAGCGATCCCTATGTCAATCTGGTGGCGGAAGGGTTTGACCTCGCCATACGGATTGGCACTCTTGAGGATTCCACTTTGCGCTCAAGAAAGCTTGGATCGTATCAACTCCTGACCGTGGCGGCTCCCGCCTATCTTGCCAAACATGGAGAACCAAAGCATCCCGAAGAATTGATAAAACACATCTGCCTACTCTACACGCTATCGGCATCGGAAAGTACTGGAGTCTGGCGGTTTTCCCAGAATGGACAAGAATTTCGGATCAAGGTCTGTGGACGGTTAAGTTCCAACAATGGCGAAGTTTTGCGCCGGGCTGCTGTGGCTGGTCATGGCATAATACTTGTACCAACATTTCTCCTCCAGGGCGATGAAATGACCAGCGGATCACTGCAAGTTATTCTTGCCAATTTTCACGTCTTAGGTGGGGGGATCTACGCCGTTTATCCACCCAATCGCCATCTTTCTACCCGGGTTCGTGCCTGTGTTGATTTTCTTGAACAACGATGGGCAAAAAGTCCTCCTGTCACACCGAAACTCCGTTTATAAACATATTCATTACCATCGGGAGATCGGCCCAAGGCCAATAATACCAGTCTAGCTCCGACTGAATCCGTGGGGAGCCAGAAAATCCCCTTTGTGTCTAGCGATGTTCAGACAGTTGTTTGAGTAAGTTGGAAAAACAGTGTTTGGCCTCGATGAAACGATACTCCTGTACAGCCATGGAAAATGTGGACAAATGGGGCAGGTGGTAGTCACAAAAAGTATCTTCGATAGTTTTCAATACATTCCGAATACGGGTATCCCCAAGCCGAAGAAGTTCCTCAACCTCAGGGGCCATTCCCCGGAGTTGTTCAATCTTCTCGATGGGAACGTCGGCGATGGGGTATTGATTTCCACGCAACGCTTCCTTATTCTCCTCGGTGCGCTGAAGGTATTGTCCCAATCCCGCGATCAGCAATGATAGACTTTCGCGAAGTTGTTCCAAGGAATCGCCCGCTTCGTGAGTACGTCCCGTGTCAATCAAATGTTCCATATGTGAGGCGATATCGTAGAGATCATTGGCTCCAATGGTGCCGGCGATACCGCGTAGGGTATGGACTTCCCTTTTGAATAATTCATGTTCATTTCTCAGGAACAGCACTTCCAAAACCTGGGAAGTCTTCTGATGGGTTTTATGGAAATTTTTCAGGAGTCTTTGATACAGCTTCAGATTACCGCCCACCCGAGCCAAACCGTTATCGAAAGCAATTCCAGGGAGGGAAACCGGCGTTCTTTCTTCATCCGTCGCAAAAAGCATGGGTAAATGATCGGCAACCTTCACCGGGTTGGCTGGCTTGACCCATTGTGCCATCACCGTGAAGAGGCGGATAAAATCAATGGGTTTTGACACATGATCATTCATTCCCGCTTGGAGGCATCGATTCCGATCGACCTCCAGGGCATTGGCCGTCAGGGCAATGATCGGAAGATCGGTCAATCCCAAATCTGTGCGGATGGTCCTGGTTGCATCGTATCCATTCATCCGGGGCATTTGAATATCCATCAAGACGCCATCGAAACGGCGGTTGGCCAATGTTTCGATGGCCGCCACACCATCGCCAACCACAGTCACGTCAACATTGAGTCGTCGCAACAATTCTTGGCAAACATCCACGTTCATCTCATTGTCTTCGACCAATAAGATTTTTGCACCACTGAGCCGTTCGATCATGCGCATCCGCGTCGCTTTGGAAACCCAAGACATGGCAGATTTGGCAACATTTCGGCCCTGAGATTCAAGAATGGCGTCATTCAGAAACGGACGGAGAACAGGTTTGACCAAAACAATACCTGGCGGTTGTTCTTTTCCCTGTTCACTATGGAGAACTCGGGAAGAGACCAGACTGATGATGGGAATTTTTCTGTTGCCCGCTTTGCGGATCAATTCCTGAGGGAAGTCCAGATGGATGCCATTGAATTCCGGCCAATCCAGCACGATCAGCTCCACAGGATTTTCTTTGCGGCGTTTTTTTAATATTTTTAATGCTTTGGTGAAACTATTGGCCGTGACCAGTTGATGCGACATACTTTGTATCATTTCACCCAGAACACGGCTCAACGTCCCCTCTTTTGCGATCAACAAGACGTTGAGGGGAGGAATTTCTTCGGAATGCGCCACCCGATGGCTTTGCTCGGATGGATCCACAATCAGTTCGAGGGAAAAGAAAAAGGAAGAGCCTTGTCCCGGCAGGCTTTCCACCCAGATTTTCCCCCCCATCCCTTCGATAATTCCTTTGCAAATCGCCAACCCCAGGCCCGTTCCACCATGGAGACGGTGCTTGGAAGAATGAATCTGGACGAATGGAGAAAAAATTTCTTTGATCTGTTCTGCGGTTAACCCGATCCCCTGGTCACTGACACAAAAACGCAGTTCTGCCTTGTTTTCGACTTGTTTGAGCAATACAACAGAAACAACGATTTCTCCCCGGTCTGAATACCGACCAGCATTGCTGACAAGGTTGATCAAGATTTGTTCCAGACGCGCCGAATCACCGAAAAACTGATGGGGAACATCGTTCTTTTGATCAAAGATCAACTCGATACCGTGTCGATCCGTATCAAAACTCACGGCGCCCACGATGTTTTGCAACATTTCGGTTAAACGAAAAGGTTGGGATTGCAACTGGATTTTTCCCGCTTCAAGTTTGGAAAAATCAAGAATTTGGTTGATGGTTTCCAGCAATTTTTTTCCCGAAACATGGATCGATTGGATCCAATGTTTTTGCTTTTTCGATAGCGGCGACGCTTCCAGTAACCCGGCCATGCCAAGGACGCTGTTGAGAGGGGTGCGCAGTTCATGGATCATCATGGCTAAAAACTGCGATTTTGCCTCGTGATCGGCGTTCATTCATGAATCCTTGCGGCATAGATGGCGAAAGGATTGTCCAAGGTTGGGCGAGATTCCAATCCGGATGGAGAAATGGGAAGTTCTACCGTCAAGGTTGTCCCCTCACTTTGGGAGGTTTCCATAAAGATTTCACCATTCATGGTTTGGGTCATGAGTCTCGCCGAATAGGTTCCCAAACCGAGACCTCGCAATTTGCCATAGGTAGCATATTTCATAAAAAATCTTTCTTGGATCTCTTTGGGAATTTCACCATCGTTGTGGATGGTGATTCTTCTGAGATGATCGCGCGTTTCTAGGGTGATAAGTACCGAAGATCCTTGAGGGGCCGCTTGCAAGGCATTGCGGACCAAATTGGAAAACACGCAGTAACATAACAGTGCTTCGCCCAGTACAGAAGTTTGCTCTTCCAGTGGGATGCCGCCATCGGGGAGAATGATAACCCGCAGTGATTTTCCCTGGATCATGCTGGAACACTCCCGCTGGATGACATCAAAAATCGGTAATAACTGCACCCGCTCCGGGACTAAGTTGTAAACACCTGTTTCAATGCGGTGAAGGTTTTGCGTATGGTTAACCATTTCTAAAACACGTAAGGCAGCGTGTTCAATGATGTCCAACCCTTCAAGGAGTGAAAGATCCAGATTGTGTTTTCGGCGAATCAGTGCTGGGAATTGCGTCAGCACGGTCAGAGGCCCCTTCATGTCGTGACGGTTGATCTCTTCGACCAGTTCTTTGATGCGCACGGCATGTTCCAAATTTCGGTTTTTCTCTTCGAGCGCACCCATGGCCTCGGCAAGTGCTAGGTGCGTCCTCACCCTTGCCTTGACAATGGCGGGGCTGAAAGGTTTTTTAATATAGTCTACCGCGCCACACGCCAAACCATGTAACTCATCTTCGGGATTGTCTTGGACCGTAATAAAGATAGCTGGAATCGAACGGGTCAAATCGTCACTTTTGAGGATTTTGCACACTTCATAGCCATCCATTTCTGACATGACAACATCCAAAAGTACCAAGTCCGGTTTGGGTTCAATGCGGGCCTTTTCCAACCCTTGTTTTCCATTCAGTGCTACGCGCACCGTATGATGGGGACTCAACATTTCTACAAGGACATCAATATCGGCAGGGTTATCATCGATAATCAATAATATAGACTCAAGGCGTGCCATCATGACACCTCTGATTTATGTGGACATCGTGTTAATCATGCATAAAATCCTTCAAAATCTCAGGGCCAATCAGGTTATCCTCCGACCACAGGATGGTCCGCGCAAGGGTATTATAGAGTTCATGAAGATTTCCTGGCCAATTATAATTCATGAGAAGTTCTCTCGCCTCACGAGATATTTGCACAAGGCTTGACAGCTGATAATTGCTTGATATCAGTTCTCCATGGATTTGTTTGACCGTCAAATCTATTAAATAATTGATATCTTCTTGTCGTTCCCTGAGGGGTGGAACGGTGAGGGAAATGGCATTAATTTTATGAAAGAGTCCACCAATAAATTGTCTACTTCTCACTTTTTCTGCCAGATTTATTTTTGTGGTTGTTACAATGCGGAACGCATCCCAATCGGGCTGGTGATTCTTATGAATCATGGGCATCACCCTATTGATAATGCGGAGTAAATCTGCCTGAAAATGCTTCGGGAGTTCGTCCACATTATCCAACACCAACGTCCCCGAACTAATTTCCGGTGGTATCAACTCAGAGGAAAACAACCGTCGCCAGACAGATGGCGCATGGGCCGCTTTCCACCAGACCTCGGCTGGTTGCTCAGGGATGGATCCACAATGGATACGGACCAGTGGTTGATGTTTGCGATTGGAACAAGCGTGGAGCAGTTTGGCCACGGTATCTTTTCCTGTCCCCGACTCTCCCTGAATCAATACCGGCCTTTCCATGGGGGCTATCAAACAAAGGCGACGGACAAGATTTTTCATGGGGTTGCTGGAAAAGACGAAAGGAGAACCATGATCGATGATTCCCGATTGCACCGTATTTTCTACCGAAGAGACATGACAAATACTCGGTAGATTTGGTGAAATATTATCTTTGTCAAGTGATTTTGTTCCACAAACAACATTGGAAATTTCTTTCATCGCACTCATGCCCAAACCCCATGGTTTCTCCGGTAGAAATCTTAATTATTCAATAAAACGAATGAAAGAGATGAGGATTGATCACGATTCCTCTGTGTCCGCCTGATACGATCACACCATGATCATTTGACATTTTTTTCCCAGGGATATTTTTTGACCCAGTTTGAATAGGTCGTCGGATTTGGCAATCCCAGAAGTCTTGTTGCCATGGCTTTATTTCCAGCACTTTCTACAAATGCTTTTTCAAAATAATTGTCGGCTACTTTGGTCAATATATCGACCAAGCGAAAATCGGCCCCAAAACTCCTCCCCAACACATCTTCCGTCTTATCTTCATGAGACGAAAATATGGCGTCTTCAATATCTTTTAATTTTACGGTATGGTGTTCACTCCAGAGCATCGCTCTTAGAAGGGTATTGCGGAGTTCTCTAATATTTCCGGGCCAGTTATATCCCAGGAGAAACTCATTGGCTTTGTCGGAGATTTTTTTCTTGTCTCCCAGGGACGGATGTTGCTCCAATTCCCGGTTGATATTTTTGACAAAGGCCGCAATCAGGGCTTCCAGGTCTTCCACCCGCTCTCTCAGAGGCGGTATTTTGAAAACTGCGACCGCCAATCGGTGAAAAAGATCATTACGGAAGCGACCGGAAGCGACCTCTTTTAACAGGTCACGATTGGTTGCTGCGATGATACGAAAATCGACATGTTGCGTTTTGACAGATCCCAGTGCGATCACTTCGCGCTCCTGGATGACCCTGAGGAGTTTAACCTGAGCGGAGAGCGGTAATTCCCCGACTTCATCGAGGAATAAGGTTCCTGTATCGGCTTCGACAACGTAACCTTTTCTTGCCGAAACAGCACCCGTAAACGCCCCCTTTTCGTGACCAAACAATTCTGCTTCCACCAGATTTTCAGGTATGGCACCGCAATTGACACACACGAAAGGGGCATCTTTGCGTCTGGATTCGCGGTGGATCAGTCTGGCCAGGACATCTTTTCCGGTGCCTGATTCTCCTTGCAACAGGATGGGCCAATCGAGGAATGCCACCTGTTTGGCTCTCCGAATCAACGTTTTCATGGAGTTGCTCAGAAACACCATCTCATCCCCACGGGGGTCCAAATCCAGGTCCATTGTTTCAAGTAGGCTGCCGCCGATTTTCCCCTCGGAGTTGTTGTTGGAACCGAATGAGCCACCTTGATTTTCTTGCGATACGAGCGGATCTGACCTACCCCCATCTCTATCCTTTTCGTTACCCATAATTTATTTTCCATCGTAATGGTTATTCAGTGTTGCTCATGACCCACAGAGAAATTTTCATGCCACAGTCAACCATCATTTTTTACAAAGCGGAAAGCCGCCCCATCGATCCCGTCGCCAACTCCAGAGGATCATGCGGTTAATTGTATATTTATCAATATATTATTCTTGTATAAGAAAAAAACTGTCATGCGCTTGAAGGGGGAAAAAGCTCCCTTTATGAGCAAGCAATCGTGTGCAGGAGATCCGAGGAGACCATGAAGAATTTCTTGGTAATAAGAAAAATATTTACGATCCGAACGGGCAAACCGGGATGTGTGGAGATAAGGAAACGCCGCAACCCTGTCGCGATGATCGGGTCTTGATTCTCAAAACGTCCACGTCACCCCAAAGGCTGCAAAACGCATCTTAAAGAGCGGAGGGTACCAGGGCAATTGCATTTGGAATCCCTTGACATTAGGCCGTGTTGGTATCCGATAACTTGAGACACACCCTAGAAAATTATTAAAAGAAA
>PEAO01000034.1 GCA_002753615.1 Magnetococcales bacterium DCbin2
TTCGCTCCGTTCTTCGTTCAGATGGTTGATTAAGAACTCCATCTTGGCACATTTTGATGCCGTTTAGGAACGGGGCGGACCATACCATTAGACCCCTTTTTTCTTTCAATAGTTTCTCAGGGGGAATCTACAGGGTCACAATTCAAACCGGCCTGAGGGTTTAAAACCGGGCAACACATCGGCCACGGTCTGGAAAATAGTTCTGGGCTGCATCACGGCACCCGGTCCATCCATGGCGATCATATCCATGACGACATCACCCGGCTTACCGATGATAGCGACCAATCGTCCGTCACGATCCAACTGCCCCAGATACCCCTGGGGGACGGCGGGAATGGCACCGCAGAACATCATGCCATCGAAAGGGGCCGCATCCGGCCAACCGGCATCCAACGGGCTGGTTTTCCAATGGATAGCCGACCGGGCAGTCAGGTTTCGCCCTTTGGTTGCCAACGATTCGTCCGATTCCAAGGCATAAACCGTCGCCCCCAATCGGGCGATCAGATGGGCCTCGTAACCGGTCCCCGCCCCGACGACCAGGATTTTCTTACCGGCGGTGACGTTCAATCCCTGGACCAACCGGGCAATCTGCAACGGCGTCAGACACCGCCGACTCCCCATGGCGACCGGATAATCGGAATAGGCGATTTCCCGATGTTTTTTATCGATGAAATCTTCTCTCGGTGCCGAGAAAAAAACCTCTAGGAGTTCCGGTTCCGTCACCCGGTTGGGCAGGATTTGGGACTTGACCATGTTTTGACGCGCCAGGGCAAAATCCATTGTATCTCCTCACATGAAATAAAGCGGCACTCAATTGAAGAGTTCAGTTACCTGAATCGGCGGCAATATGCAATGGAAATTTCCAACGATCCCGCGCCCGGGCCAACGATTCTGGGGTTCCGATATCGGCCCAGTCTCCCGAAATGCGGAGTCCGTAAAGACGCCCCCGTTGCAGACAATCATCATAAAAGCGGTTCAAAGAAAACGGAACGACCGGATAGGAGGCCAACGCCAGGGGATGGATCATCTGGATGCCGGAATAGGTCATGGACCCCATTCTATCCCCCTCCTGACACCGACGCAAAGGGCCAACCGTCTCATTCTGGAGGGTAAAATCGCCCCCCTTGCCCACAGGATTGGCAACCAGCACCAAGAGCGCGTCCATGATCGTCGGTTGAAAGGCGTTCACCAGCAGATCCAGATTAAAATCCCACAGGATATCGCCGTTGATCGCCAGGATCGGTTGCTCTCCCAACAAAGGGAGGGCATTGCACAATCCCCCCCCCGTTTCCAACAATGCGCTCTCTCTGGAGATAACGATACGGTCCCCCCAGTGGGGATGCCGGGCCAGATGGGTCTCCAACTGGTCTGCCAAATGCCAGGTATTGACGACGACCCGCTCCATGGGCCAACGGCGCAACCGCGCCAGGGTGTGATCGATGACCGGATGGCCATCGACGGCGATCAACGGCTTGGGACATTGATCGGTCAAGGGGCGCAACCGTTCGCCACGACCGGCGGCTAGAATGAACGCGATCATGGTTCCATCGCCCCAAAGTGGATCAACAAATCGGCCAAGGGGGTCAATTCGGGATAGGCGGCCAAGGTTTCCCGGACATAGCCCATGGTTCGCGGAATATCCTTGAGGTATCCATGCTTGCCATCCCGATGGGAGAGGCGACCAAAAATCCCCACCGCCTTGAGGTTTCGTTGTATGGCCATGAAATCAAAATCTCGGACAAAGGTTTTTTCATCCGGCATATAGCCCAAAAGATCTCCGGCCCCTCGCAGCCAGACTTGGGTGATTTCCTCGCGGAAAGGGCGATCCCAAGCGACATAACAATCCCGAAGCAGACTGGCTAGGTCATAGGTGATCGGCCCCATGACGGCATCCTGAAAATCGATAATTCCCAGCCGGTCACCCGTCCACATCAGATTGCGGCTGTGATAATCGCGGTGGACCAACACCACCGGCTGCCGCAACACCTGTTCGATAATCAGATCGAAACAAGATTGAAACGTCTTGCGCTGGGAATCGGTGATGGTCCGTTGCAAGATTTTGGGGATGGTCCAATCGGTCAGGAGGGCAAATTCCCGATCAAGCAACGCCCGGTCATACGGACGCCCATGGGCCAAGCATTGGCCATCCTTGGGGGTCGCCTGAAGTTGCAACAGATTTTCGACCGCCCGAGTATAGAGCATCCGGGGGTTTTGCCCCTGGTTCAAGGCTTCCAGCAGAGTGACATCGCCAAAATCTTCGAGGAGGAGAAATCCCCCCTTCAGATCGGCATGAAAAATTTGTGGAACCCCTACCCCATGTTTTCCCAGGAACGCGGCGATTTGCACAAAGGGTTCGCTATCTTCCTTGTCGGGGGGGGCATCCATGAAGACCATGGTTTTGTGATCGGGGAGGACCACGCGATAATAGGTTCTGAAGGAGGCATCACCCGATATTTGCCGGATGGTGAATCCCGGTCCGACACAGGTTTGGATGAAGGCATTGGCTTGGGGATGGATCATGACGGTGGACATAAGAACGGTTGTATGAATCTTTGACTGGCGGGACCATAGGGGCGCAGTTGGATGGTGCGGTGGGTCATGGTTTCATGAGATGGAGCGGTCAGGAGGACTTCCAGATAATCCGCGACGCCCCGTTCCAACCAAAGACGGGGCCATTCCACCAGACAGACACCATCACCATTCAGATATTCCTCCGCACCGGAAGCCAACAATGCCTCGGTCGATTCCAATCGGTACAGGTCGAAATGGTAAACCGAAAGCCGCCCCTGCGTATAGGTATTGATTAACGTAAACGTTGGTGAGGTGATATAAGGGTCGGGATGACCCAGGCCATGGATGATTCCCCGGGCGAATACGGTTTTGCCGGTCCCGACATCGCCGCTGAGGGCGATGAGGCTTCCCGGCGTCAATTTTTGGGCCAGATGATGGGCGATGGCTTCGGTTTCCGCTTCGCTGGTGCTGTGACAGGTCACCACATCCATGGGGATCAACCGGCCCCGTCGAGGAGCATACCACGGATGATATCGCGTCGCCCGATGATTCCCCGTATTTGTCGGCCATGGACCACCGGGAGCAGGGAGACATGCTGTTCGGCGAGGATGGTGGCGATATCGGCCAATTCGGTGTTCTCCTCGACAACGGTAACATCCGTCGTCATGATGTCGGCGACGTTAACGGCGGCGGCTTTACGGAGATCATTTTCGTATTGGCGTTCTCCGGCGATGGGAATGACGGCATCCAACAGGACGATGAGGGTCGGGATATGGATTTTTTTAATTCTGTCTACCAGATCGCTTTCGGTGACGATCCCCACGAGACGACCGTTTTCCAGGACGGGGGCACCACTGATTTTATTTTCGGTCAGGAGGCGTGCCAGATCCATCACCGTCATATCGGGTGGAACTGCGATGACTTCCCGTGTCATGATATCGGCTGCGTTCATGGCATCACCTCCATTTCAGGATTGATGGGAACCTGGGAGCGAACGTCCGCCCCATCCCGGTTTCTAAGTTTTTTTTCCCAGCGAGTGAGCGGTTCTCATGCTCTTTAAATTCATTCTACCTCTTTTTGTGTTGGGCGTCGTCTATTTTGTTGGCCGCGTCCATGCGAGCCGTCGGCGTCTCCCCCCCCCATCCGTCCATGAGGTTCGCCCTTTTTTAGCGTTCAATCAAGGCCCGGCGGGGAAGATTGCCATTGTTTTGGTCATTTCCGCCGTTCTTTCGGCCACCTGGATGATTGTCTCCCATTGGCGGGAGACCCATCAAGTCGTCGAGATTCGTGTTTTGGATATTTCCACGGGGAAGAAAACGGTTTATGAAGCCCGCCAAGGGGATGTTCATGGCCGGATGTTCACCACCCTGGATGGCCGCAGCATCACCCTGGCGGATGTCGAACGGATGGAATTGATCCCCAGATAGCGCATTTTTCAAGGAAGCTTTGATACATGTTGCATGTCGCCGATGTAAACTATTTAGACGATTATCGATTGTGGCTAAGATTTGACAACGGTGCCACCGGCACGGTGGATCTTGAGCAAGAACTATGGGGGGAGATATTTTCCCCACTGCACGATAAAACGATTTTTGCCTCCGTTCGACTAGATCAGGAATTGGGAACCATCGTTTGGGCCAATGGGGCCGATTTTGCACCGGAATTTCTTCTAACGCGATTGCGGCAGGAAGCCGTGGCATGATTGCCTGTCATATGTTTTTTGATATGACTCCCCACCCTGGCGTCAAAACGCCTAAATATCAGGGGGATATTTTCTGGCTCCGGCCTCGTCCACTTAAGTCTCATCAACACCCCATTGCTTGAAAAAGGCTCTCATCTGACTCTCTGAAACAAACTCACCCCGGTGAGCGGCTTCAATACCCTTGTCAATCTGCTCCAATTGCCACTGGTCAAGCTCCAAAGCCCGTTCCACAGCCTCAACGACAAAGCGATTTGGATCGGGTCTGGCACTGAGTTCACTACCCTGATTCTCGGGAAGATTGACAGTAAAACCCATGACCGCTACCTCTTTAATAAATCAGGGGACGCTATGCTCATTCCCTTTTGTGCAAAAATAAATTCTATGGATGACCAACAGAAACAGGCACAGTACCCCCCATTTTTCCCCCGACCCCGATAAACCACTTCAACGGGGAGCCAAATTAATTTCCAGCTTCATGCCCACGGCTTCAGCATATCGTTCCAGGCTTTTGATGGAGGGTTTGTGGCCGCTTTCCAGTCGTGCAACCGCAGATTGACTGGTACCCATGCGTTGGGCCAACTCCTGTTGACTTAATCCGACATTGGAACGCGCCTCTATCAGTTGCCGGGCTAAACGGAATTCAGGTTCCAATGCTTCATATTCTTTCAGGAACTCTGGATCCTTGAACCATTTTTCGCGGGTTTCCTCAAATGGGATAGTCATGGTTTCAACTCCTTCATTCGATCCAAAGCCAAATTTCGCAACGGTTCCATATCCTATCCACCCTTGACCATCCTTTGACATCGTGTTTGCATTGGCCTGATCGGATCAACTTCCGTATTGTTCAATGCCCAAGTCATTGAAAAGCGCGTCGGTGGTGTCAAATTGTTTGCCTTGTCCAGATTCCAGTTCATCCATGGCATCGGCGGTGGCTTGGTTGGGTTGTTTGATTTCAAAGGGCAAGCAACCTGCGCTGTTGAGTCTCGTGTTTTCCAGGATGACCCCAGCGCGATTCTTGATCTCCGTATCAACACGAACTCTCACAATGGTGTCCTTGGGTTGGATATGAACCTGAATCGATTGTAATCACAAAGAGACTCTGCTTGAAAGCACAATTGAACACAATACCCGTCAGGATCGTGCCAATTCCTCCCGCATCGCCTGCCACATGATATCCCTCGGTGGTTCGTGACCCGTGTAGAGTTTGAACTGACTTAAGGCCTGTGCAAAAAGAATCTCTGGACCACTGATGGTGGCAATGTGAGCCTGTCGCGCCAGACGTATCAGGAGGGTCTCAGACGGCTTGGCCACAACGTCCACCACATACGTGATCCCTTCCAAATCGGTGGCCGAGCAAGGGGTGATGCCAGCCTCCGGGGCCATCCCTACCGATGTGGCGTTGATCAGTAGGTCGCATCCATCATGGAATCGTTCCTCCCAATTGATCACCTCCCCATGCAACCCTGCGGCACGGTGGCGGTTGCGATTGCTGATCACCACCCGCGACATTCCGACGTGCCTCAACGCCACGATGACCGCACGCGCCATCCCTCCCGCTCCGAGCAACAATACCCGGGGATTTTTCAGTTGCTCCTGCACCCGCGACAAAGCCCATTCCATAGCCAATAAATCTGTGTTGTATCCCTTCAGGAAACCTTGATCCTGAACCACGGTGTTCACCGCTCCCACCTCCTGGGCCGATGCATCCAGTTCATCCAGAAACGGCAAAATCTCCTCCTTAAACGGCATGGAGACGGAACATCCGCGCACACCCAACGCCCGGATGGCTGTGACCACCCCACGGACATCGGTGGCTTCCCGCGCTAGGTAAAGATAATCCAATCCCAACGCCCGGTATCCGGCATTATGAACGCTCATTCCCAAATTACTGGGTCGTTGGGAAACCGAAAGGCATAAACGGGTTCGACAATTCAGGGACATCGTTCCACCTTCCATTTCTGCATCCATTCGCGGATATTGGGAGAGGTTCAAGCACTCTGCGAATACCATAAGGGATTGATGGCTTCATTCTCAAGGCTCATCCCCCTGTGCCAGTGGGAAATCGGCGGCATTCAGGCCCTCCTTTCGTCCTTCCTCCAAGTCTGCCATCCCTTCCCTTGTGCCAGCCATTTCGTTAATGCAAAATCATCCGGGTTGATAGAACCCACTGTTTAGGGCTTCTACGGGCAAAATGTGGCGGAAGAGCCTGGGAGGGTACCGCAATTAGGAAGGTCCGTAATGCATCCTGGCTTTTAGGTTTCATAAACACTCAAAAAAGGGACATCAAGCATGGGAAACGATACGAAAAACATAACCATATCTTCTGGTTCTGATCCTGAAGCACCCGCAATGGGATTGATTGAAGGTCTGAGCATAAAACTCAGCGAGCCGTACTCGGACAGTGAAGTGACTGTAAAAATAAATCCTTTTGATGACCATCATCCAATCAAAGAAAGCGACACGAAAAGCACAAAAACAATGAAATTTGATTTTGGAAAAAGCAATGCCAAGAAAGTAAAGTTTGGCACTGAAACATACAGGATCAAGTTGGTGAGTATAAATAAGAAAAAGTGGGAGGGACAAGATCATCATTATTTTGAGTTCTTACTGGAATGGTGAACTCAATCTTTTAAAGACACTCGGGGTGAGGTGACGGGGGAGTAAGGTCGCGCCTGCGCATTGACGGTCCAAACCCTGTCCGCAAACGGGGTCCGACGCTTCGGATCGGACCCCGGGTTGCTCCCCTTTGAGATCGCACGAGAAAAAGGCCGTTGGCGGACAACCTCTGTAAGCTGAAATCGACATCATACCCAACCAAAAGAGAAAACAGGCCATGAATCAACGACTCTCCCTGGTCACCCTTGGTGTCCGGGATTTAAACAAGGCGCGGTCTTTCTACGAAAGTCTGGGGTGGCACCCCTCTCCGGCCAGTTGTGAGCAGGTCTGTTTTTTTCAAACCGGCTCCATGGCCATCGCCCTCTATCCCATGGATGCCCTGTTGGGCGATTCTGGGAAAAAAGGGACCGTACCCGTCGCGGGCGGAATCACCCTGGGAATCAATGTCCCTTTGCGTGAAGACGTCGATCGGGAACTGGGGACCGTACTCTCCCGTGGGGCGACACTCCTGCAACAGGCTGCCGATACACCGTGGGGGGGACGCACTGCCTATTTTGCCGATCTTGACGGTCATCCGTGGGAAATCACCTGGGCACCCATGTTTCCCCTCGGACCCAAAGGAGAACTGCTCCTGCCATAGTCCACAATCATGGTCCCCAACCCAACACAAAAAAAAACGGGAGGCTGACCTCCCGCTTTTTTTGAACAACCCGTAACCTCTACTTGGACTCCGGTGCCGACTCGTCCGAGTTTTGCGTTTTTCCATCCGGGTTGGCCGCAGGGGCACCGCCACCATATCCCGGATAACCACCCCAATATCCAGGATAACCGCCACCATACCCTGGATAACCACCCCAATACCCCGGATAACCACCACCATACCCTGGATAACCACCATAATATCCCGGATAACCACCATAATAGCCGGGATAATAACCACCCCCCCATGGGCCATTGTCCCACGGTCCATCATCCCAGGGCATGTTGTTCCACGGACCCCACCATGCCTGGGCATCGGCGGCAACAAATAGGAGACCTGCCCCTATGGAAGCCACCAAAGCCATAGCCTTTAAGGTTTTTTTCATCTGTCCATCTCCCCATTCAAGTACTCTAAAATTGCACAATCACCAACCCTATCCGGCATCTAAAATACCGTTACCATCCGTTTTGTTTCAAGAGATTCTTGAATAAAACCCAAAAAATTGGGATGATTGGTTATGGAAACCTTACCCCTCCCCTTGCATGATATTCTCTCGGTCACCAGACTCAACGAGTCGGTCCGTGATGTGTTGGAAACCCGCTTTGCCATGGTGCGGGTTCGGGGAGAAATCTCCGACCTCCATGAACCCGCTTCGGGTCATGTCTACTTTGCCCTCATCGACGCCCAATCGCGGATTCGCGCCGTCATCTGGCGCGGTAATCGCCGCCGCATCACCATCGCGCCTCAATTGGGGCAAAAAGTGATCGTCAC
This sequence comes from Magnetococcales bacterium DCbin2, assembly GCA_002753615.1. Lineage (GTDB taxonomy): Bacteria > Pseudomonadota > Magnetococcia > Magnetococcales > UBA8363 > UBA8363. Next base: position 8,301 of record PEAO01000034.1, read on the forward strand.
CGGACGCATTGCCGTCTACCCCCCGCGTGGAGAATACCAACTCATCGTCGAAGGGATGCAGGCGGATGGTCAGGGAGACGCCCGCGCCCGCCTGTTGGCGTTGCATGCCAAATTGACTCAAGAAGGGTTGTTTGCTCCCGAACGCAAACGTCCCCTCCCCCCTTTTCCCAAGATCATCGGCGTCGTCACCTCCGCCACCGGAGCCGCTTTGCAGGACATCATCCGGGTTCTCGATGATCGCGGACTGGGTTATCACCTCATCGTCGCCGCCGCCCGCGTCCAGGGAGAATTTGCCGCCAAGGAAATCGTTGACGCCCTGCAAAACCTCAGCCGTGATGGACGGTCCCAAGTCATCATCTGCGGACGGGGGGGCGGCTCTGCCGATGATCTGGCGGTCTTCAACGATGAAGCGGTCGTCCGTGCCATCGCCGCCTCTCCCATCCCCATCATCAGTGCCGTCGGTCATGAAGTGGATCTCACCCTCACCGATCTGGCCGCCGACCTCCGGGCACCAACCCCCTCGGCAGCGGCACAAATGGTCATGCCGGAAAAAAAACATCTGGAACAACGCCTGCGCATGGTCACCCAAGGGTTGCATCAAGGATTGGCCCAACTCCTTCTGCGCCAAAACGACCGCTTGACCCGAATCGCCAGCCGTCTGCTGCATCCGCGCCAACAAATTGAAAACTACCGCTTTCGCTGCGATGAACTTCAAGAACGCCTGTTGGCCACCTCCCGATCCTCAGTACAAAGACTCCGCCCGGTCGTCGTCAACCTCCACAACCGCCTAGCCTTGTGGCCCCAAACCCGCGCCCTGCCAACCTCCCAGACGCAACTCAACCAAAACCGAAAACGTCTCTCTCAAGAGGTCCATAACCTGTTCCAACAAAAAGCCATCGCCCTGAATGCCCTGGCCGCCCGACTCCACGGCGTCTCCCCCCTGGAGGTGTTGAGCCGAGGTTACGCCATCGTCTACGATGGCCAAGGCCAAATTCAAACAACCATGCAATCCATCTCCCCAGGGGATCCGATCTCCATCCGTCTGAGCGACGGAACCCTCGATGCCACAGTCACCCAAACCAGGGGATGATCATGCACGGTCTAAGACCACGGTTTCTTGCCGTAACGTAGAAAGTACGACAAAGATGGCGGAAGCGATATCCAGGGATTTGTCATCTTGGCCTTGCTGTTTCGAGAATTTTTGACTCTTTTGGAGGATTGACCAATGCCCGCCCTGACCGATTATCCATTTGAGATTCATCCACTATCTGGAGAAGACGGTGGTGGCTATCTGATCACGTTCCCGGATTTCCCTGGTTGCATGTCCGATGGCGAAACCACCCAGGAAGCCATCGAAAACGGTATGGATGCCCTGAAAACGTTCCTCGCAGTCAAAAACAGGCACAGAGATTTTATTCCCAAACCCGGTGAAAAAATCTACTCTGGAAGGTTTGTCACCAGGGTTCCCAAAACGCTTCATGCCCGATTGGCCATCCGGGCAAAAAATGAGGGGGTCAGCATGAATGCTTTGGTTGCCACCTTTTTAGCGGAAAAGGCGGGTGAATCATCATGATCCGTTTTATTTTTTCGGTGTGTTGGTTTTTCGTTCTCACCACCACCGCCACCGCCGCTACCTTGAGATTGTCGGCCCCATGGGAACAGGGAACCGCCGTTTTTCTCCAGGTGGAAGGTCTCGCCCCCGGATCCCAACCGACCGGGGCCATCAATGACACCCCCTTTCCCATCACCCCGGAAGGGTTGGCACTGATCGCCTTGGACATGGAGGAGGCCCCAGGCCCCAAAACCATCCGGGTTCACCTAACACGACCCGATGGCCACACAGACACCCTGACCCAGGAGGTCATGGTCAACAAACGGCACTATGAGGAAGAGGCCATCACCCTCCCCAAAGGGCGGGCCAGTGCCCCCGACCCCAAAGTGGAAGAACGCGCCCTCAGAGAAACCAATGCCATCAAAGCGACCTACCGACTGCGCGACGGCCAAGTGGGGTTTAGCCAGGGGTTTCAACAACCGATCACAGGCCGGTTCTCTGGGGTATTCGGCAGCCGTCGCATCATCAACGGCATCCCCAAACGTCCCCACAATGGCGTCGATATCGCCGCCCCCAGAGGAACCCCAGTCCCCGCTGTCGCAGCCGGTCTGGTGGCCCTGGTGGGGAAAGATTATTTTTTCACCGGCAATACCATCGTCATCCACCATGGTCACGGCGTCATCTCGCTCTACGCCCACCTGGACACCATCGCGGTCGCCCAAGGCGAATGGATCAACCAAGGTCACATCATCGGTAAGGTTGGGACAACAGGACGTTCCACCGGACCTCACCTCCATTGGGGCATGATGGTTCGGGGGCTACGGGTCGATCCTATGCGTTTGCCCGGGGTGCGCCGGGAGTGATCTTCAATGCGGGAAAAAAGATTTGAGAACGAGTGCCATGACGCCAGCCATTTGGATACCAAGCATCCACTTGACCAACACCAAATCGGTCCGCAGCGGAGCAAGTTCAATTTGCAAATCACGTTTGGTAACCAGTTCATCATGCGATTTGGCAATCACACGGACAACCGCATCGGCTTGGTCTGCTGGAAATCCAGAAACTTTCAGCAAATTAACCAATTCCAGGGTATCAAAAGTGATGGTGGCCATCAGGAGTTTCCCAATCAAAATGGATAACGTTCAGAGAATACCACAGATTCTTAGTGACATGGAATTTTTTTTTGATATCCACCCACCGAGACCTGAAACCCATTCACCCGAATAACACTCAGGAAGATGTTGCGGAATGATCCCAAGGTTGCTATAATGAACCCTTTCAGGTTTGGTTGAGATATTCATTCACTTCAGTGGATACCCATGACTGCCCAAGGCAACGAAAATCTTAATTTTGAGCAGGCACTGACCCGACTGGAGGCCATTGTCCGCAAACTTGAAGGGGGGAACGTCCCGTTGGAAGAGGGGCTGGCCGCCTTTGAAGAAGGGACTGCCCTCTCCCGCCTGTGCCAACAACGTCTCGACCAAGCGGAAAAACGGATCGAGGAATTGGCTGAAAAGCCTCCGACAACAGGGGGAACCTCCGGTTCCTTAAAGACGGCGTGAGTTTAAAGCACTATCTGCAAACCAACCAATCGTTGGTGGAAAACACATTAAATGCGTTGCTTCCCGGTGGTCAAGAACCACCGCAACGTTTGAATCAAGCGATCCGTCACAGCCTTCTGGGGGGGGGTAAACGTTTGCGGCCCATTTTGGTTTTGGCGTGTGCCGACGCCGTGGGGGAAAACCGGGGAAGGGTGCTGCCATTCGCCTGTGCTATGGAGTGCCTGCATACCTACTCCCTGATCCACGATGATCTCCCCTCCATGGATAACGATGATTTGCGCCGTGGTCTGCCAACCTGTCACAAACAGTTTGACGAGGCGACGGCTATATTGGCAGGCGATGCCCTGTTGACATTCGCCTTTGAACTGGCAAGCCGTCCCATCCCTGGGGTCGCCCCAGAGACCGTATTGATGGCGGTGCGACAATTGGCCATGGACGCCGGCATCTTCGGCATGGTTGGGGGACAGATGATGGATCTGCTGGCGGAAAATCGTATGGTGGATATGGAAGAACTTCAAAAGATTCATCAGCATAAAACCGGGGCGTTGATCCGCTGTGCCTGTGAATGCGGGGCGCGTCTGGGTGGGGGGACGGAGGATCACATTCATGCCCTGAGGCAATACGGTTCCGCCATTGGACTGGCCTTCCAGATTACCGATGATATTTTGGATGTCACCGGGAATACCCAAGAGATGGGTAAAACCACCGGTAAAGATGAAATCAACGCCAAATCGACCTATCCAGCCCTCCTGGGGTTGGAGGCGGCACGCCAATGGGCGGCAAAACAAATCGATCTGGCCCTGTCCCATTTAGAACCGTTTAGCCGGAATGCCGATCCCCTCCGCGATCTGGCCCGTTATATCACCGAACGCACCCACTAAAATCCAAGCCACTGCCATGGTTCCCATTCTGGACAAAATAACCCATCCTTCCGTTCTTCGTGATTTGCGCGAGGATGAACTGGTTCGCTTGGCCGAGGAACTGCGTGAATTGACCATCGATGTCGTTTCGCGTACCGGGGGGCATCTGGGGGCGAGTCTGGGGGTGGTGGAACTCACCATCGCCCTGCATCGGGTATTCAACACCCCCAAAGATTTATTGATCTGGGATGTGGGCCATCAATCCTATCCCCACAAAATTCTCACCGGTCGCCGCCACCAAATGTCTACGCTGCGGCAACGGGGGGGATTGGCCGGTTTCACCAACCGCACAGAAAGCCCCTTCGATCCCTTTGGAACCGGTCACTCCTCCACCTCTATTTCCGCCGCCTTAGGGTTTGCCATCGCCAATAAACTGGATGGTGGTGATCGCTGGTCTATCGCCGTGATCGGCGATGGTGCCATGTCGGCGGGGATGGCATTCGAGGCCCTCAACAATGCCGGACAATATAAAAATGATTTGGATCTTCTGGTGGTCCTCAACGACAATGAGATGTCGATTTCGCGCAACGTCGGTGCCATGTCGGCCTATTTAAACCGAATTCTCAGCGGCCCGGTCTATACGCGACTCAAAGGGGGGACAGGAAAAGTTTTGGGAGCCATTTCACTCCCCCTGCTGGATGCCGCCCGCCGGGCCGAAGAACACATGAAGGGGATGTTGATACCGGGAACCTTGTTTGAAGAGTTGGGGATGAAATATTTTGGCCCCATCGATGGTCATGATTTTCGGCAACTGCTCCCCACGCTGAAAAACATCCGCGAACTGAATGGACCGTTGTTGTTGCATGTCGTCACCAAGAAGGGGAAAGGGTTCCCCCCTGCCGAGGTCAATCCATGCACCTACCATGGGGTATCGCCATTTGACCGTACCAAGGGGGTATTGGCGACAAATGGGACGAAACCGACCTATACGCAAGTTTTTTCCGATACCCTGATCGGTCTGGCCAAAGAGAATCCCAAGATTTGCGCCATCACCGCCGCCATGCCCGAAGGGACCGGGTTGAGTGGTTTTCATGAACACTTTCCCGACCGTTTTTTTGATGTTGGGATTGCCGAACAACATGCCGTCACCTTTGCGGCAGGTTTAGCCTGTGATGGTTATATCCCGGTGGTAGCCATTTATTCCACCTTCATGCAACGGGCCTTTGACCAGGTGGCCCATGATGTGGTTTTACAAAAATTGCCGGTGATATTTGCCCTGGATCGCGCCGGTATTGTGGGTGAGGATGGTCCGACCCATGCGGGTATTTATGATTTAACCTTTCTGCGTGCGTTGCCAGACTTGGTGATCATGGCCCCCGCCGATGACAACCAACTGCGCCATATGTTGTTCACGGCCATTCATCTGGGCAAGCCGGTGGCCATCCGTTATCCCCGTGGGACGGCGTTAAGCCTGGAACCCCCACAAACGCCAACCGCGATCCCCATCGGTTCGGGGCGGGTTCTCTATGAAGGGGACCAAGTTTCGATCTTGGCGGTAGGTTCCATGGTGCATCCCGCCTTTTTGGCAGCCCAAAAACTGCAAAGCGAAGGGATCCGGGTTGGGGTTTATGATCTGCGTTTCATCAAACCGTTGGATGCCGATTTAATCCGCAGGGCGGTAGCGACCGCTTCCATCGTGTTGACGGTGGAGGAAAATACCGTATGCGGCGGTTTTGGGGCGGCGGTTTTGGAATTTCTCGCCGCCGATGGCTTACTGGAGCGCGGTCTTAAAGTGCGCAACCTGGGCGTCCCCGACCGCATCACCCCCCACGGGGCACCCAACCTGCTACGCAACGAACTCAAACTGGATACCGACGGAATCATCGAGACCATCCGCGCTTTGATGTAGGACCGGAAACTTTTACTGTTTTTCGCCCGATTCTTCCCTGTCCTGAAGGTCAATACCATATTCAGGAAGTGAACTCTCGATGACCTTCAGAGATTCTCTGATTTTAAGAACATGTCTGGCAATTTTTTGTTTCACAACGTCTAGGATCTGCAACTGATCGGCTTTCATAAGAGGCACAGATTCCTCCATCATCTCTGCGACGCCGCGAACCAACTGCGATCCAATGAAAAGAATATCATCCAAATCTCCATTCGTTTGGAACAATTCCCTGTTTCCATCTTCTTCGGTGTTATAAAACAAAACCTGAAACATAGGGATCATGTTTCCTGGGTCTCCCATGAACATTTTCTGACAAAAAACAGCATTGACATGATTATGAAAAATACGCTGAGTCAGAACGCTCCGCAACTCGCTTTCCCGGGACTTCTGCCGCTGAAGAGTTTCAAGGACTTCGATAAGCTCCTCCGAGTCTGGATTTTCTTGCACGCTCTGCCCATCAGTATTTCCCCGCGCAACGGAAAGTAATCCAGAAATTAGTTTACCCTGGGCATCATCTATTTCGTTCAACAGAGGAGCTAGTTCATTTTCAAACTTTCTCACCGCACCGTCAATCATTTCTTTTTGCGACGTTGGTACTACCTCCAAGGCCAATTCGCGTTCATCTCCAAGCATAAATAAAAGCAACTTTATAAAACCAAAATCGTTCTGCCTCGCTAATTCTTCAAAATCGCCCCTCCGTATCAGATCCTTAACGGATTCTAAATCCTGCATTGTAACGAACGACTGAACATCAGCGAGCAAACCACCGTCCACTTCATGCGCCATGGGACACCCCAAATTTCACCCAAAAAGGAATCATTCACTATTTAAAGTATGATAAATATCATACTAATTCAGAAAGGCCGATCTATATAGATTTATAGATGTATTGACAGCACTGCCAGGATTGGCTATTTTAGCAGTACTAGTTGCATTAACAACCTTACCAGTGCTGGTTATATTAAAAGTCTTATCAGCACCAAAATTGCCAAAAAAAGGACCGTCCATCTGCGTCCCCCCTACTTTGCACGACTCCTCAACAAAACCAAAACCCTTAGGATCTGTTCCAACTTCGCCACTAGGCCTTGACCGTCTAAGCTTGGGGATTGTTTTCTTCTGGACACCCAAATCAACAGCCTTCACCAAGTTATCACCTGTATGAAGTATTACAAGACCGTATTGGTTACCTTTTGTTCCGCCGCAAGTCCTGAGGCTAACACAATTCCTGTTATTGCCAAGAAGACCTAAACTTTTCTGTGAATGCGTTATACCTGCTAATTCCAACGAACAAATATTTATACGAGGATCCATCTCTTTTTTATCAACTTTGGCTAATTTTCTCTTATCAGGATAAAAACTACTTAATTGTTTCCTAACATTGTCGAGAATTTTGTGCTCTGGAAGTGCCAATTCCAAACATTCTACCAAGGATAAAATACCTCTATCATCGGCAATAAGACATTCGCATACGCCCTTGATATTTTCTATGACTTTAACAAAATATTCGATATCCTCCCCCACCAACTCCTCTGGTCTGAGCGACGCGAACCAATCCAACATTTGTCCGATACCCAAACGAACTCCGTAAACAATGGGAGCAAACGCTTTAGATTTGGAGCCATCTCTGAGTTCCTCGTCCAATTCCTTTAAAGTAAGCTGACGGTCAGATATCGGCGACGTCTCCTCGTCCAACAGGAAAGAACGCACCAACTGACTGATGGATTCATCAGGAAACGCCGATAAAGGGACTCCCGCGTAGATGCCACGGTCGGCATCCTGGGAAAAATGATCGCTAGAATCCAACAAGCTCTTCAAAAGCGCAGGACTGGGAACACCCGTGTTTTGTGAGTCTGCAGGCACATATTTTGTGTAAATTTTCTCATAGAGAGCCGCCAACTGCTTCCCATCCAACAAATGGTCGGATTTTGTCCGTAGTGATCGGATATACGACTTAATGTATTTCATAGTCGGTACCATTATAAAAAACAATTCATATTTCTATCAAGTGTTTCAAACTTACCAACACCCAAGATTTGGAAACCACCGTCATTCCCATGCTTCCCGTGAAAGAACTTCAACCACTGTGGCAAAGGCATACGCGAGTCAAACTCCGAAAACCCGCAGACTTCGCTATATTTCTGGAGCAACTCAGCCTGATGCTCTCGCCCTCTCCCTCTGTCTGCGTGGATAACCATCTCTCCACCCCCACCGTGCCAGCACGACCGCACACCAAACGCATGAAAAAGCCAGCATAACAGACTATAGGGCCGTCGCTCCGAAAGAACATTAGCCCACATCTTATCGTCCGGTGGCCTTCTCTGGATAAACCAGCCGTAAAAACATGTCTTGTTCGTCAGCCCAGTCAACGACGGCCACGGACCAATCTGATCAATCAAAGCCATCGGCACTTCATGAATATTTCCTCCACTATCTTCCAGGTGACCTATAAACATTGTCACCAAGTGTACTTTCTTATTTTCAAGGGTCAAATTATAAATGTCTAGAAAAATACTGACCAAAATATATCGCAAGGTCCAATTCTGCCACCAAAAACCATGATCTGATATGCCACAGCTTTTGGAGCGACGAAGCATCCGATCCCAATTCCTGACATCTTTAAATTCTGCCGCCCGTACTTCCATTTTGATCTTGCTTCCTAACAAGTCTTCGCGCCCGTTGCACAACTCCTTGCATGCACCCCCACCAGAACCTATCCGCCAACGACCTTTCAGACACCAGGAAAGATCACGACGGGCCGCGGCCCCAGCAACAGTTCCAGGTGATCCAGTCTTCCGACGAGAAACATAAGGCATACAGACAACCTTGAAAAAATATTATCAAACACCAAACCACGACCCATCCAAGACCCTCTATCAGAATGATAACAAAAACGGGCACGTCTGGCAACGCGCCCGTCTAAGAAGAAATCAATCTGTTGGAAATCACACAGGAACTGATCAGGGTATGTTCAATCATGGCCCCCATTTTAGCCAACTGTTTTCCCGTAGCAGTTTTTTCACTCACCCTGCCGGAAAAGCCGAACGACTAGGAAAGATTCAGGAGGAGGGATCTGGAGGCACTAGGCTCGCACCATTCCCGTAAAACAAAGAAACAAATAAATTATCTTTTTGCGGTCAATCGCGTAACATATTGATATTTTTAAAATACAATTAAGGGAAGAATCGTCGAATCCCAGTGCCCGTGTCTTTAGAATGGGCGGTTCAACTTGGTACGCCAAGCACGGTAGCTGGCCGCCAATCCATCCGCCGCCGCCACGGTGGCCAGGATGGCGGCGAAGCGTATTTCATCGTGGTCCGGGTATTCATGGGCCAAACGATTGCGGGTCTCGCGCCAACGAAGCCACGGATCAACCTCAAGATAGCCAAGCTTTTCCAACCGATTGAGTCGGTCGATCATCGACCAGTCCTCAAAAGGTTCGGACAAGGCCGCCAAAGTGGCCGGTACCAATCTTTGGCCCAGTGCATCTTGCAGTTTGGTAAAACGGAAAAGCAACTGGTCCAAGACTCTCAGTTGGTTTCGATCCGCTTCCAGCCCTGCCAGATCAACCACCGGTGTCGCTTGCCAGTCACGCAGGGCGACCTCCAGCACGGCAAGATGACGGTCTGCCTCCCAAAGGGCTGTTGTCAGCGGGTCAACCATCCTCATTGCGGCACCCGTGCGATGACTTGGCCGACGCGCCGCGCCGTCTGGACGATCGACCGTTCATCGGGTTCACCCGCCGCCACGATCAACACATCAATCTTCTGCTCACCCAACCGCCGGTAGAGACGGGCGAGAAAACCATTGCGCCGCGCCACTTGGTCACGGGATGCCATGGCAACGGGGGACTCAATCAGCAGGTCGATGTCGCCACCGCGCCGCTGGTCGTCCAGTCGTGATCCAAACAACCGGACGACCGAGCCGGGAGCGAAGAAATCCCGGGCTGCCTCCTCAATGGCTTGCAAGTCCTGCGTGGTCAAGCGCATAGCGGGATATCCAAAGAAAAGCCAACCGATTGCCCCTATTCGCTGTACGTCAAATGGCGCGAGCCTAGTGCCGACGAACCAACACAGTCTAAATCATGGCCCCCATCTTGGCCAACAGTTTTCCCATGGCGGTTTTTTCGCTCACCCTGCCGGAACGGAGCATCGCCGTCTTGCCATCGACATCCTTGATGGCGGGATTGGCACCGTGGGTCAACAAAATCTTGGCCACATCAAAACGATCATTGGCCACCGCAAACATCAGAGGCGAGACCCCCCATTGATTCACCGCATTCACCTCGGCACCATGGGTCACCAATGCCTCGACAATCCCCGCATACCCCTTCTCTGCCGCCAAATGCAAGGCGGTACAACCACACTCATGACGTGTCGTCTCCACGGCCCCCTTGGCCAACAAGGTCTGTACCACCCCCTCATGACCATTCATCGCCGCCAACATCAACGCCGAAAACCCATCCTTGTCCTGCCCGTTGACCGCCGCACCCGCCGCTAAAATCCGCTCGGCACTCTTCACCGAACCCCATTCCGCCGCCACCATCAACGCCGAACGCCCCGCATCATCCACCTGGTTCACCCGCGCACCGCTGGCGATAAACTTTTCGGCAATCCCATCAAAATCATACTGCACCGCCCGCATCAACGCCGTAGACCCGTTCTTCGACGCATGGTTCACATCGGCCCCATGGGCCAATAGTAAATCGACAATCTCCTCATCGCCCCATTGCGCCGCCAAACTCAGTACCGTCTGACCCCAACGGTTCACCGCATTCACATCGGCCTTAGCCGCCAGCAAGCTCCGAACAACTTTGATCTGACCATACTCCGCCGCCCACATCAAGGGCGTATTCCCCAGCTTGCCGCCATCATTCACATTCCACCCATCGCGCAGCAGACGATTCACATCCCCCAGGTTGCCCTCCATCGCCGCCATGGCCATCTCTGCCGTCCTCATCGGCGATGACTCCGTCGTCCTCCCAACCAAAACGGCTAACCCCGCTGCAACCGCCAATACCGAAGCCACCATTTTTAAACGACCCGTCTTCATGATCCGACTCCTCGCTCTTCTTTTTTTCCTTGTCCGTCAGCACCATCCTCCATCCTGGGTGCCGCGTCCTACCACCATTTCCATCGCAGACTCCATGCCACCAACCGGATTGGGTAATGTTATATTTTTATCGTTTAAAAACAATTAAATATAATATTTACATTTCATTTTTGCATAATAAAACAAAAACAACATCCCATTCAATGAGTGCCGAGACATCGTGGAAAAAGAAACAATAATTCATTAAATTATTGATTATCATATTTTTTTTCATGAGACACTTTGTCCCAGGACAAAGTGTCTCATGAAACACGCTGTCTCAGAGACCTAGCCACCGAGTATTCATCCACAACGATTGAAATCCAGTTGCCTTTTCATACCCATTCCAATACCCTTGCCGCATTATCGAAGACTCATCCAACCCATAGAGAGAGAGGCTCTAAAATGAAGAAAATCGCACTGATTGGTGCCGTCTGCGCTTCCGCCATGTTCATGATCGCTGGTACCGCTTCCGCGCACGATCTTCCAAACACCTTCGCACCCTGTGACAGTTCGATAGCCATCTTCCCTTACGGTAGTTGCGTCCCTCATGGGCACTACTACCATCTGGGCATCGGCATCCATACCCACGTCGGAATCCTCAGCTTCCCCTCCGATAACGCCCGAAATCAGACCACCCAAGCCCCCGTAGCCGAGGCTCCCAAAGCGGTTGAAGCTCCCAAAGCAGTCGAGGCTCCCAAGGCGGTTGAAGCTCCCAAGGCGGTCAAACCCCCAAAAGCTGCCAAACCTCCGAAAGCGGTCGAAGCTCCCAAAGCGGCAAAACCCCCAAAGGCTGCCGAAACACCCAAAGCAGATGCTCCCAAACCCCCTAAGCCCGCAAAATAATCCTGATCCCTTGGTTTACCCAGTCAAACCGGAAGTTCTCTTCCGGTTTTTTTTTGCCAGCAATCTGCGGCAACTCTTGCCGCCTGGGCCACTTAAGATCGACATTTTTTGCCGCAAATTCAGCCATGAATGATTCCTCCAAAGGCTTATTTTTGGCCCTATTTTTACAAAAACATTTGAATATTATATATTTTTCTAACTGGCATCAATATTGAAAAGATTCCTCACAAGGAATGATCGTCGTCTGAATTTAAGGAGAGAGGAATCATGATCAACGTATCCATGCTGGAAATCACCCTGAGTCGGTCCACCATGACCTTTGGCAATGGAGATGAGGGTGGGTTTCAATCGATTTACAACGAGACCATCCAGGCGACATCGACTCGGCTATCAAGCACTTCCGGGGAGAAACTGGAGGAGGCGACCCAGGCAAGCAGCGGCATGGAGGGTTTGCTGGCCCTTCTTCAACAACGCAACCCGGTCCCCTGTTGCCTGCAACAGGATCCGTCACAGGAGATCACGGGTGCCACCGGCAAGAATAAACAGAAGAATCAGGATGGGGATGAAGCTGGTTTTCAGGATTTGCTGGCCAAACTGTTCGAGATGCTCGATCAGACCTCCGAACTGGTCGCCGAGTTGTACAAACTGGCACCGGACGATACCACGGCATCGTCTTCGCCGATTTTGGGGGAGCCAGAAACGGCGTTGCCTTTGGCCGCATGAGGAGCCATCACAACCGTAAAGTCCCTTGGGGGACTCTTTTAAGTGGGGAGGGTCACATGGAACCGTTCCTGGGAATCCACGGGTATGGGTTGGGGTTTTCGTTGGGTGGGGAAGGTGACCACCAATTCCAGCCGCCCCCCAAGGGCCTCACAATAACGGACGATGGTGTTGAGTTGCGGATCCTCACGGTTTTCAATTTTTGAGATGGCCGCTTGGCCGACCCCCAGACGCCCCGCCATCTCTTCCTGGGAAATCCCCAGGGTTCGCCGCAAAGAGGCCAATGTCCCCCGCTCTGGGGTTCGCACCTTGCGCACCGAATCCAATGGAACACTGCCGGGATGCCCTGGATAACGTCTGATCGCCATGGATAATCCTTATTGCCCGAAAAATCCCCCTCCGCCTACCCGGTCCGCAATCGCCACACAGTGCAACCAACCACCGGATCCAGGATGCGAGTCAAGCAAAAAACAGGCCGGAAACAAAAATCCCGTTTTATGCGCGTGGCAGCGGACCGTGAACACGCCCGGTCATGGCATATACGACCGGGATTGGGGTGGATGTCAGAATCCATACATCCCGCTGATGCTGAGGAGACCGATATCTGATGACATGGACACGTCGGGATCTCCAACATTAAAAAAGTATTCCATTTCGGAACGCAGGCTAAATCTTTGGGTAACGTCGTATTCGATACCGGCCCCGGCGGTAAAGCTGATGCCGGAGTCTTTCCGGGCAGTCGAAGCGAAACTCAGACCTGTTGCCGTCCCAACCAACGATACATCCATGTCAGAATACCATATCAAAGCACCGCTCTTACCCAAAAGACTGACCTCTTCTGTAAGTGGTTTGCTTATGGTCACAGATGAGGTCAATCCCTCGACGCTGCTAGTGTAGGAAAGACCTACCGGGGGGACAGAAAAATTCCCCTTTTGGTCTCCAAATCGGATGTACCCAAGCTCAACCCCCATGCTTGGCGATTCATCCAAGGGTCCAAGGAGCCAGCGTATGCCAAGAAACGCTTTCCCCGTACCCGATGTCAGGGTGACATCGCTGCTTGCACTGGAAGCATTCGCCGCCGCCTGGACCAGGATATTGAGTATCTCATATTCAGATGGATCCGTGCCGAAATGATGATTCACGCCGACGCCTCCACCGGCGTAAACCTCCACAGCGTGGGAGGAAACCGGGAGGATCAACGTCATTGCTGCAAAGCCAAGGGCAGTGGTTTTCATCGATATTCTTTCTGGAAAGTTTGTTGGCATCTGTGTATCGTCTCCTCGTCCATTTACTTTCGGATAGACGCGCAAACAGGATTAAGGTTTTTCGATAAGCAACATGGATGCCAAATCTGATATGATGAAGGGATTGTCACTCTGAAACAACAGGGTTGGCATCTTTAGATTCGCACATCGTTGATCGGCCTTACCCAGATATCGGCTGTCTCACATTGGATTGGCTGTAACGGCGCGTTTGGCGGTTGTAAAACGGCGAACCATTTCCCGTTCCAGCCGTTTCCCCAGTCCATCCTGATCCAGGACCAATACATGCCGTTTCACCTGGGCCAGATCGGGTTGAAGGGACTCCAACCAAGCCATCTTGCCCGCGATGTTGCGTACCCCATCGGGTACCGATCATGCGTACTCCAGTCCTGTGCCATCGCCAGTGCCAAAACATCCATCTCCCCCTCGGTCCAGATCCAGGTGTCATAACGACGCGCCGCGCCAAGATTGAATGGGGAGCGCATCCCCCCTTTGACCTGACACCCGGTCCGCAATCGCCACATATTGCAACCAACCACCGGGTCCAGGATGCGAGTTGGGCAAAAAACAGGCCGAAAATAAAACTTCTCGTTTTATACGCGAATCCGTACAGGTTGTGGAATCCTTTCCTTGATTTCATTATAGATTGAAAACATACACCCCTCAGCCACTTCCAACGTGACCGCCAACCCGTAGCGGATCGGCTCATTCAAATCAACCGCTTCTCCGCGACAGCTCACATCAATCACCAGCATCCCGTCTTCCTCGAAGACCGCCGCTTCATCCCCTTCAAGGATTTCGTGTTGTACCGTACCCCGTTTCGCACTTTGCCAAAAGACTTCCTTACGTTTCACATCCAGAGTATCTGCTGGTGGATTCAACCATAACTTAGCTCCACGGTATTGATAGGTATTCACGTTTACCGGCGTCAACCAAGCCAGCGTAACCGTCAATCTCCGCCAAACCTTTTTTCCACTCAGGCTGGGGGGGAGGGGAAATGCAAACCGATGGGTCTGCTCATCCCCAATTTCCCCAAAACCCAACGAAGTCGCCCGGTATTCGGTGCAATGCAACAATCGCTCATAAAATACCCGACCATACCCCAAAAACCGCGATACACCGTCTTTCTTCGACCCTCCCTTCCCTGGATCTGGCAACACCTCCGCTACGACATCGTATGCCTTGTCCCATTGGCTGCCGTGAACCAAGAGTGCCTTGATTAGCACCGGAAAATAAATCTCTTCCAACCGGTCACCATGGGGCTGATGTTGCAATTGCAGCAACACTTCGTAGAGTTGCCCCCCGATGCGCGACGCCAACGCAGCCGCGTTACTGGTCGAAGCGACTGTAACCATAACCATCATTGTCACCCAGTTTAGCTCCCGGTTTAGCCACCTTGAAACCTGGGGCAATGGCATAGCGATGCGTCTCCAATACGGTGGGGTTTGAAGATAATAACTTGATCTGATAAGTCTGCCGCCCCCCGGCAACAGCACTTCCGGTTTGATTGCCCGTCGATACCCTAATCCCAAACCGTTAATGGGACTGGGTAAGCCTGGCAAGACAATGCTCGGTGAACCAGATTTCCTTCCAGACGATCCCCAAATCGTAGGACGATTAAAATCTGCCAAAGGCAGTGGATCCACTTGGTTGCTCACCCCGCTACCACAAGCAGAAGAGTCTTCGTGGGAGGCCCCAACGGTCAAAGCATTCATAGATTCTGCTGGTGATAGAATTCTTCGATTGGCACTATCCGATCGTATGGCTTCCAGAACGCTTTTTGTCATTTGCTTCGAGGACAGACTCTTCAACTGCGTTTCAGTCACCCCAGGAATTTCAATCGGGCCGACTTGATTGCCAGCACTGACAATAAACAAGACATTGTATTCATAGGCCAACCAATCCAATAACCTTGCCCATGGACTCATTTCATGGATAAACGGTCGGTCAGGATCACCAACCGATAAGTTGATGATCCTGACCGAGGGGGCAACAGCCTCTTCCTCCCCATCACCTGTCAATATCCTTTTCACTGCCCGATGAATCAGATCCACGACCAAATAGTCATCAGGGATGCATTCAGGCGGTGGGGAACTAAAATGATGACTCGGTTTCAGGATGGGACGCACATACACCGGCCTGGATAAAGCGGGTTCCTTGGCATCGAGTTCACCGTGAAGAATGATAGAAGCCATGGCCGTACCGTGGAGACGATGATTCGCCGGATAATGCTCCGCCCAACCATCGGGATCATCCACGATCAATCGTCCAGCCAACCGCCGGTGGTTCATCAAAGGTAACCCATCCAACAAAACTTCGTAAAAGAATGCTCCAAACCATCCTTTCCCGACTTTTTCCAATGTTTCCATAAGGAAAGCATTTGCTTCAGGGCCAATTGATCCGACATCACCAAAAACAAGCGCCCTCGCAATAATTTTTCTGGATTTTCCTCGGAATGATAAAAATCTTCATCGGGTGAAATATCATTCACCTCCATTTCCCCCAGCCACTCCAATCCCTTCACTTCGCGCACCGCCCCAATGAAAGCATCCACGCCACCAATCGTCTCCAACACCAAAACCTGTTCCAGATTGGCTCCGTCCATATCCATCTGAGAACGCGCGCTTTTGGATTGAAGGGCTTCCTGGAGTCTTTTGAACTTCGGCGCAAGCCTTTCGGCTTGCCGCTCACGAGAAGGATAATGCGATGCATTACCGCCCCCACGGTCTTTACGATATGCAACAGAACGTGGCTTGGGGAAAACCAAAAGCGGCGGATTGTTCATGGATCATGGCCTTCACTCTTTGGTGCCGGCACGGATACGCGACTGCCAAAAACGGAGGCGGTCTCCGATGATGGATTTTAATTGACCGGCAGGTTGAGCCAGGATCATACGCCTTTGAATGTCTAATGAAAACTCCTCCAGTTCTGCAAAACAAAAACAGTCTGTCATTTCTGCAAGCTTACCGGATGAATATCCCATGGATCCGGTAAATTTTGACTTTAGCCTATCAAACCATATCTTACGTTGTTCTTTGGTAGGCATAGGAAGGTCAATGCGTAACTGAAACCGTCGCCAAACCGCACGATCCAACAGTTCTGGGTGGTTGGTGGCCGCCACCACCACCACATGACTGGGCAGGGCATCAATCTGGAGCAGGAGTGAACTGACCACCCGTTTGATTTCCCCGGTTTCCTGAGTATCTCCCCTTTCCTTGCCCAGGGTTTCAAATTCATCAAAAAACAAGACACAGTGGCGCGAACGCACATGACTGAGCAACTGGTCAAGCCTGGCGGCAGTTTCCCCCAGATAGGAACCGATGACCCCTTGATAGCGGACAGCAATCACCGGGACCATCAAGGCCTCCGCCAACGCTTCGGCCAAAGATGTCTTGCCATTACCGGGAGGTCCGAGAAGCAATACCCGATGCCGGGGTTCGAGGTTGTGGGAACGCAGGAGATCACAACGAAGTTGTTCTTCGACCAATTCCTGGCATTGCTCCAAGGCCACCTTGGGCAATTCAAGATCGGTCATTTTTTTTTGCGGATGAATCTCGGTAAACAACCCTTGGACACGAGGATCGCTCGCCATCGGCCCATGGGATCCACCATTTGCGTTGGGTTTGAGAAATCCGGCCAGACGTTCCGCCAACACATGGTGCTGCTTCGACCGCTCCTCGGCAATCAAAGCCTCCACAGACTTGCTAAACAGCCCTTTATCCCCCTGGCTGCCCGCCCGGACTATACTAAGAAGAAGATCAGAACGCGCCATGGATCCAACTCCCTGCATTCGTTGTTCATGGCGGTGAAAGATAACACACTCTTCATGAAGGTTCCCGTCCTCGCAACAGGATTGACATCTTTGTCTCGCCCATCGTTTTCTCGGCCTTACCCAGATATCGGTTTTCTCACCTCGGATTGGCTGTAACGGCGCGTTTGGCGGTTGTAGTCGAGGATGCACACACCGGGTTGCCCCGACTGCCGAAAACGGATTTTCTGAACATGAATTTCCACCCGATTGGATGACACATCACGCCATACCGACAGGCAATTGTCGGCTTTGTTGAAAAAATGGGCTGAACCGGCAATGTCATACGGTTTTGGGACCGGATACGTCTTGGAACCGCGCCCATCCAATTTCATCGGATGGGCCACCAGCCATAAATGAATCTCATGCTTGCGGGCAAAACGGCGCAAAAGAGTCAAAGATCGAGAAATATGTTCGGTCTCGGTCACCTCGCGTTGGCGGTTGTGATCCACCTCATTCCACGGATCCAACACCAACCCTTTCAGCGGAAAACGACGCATACACTTTCCCACAATCCCCAGAATCCCCTGCAAACCCCAATCCTCCGTATCATCTCCGCCGATCAACACAAAATGGGCATCCAACCAGGGGATGATTTCCGCCACCCGATTTTCCCGAACCAACACCTCCCAGGTTCTCCCCCCCCGTTTTTCGGCCAATTTGGCAAAATGACTCGCATAGGGACGATTTTCCGGGGAATAAAACCCAAATCGCCATCCATACCGCTGGGCTAAATTGACCGCAACTTGGTCGAGGAATTCCGATTTGCCCGAACCCGGCATCCCCGTCACAATGGTCATTTCCCCCAAACGGGGCCGGTAAAGTTGATCAAGAACCTCAAACCCCACCGCCACCCCACGGTTCTCCTCCATCTCCAATGCCGCCAGCATCTCCCCAACCACCTGGTGGCAGTGGATCACACCCGACACACTGCCAACTTTCGCCTGTTCAACGATTTCCCGCAGCCTCTGGGGACCACAAGCCACGAGACAATCATTGGCATCCTTCACCCCCTCCGGCCATGAGACGATCCAACACACATCCTCTCCCAAACGGCGAACCATTTCCCGTTCCAACCGTTTCCCCGGACCATCCTGATCCAGGGCCAATATATGCCGTTTCACCTGGGCCAGATCGGGTTGAAGGGACTCCAACCAAGCCATTTTGCCCTCGATATTGCGTGCCCCCTCTGGCGGTGCCCCATCGGGCACCGACAATGCATTCTCCAACCCTGCCATCGCCAGTGCCAAAACATCCATCTCCCCCTCAGTCCAAATCGTTGTGTCATAACGACGCGCCACGTCAAGATTGAATGGGGAGCGCATCCCCCCTTTGACCTGACGAAATGATTTGACCTCCCCGCGATATTTGACATTGACCAGTTCACCCCCGTTCCTGATCGCAAAAGCCAACACCTCTCCCTTCCCCCCAGCTCCCGGCATCCAGACATTTCCTTTGCCCACACCCAACTTCAGAGCCACCGCCGGATCGATCCCCCGTTGGCGCATAAACGCGGCACCCCAATCTGGAAGCCCCAACTCCAGTTGAAATTTACCGGAACTCCCAGTCGATTCGGACCGCTTGGCAACCGATCCCGACCACCCACAATGGTGGCACAGCCAGACCCCCCGATCCACATTCACCGCCAGGGGCCGATCATGCGTATGTTTTTTCCGTTCCCCCTGACATTGGGGACACGAAAGTTTTTGCTCCCCACCCCCAGAACCCACCATAATCCCAAACGCCTTCAACGCATCCAAGAATGTTCCTCCACCATTGATCGCTATCGATTTAAATTTTATCTTGCGTTTATCCCCCCCCTTTAAGGGGG
>PEAO01000035.1 GCA_002753615.1 Magnetococcales bacterium DCbin2
TCACCGAACACTTTCCCGCCGTTGTTTTCCGCAGTGTTTTTTAATCGGTTCCATAATAGATTCTGGCTTGAAATCTGCTTGTAGACCCATCGTTGATCGTGGCCTCACAGGACGGTTTTTCCGTTTTGGGTGAGGTGGCATACAGACGATTGGGATAAAATCATGATGCCTATTCAAGTCTTGAAATACCTGATGACCCCCTCTGCCTGGAAAGGGCGTTACCGAGGCGGATGGCTTTTGGGGGTACTTTTGGGTGGGGTGTTGATTGCTTCGTGTCAATCCACCGATATCAAGTCATCCAAATCCCATTTTCTGCGTCCTACCGACCCGCCGGTTCATATTACGGCGGGGGCCGATATTGCGCCGGAAGAGGTCGTCGCGGCTAAAGACGGGGTGGAGCCGGGGAGTCACAACGAGGTTTATACCATTACCGTCACTGAAATGCCGGTGCGCGATCTGTTGTTTGCCCTGGCGCGGGATGCCAATAAAAATATTGATGTTTATCCAGGTATTACCGGAAGGGTGACGTTGAGTGCCATTGATCAGACGTTGCCACAGATTCTCGACCGGGTGGCAAAGCAGGTGGGGATACGCTATGAAATTGACGGAGAAACCGTCATCGTTTCACCGGATCGGCCCTATTTGAAGATTTATCAGGTGGACTATATCAATCTTCGGCGGGATGCGGTGAGTGGTAATAAAGTATCCACACAACTGTCTACCTCGACTTTGGCCAATCCCGACATGACGGAGTCGGATGCCAATCAATCTTCTACCAGCATTTCTACCCAGTCGAGCAATCGTTTTTGGTATGTGTTGACCCAGAACATTCAATCTATCATCGGGAATGAGAGGACGGGCGGAATGACCGGAGCGGGAGCGGCTACCGCTGGCGTACCTGGTTTATCGGCGTCGTCTTCTGGGGTGATTCCAGCGGCGGGTGATGGGGGGTTGAATGCCATTGTACCGCCGGATGGGGGTAGTGGGGCTGCGGAGGGGAGCAACATGTCGGTGGTTGGGAGCGAGGGGGTGGGGATTGTGGCTATCAACCCTGAGGCGGGGATTATCTCGGTCTATGCGACATCGACGCAACATGAGCGGATTCAACGGTATCTCGATACGGTGCTGGATAATGTGCATCGTCAGGTGTTGATCGAGTCTACGGTGGTTGAGGTGGAGTTGAGCGATGGTTTCCAGGAGGGTGTGGATTGGAACAAGGCGTTCAATCCGGCGGGTATTGCGGTGAAGGGTGTGTTTTCGCAGATGAATCCGGTCAATGCGCCGTTGGATTTTTTCACCATTCAGCGCAATGGTGGTGCCGATGGCGCGACCGTTACGGCGGCGTTGAAGGCTTTGGAGGCTTTTGGGACGACCAAAGTTTTGTCATCGCCCAAGATCATGGCGTTGAACAATCAGCCCGCCTTGCTCAAGGTTGTCAAGAACGAGGTATTCTTCACGTTGGAGTCCAGTGCGACGACGCCATCGACCTCATCGACGACGACATCAACGACGGCCACGGCGCAGATTCCGGTATTTAACACCAAAATCCATACGGTTCCGGTGGGTTTGATCATGTCGGTGACGCCGCAGATATCGGACAAGGATATCGTCAGTCTCAACGTGCGGCCTACGATTTCACGGATTTACAATTGGAAAAGAGATCCCAACCCCGCCTTGCAAAGGAATACGTTGACCACGGGTTTGGAAGAAGCGGTCATCAGTGAGATTCCTGAGATCGAGGTTAAGGAGATGGAGACCATGATGCGGGTCCATTCCGGGCAGGTGGCGGTGATGGGTGGTTTGATGCAGGATGAATCTTCGGAGAAAACCAACGGTATTCCGGTGCTGGGACGATTGCCGGGATTAGGATTTTTGTTTGGCAATCAGGCGCGGACGACGAAAAAAACTGAATTGGTGATTTTCCTGAGGCCGGTGGTGATGAGTCAAGGGAAGCCGAGGGATGTGAGCGGGCAAGAGGCGAGTAAGCCGCGGTCAACGGTGCAGGTGGTTAAACCGGCGGCGAAACCGGCGGCAAAACCGGCTCCGGCCAAGGATGGTGCGTTACCGGAGACCGGGACAACTTCGGGTGGCAAAGGGGATGAGGTTGCTCCCCCTTCCGACCCGGCGGGGACGCAACACGAGGTTCCGGCCCCTGCGGCGGCGTTGGCTCCGGGTGGATCGTATCTAGACTTTACCGCCCCTGGGGGGGTGGTCAATGTGGGGGGGGCTGCCCCTTCCACGCCTCCGGCGGCTGGTAATCCGGCGGGTTTGACCCAGAATACCGAGACCCATATTGCGCCGCCGCCTGCGCAACCGGCGTTGCCGCCGGAGGTTGAGGATGATTCTTTTTCGTTACCCATGGATACCAGCGACCGGCAATCCTACGGTGGTCCCTCCGCCATGAATCAGGGATCGGGAATGGCCGGTGGTGTTTCCCGGGGGAATGTTTATCTGGAACTAGGTTCATTTCGGCAGCAGGTGTTGGCGGATAATGTGCAGGCGCAGGTCAACTCACTCGGTTTGCCGATTTCCCGGGAGCAGGCGATGGTGGCGGGGACGCCCTATCAGCGAGTCCGTTCCGGTCCCTACAACAATCGGGAGGAGGCCAACCAAGCGAAGGAACGGATTTCCAGTTTGACGGGTATTCAGGCAAAATTGACCGCTAAGTAGAAGGATTTGAAGTGCGAGGGTGTTTGTTACAATAAGAGACGATTGGGATCCCGGTGTTGAATGATTTCACTACCGGGATTTTTTTTATCTGGGGTATGGCTAGGAAAAATCAGTGATGCCGTCTCTTTAGCCATTTTTTTTGGGTCTGACAAAAGGCTTGTGCGGTTACGATATTTTACCGAATAATCGTAGTATTTTCAGGATATTTAGGTATAATGGTATCCAGAATGGGGATAACCGGACCGTCGTTGGTTGGATGGTGACCGGCCTCTTTGCCATGATCGTCAAAGGTATCCGGCAATGCTCAAAATCCTGCAAAACAAATGGCTTATTGCAATCCTTCTTATTCTTGGCATCGCTGCGGCGGGGGGATTTTTGCTGATGGCACCACCGAGTACGGTGGAGCGCAAAGGGATCTCCCTGGACCGCGACAAGCTGCCGCAACGGCAAAAACAGGCCGATAGCAAGGAGTCCGAAGCCAAACCCGAACAGACGGCACCACAACGGGAGCCGGTGGGATCGGTCACACAGCTCAAAGGGATGGCCTTTGCCGATTTTGAGAAGGAAAAACGGGTATTGGAAGATAGCTCACCCATTTTTCAGGGGGATCGGATTGTCACTGGAACCAAAGCGCGTGTTATTCTGAGAATGAAAGACGATGCCGTGATCGCTTTGGGCGAGGATAGCGAATTTTTGGTTCAGGAATACACGTTCAAGGTTAAACCGGATGATACGGTCGGTGAGGATGAGGGGAACAAGGGTGAGGTGAAGCTGAACAAGGGGGTGGCCAAGTTTACTTCGGGACGATTGGGCAAACTTAAGTCTAAACCGTTCCATTTGGTGACGCCGGTGGCCACCATGGGTGTACGTGGGACCGAGGGTTACATCAGCTTGAAGGGGGCGGGCAGTAGTCAGGAAATCGAGGTCATTTCACTGAAGGATGAGGTGTTGGTTTGGATGGAGGAGGTCTCCACGAGCGATCTGGACTCTTCTTCGGGTGAGATTGAATTTCTTGCTGCACTGGTTTCCGAGGCGGAGGCAGCGGATCTTGGCAGGGAACCGGAGACGGTCAAGAAGAATCAAATGTTGTCTGCCGCCCAGGGTAAGCCGCCGGTGGTGGCACCGGCCCCGGTGGAGAAGTTGAAGGAGGCCTATACCAGTACGGTGGTGCGGAAACTTCCTCCCCAGGCATTGCAGGCGTTGGCGAAAAAAGTTGCCCAATCTTTGGTTGACAGCGGTGCTGCGGCGAGTGTCGAGGAAGCGCAAAAGTTGTTGGAGGAATCTCCAGAGGCGTTGGAAAAGATGGTGGAGACGGCTGAAGACAGCCTGATGCAGGAGACCGAAGCCAAGGTTGAGGGGGCGTTGGAGTCGGAAAAACAGATTGGGAAGGTGGAGGAGGAGATCCAAGCGGCCCAGGCGAGTGGTGACACGGCCAAATTGGCGGAATTGAACGATAAGAAAGCGGCTTTGGAGAGCAAGGCACTGGGGATGGAGGCGGCTACCAGTTCCGAGGTCGATGAGGTGGCGTCGGAGAAGGCTCTGGAGAAAACCGCAAGCAAAGCTGAGGAGTTTTCCAAGGATGTAGCCAAGGCAGTTGCCGAGGGTAAGAGCCTCAAGGAGGTCATTGAGGACAAGGCCAAAGTGGCCAAAGAGGAGAGGAGGGAGAAAGCCAAGGCGTTGGGTGTGGAGGACTATGATAAAGCGAAAAAGGCTGGGGATACCGCCAAGGAAAGCGTTCCCAAGCCCAAAGGGGGGGGGGATAACAAACTGCCATCCTCCAAAGACGCCGGCAAACCAGCCGCTCCTGTCGATTCTGGTGCCGGGCCGGGTGTCAATCCCGCAGATACTGCGGGGGGTGACAAAGTAGACGGCCAGCCTGGACCCGGTGGTGACGCGGCGGAAGGGGAAGCGGGAGGGGACGCCGGGACTACGGCTGAGACTAAGGATGATGCGGGATCTGGAAGTGGGGAGGGCGATGGGGCTAGTACCCCGTCTCCCGTTGTGGGTAACACCGCCGACTCCACGGTGAAAACAGATCCTGCCAGCATTTTTGCCGAAGTGGCCAAGGGGGCCAGCGGTAGTGGCACAACAGCATCGACCCCCGCTGCTGCGACGAGCAGCACCAATGACACCAAATCAACGTTCAATCCGACACCGGTTACATTTAACAAACCGCCGGTGATGGTGGCGCAGAAATTCACAATTGATGAAAACAAACCCGCCAAGACGGTCGTTGGGACGTTGGCTGCGAGTGATTCCGACAAGGGTAATGTTTTGGTTTATACTTTAACGCCCAGCGATGTTTTCACGGTGGATGCTGCGACTGGGGTGATTACCACGGTGGTCGCCCTGGATTTTGAAAAGTTGAATTCCTATCTTTTGACTGCGACGGTGACCGATAATGTCCCCAGCAATACCAAGGATAAGGCCATTACCACCATCACGGCGGCTATTACCATCAATGTCAACAATGTTAATGAGGCCCCGACGGTTGTTTTGCCGGGGGGGGTGAGTGTGGACGAGGATAGTCCGTTGCCGTTGACGGGTATTGTCATTGCCGATCCCGACTTTGTAGTCCCAGAGGGGGGGATTGCGGCGGTGCCTGGGGAGATTTCGGTCAAGTTGGATGCCACCAAGGGGATCTTGAACTTGACGGATTTGTCGGGTGCTACGATTTCCAGTGGTTCTTCCGGGTCGAAATCCTTGACCCTCAAAGGCTCTTTGGTGGCTTTGAATGCGGCGTTGGCTAAGGTCACCTATGCCCCTGAGAAAGATTTTAATGGTCAGGACGGGGTTACGGTGGGGGTCGATGATTTAAACTATCTGGGTTCGGGAGGTCCGTTGGCGGCCAAGGGGACGATGACTGTCACGGTCAAGCCGATCAATGATGCGCCGGTGTTTACCAAAGTTGACATCAAGTTGACCGTGGATGAAAACAAGGGGGCCGGTTTTGTGGTGGGGTCGGTGACGGCCACCGACATTGAAAATGAGGTGATCGCCTATGAAATCTCCAAGGGCAATACGGGTAACGTGTTTGCAATCAACGCGGCGACGGGTGAGATTTCGGTCAATAAAGACGCCAAGCTGGACTATGAAAAAGACCCCGTTTTTAATTTGGAGGTGGTAGCCAAGGATGGGGGACCGGCGGCGACGTTGACTGGGCAGATTCCGGCCAAGGTCACCATCGATGTGGTCAACCTGAACGAACCTCCCACGCTGGTTTTGCCTGCGTCCGTCAGTGCTTTGGAGGATACGGTCAAGGCATTGTCCGATATTGTCGTGGACGATCCCGATTTGACATCCACCAGCACGCAGACCCTCAAGTTAACCCTTTCTGTCGTCAAGGGGACGCTTTCACTCAGTCCAGATCATGGCAATGCCGTGAGATCTTTGGCGATAACGGATACTCTAGCCACCATTCGTCGGGAACTGGGAAAACTGAATTATCAGGGGGATGCCGGTTATTCTGGATCGGATACGCTAACGATTACGTTGGATGACCAGGGCAACCTCGGTTCTGGAAAGTCGATACCCGCTTCGGGGACGGTGGCGATTGTGGTGGTGCCGGTCAACGATGATCCTGTCATTACCCCCATCGCCAATGTGACCATCGATGAGGATAAAGCGACCAGTACCCTGACCTTTCAGGTGAGCGATGGTGATAACAAAACAAGTGAATTGACGGTGAAGGGGGTCTCTTCCAACACCGATCTGATTCCGGCGGACAATATCGTCATCGCTGGGACCGAGACCGACCGGACCATCGTTCTGACTCCGGTTGCGGATCGTTTTGGCGAATCGACGATCACGCTGACGGTTGCCGACAATGCCAGCCCCCCTTTGACGGCGAAAACCACCTTCAAGATGACCGTTCGCCCCATCGCGGATAAACCCGTCGTCACGGCGGCGACGACCACCGAGGATGTGCAGACGACCTCGGGATTGGTGATCAGCCGCAACAGTGTTGATGGTGACGAGGTGACCTATTATCGGATTGCCAATATCGTCAAAGGTAAAGTCTTTAAAAAGGATGGTTCGACTGCCATTGAGGAAGGGGATTTCATTACGGTGGCGGAAGGGGCGGCGGGACTGAAGTTTACGCCGTCGGCGGATCTTAATTCCGATGGGGCCGCCAACACGTTTGGGTTCGATGTGTCTGGTTCCACGTCGGCCTCCACCACGGGTGTCGGGTTGCAAAAAACGACGGTGGTGGTTTCC
Organism: Magnetococcales bacterium DCbin2; assembly: GCA_002753615.1. GTDB lineage: Bacteria > Pseudomonadota > Magnetococcia > Magnetococcales > UBA8363 > UBA8363. Next base: position 6,889 of record PEAO01000035.1, read on the forward strand.
GTGACTGGGGTGAATGATGCACCCATCATGACGGCGGGGGGGACATTGAATTATACCGAAAATCAGACCGCGACGCCGTTTGATACCACATTCACTATCACCGATATCGATAATACCTCCATGGCCGGAGCGACGGTGACCATTTCCAGCGGCTATCAGAATGATTCCGACGGTACCGATACCCTGGCGTTCACCAATACCAGCAGTATTACTGGCTCCTGGAGTGCGACGACGGGGGTCATGACATTGACGGGAAGCGCGACCAAGGCGGACTATGTGACCGCACTCAAGTCGATCACTTATTATCACGATGGCGATAATCCACTGACTGCGGTGCGGACGATTTCCACAACCGTCAGTGATGGAACGGTCAGTTCTGCGGCGGTCACCAGCACGGTGAACATGACGGCGGTCAACGATGCACCGGTATTGACGGCTCCGACCACCGTTGAGACTTACACCGAAGGTGATGATTCAACGGTTTCCATCGATTCCGATGCGCAATTGACGCTCACCGATGCAGAATCCAGCCAGATTCAAGGGGCGACCGTGGTGATATCCGGGGTTCCCACGACCGAAGGGGATGGTCCGTCGGATACGTTGATTTTTACTACCCAGAACGGCATCACCGGAACTTGGGACGCGACGACGTTGACCATGACCTTGACTGGAACGACGACTCTGGCGAACTACCAGACGGCTTTGCGTTCCATCACCTACAGCAATACCAGTGACGATCCCGGTGCGGGTACCCGGACGTTGACCTGGACGGTGACCGACTCTGGATCGGCCTCCAGTACTGCGGTGACGAGTACGTTGACGGTTGTTGAGGTCAATGATACGCCGGTGCTGACGGCCCCGACCGCCACGATTACCTATACGGAGGGCACTGACACGACGGTTTCCATCGATCCCAGTTCTCAGTTCGCCATCACCGATCCTGACAGCAATATGCAAGGGGCGACGGTTGTCCTTTCTGGTGTTCCCACGACCGACGGGGATGGTCCATCGGATACGTTGATTTTTACCACACAGAACAGCATTACCGGAACTTGGGATGCGACTACGTTGACCATGACGTTGACCGGCACGGCGACCCGGGCGAACTATCAGACCGCTTTGCGTTCGATCACCTACAGCAATACCAGTGATGATCCAGGGGCTGGCACCCGGACGTTGACCTGGACGGTGACTGACTCTGGATCAGCTTCCAGTACTGCGGTGACGAGTACGTTGACGGTAGTCGCGGTCAATGACACGCCGGTGCTGACGGCTCCGACTGCCACCATCACCTATACCGAAGATAGTTCGACGACGGTTTCCATCGACCCCAGTTCTCAGTTTGTCATCACCGACCCCGACAGTCAGATGCAAGGGGCGACGGTCGTCATTTCCGGTGTCCCCACGACCAACGGTGTTGGTTCGTCGGATACGTTGATTTTTACCACCCAGAACGGCATTACCGGAACCTGGGACGATGCCACGTTGACCATGACGTTGACCGGCACGACGACTCTGGCGAACTATCAGACGGCTTTGCGTTCGATGACCTACAGCAACACCAGTCAGGATCCGGGGGCTGGTACCCGGACGTTGACCTGGACGGTGACCGATGCCGAAGCCGCCGCAAGTACGGCGGTGACGAGTTCGTTGACGGTGGTTTCGGTCAATGATACGCCGGTGCTGACGGCTCCGACTGCCACGATCACCTATACCGAAAATAGTTCGACGACGCTTTCCATTGATCCCAGTTCTCAGTTTACCATCACCGATGTGGATAGTCAGATTCAGGGGGCGACGGTCGTTATTTCCGGGGTTCCGACGACGACAGGAGATGGTTCATCGGATACGTTGATTTTCGCCACCCAGAACGGCATTACCGGAACCTGGGACGCGGCCACGTTGACCATGACCCTGACTGGCACGACGACCCTGGCGAATTATCAAACGGCTCTGCGTTCCATCACCTACAGCAATACCAGTGAGGATCCAGGGGATGGTACCCGGACGTTGACCTGGACGGTGACCGATGCCGATGGTGGATCGGCCACCAGTGTTGCGGTGACGAGTTCGTTGACGGTGGTGGCGGTCAACGATACCCCTACGGTGACCAATGGTGCCTCGTCCATCACCTATATCGAAGATTTCGAGCCAGATGACTCCACCGCCAGCGAGAATCACCAAAAGGTGATTAGCTCCACGGTTACTGTGACGGATGTGGATAATGGCAGTATGACGGGTGCCACGGTGACCATTACCAATTATGTCAGTGCAGATGATGTTCTCGCAGCGACGGACCAGGGGAATGTCACCTCAAGCTGGAGTGCGGGGGTATTAACGCTCTCCGGTACCGATACCAAAGCGGTATATCAGGCGATTTTGCGCACGGTGACCTATCAAAATACCAATGATAATCCCGATACCACGACACGAACTGTTCAGTATGTCGTCAACGATGGTACGGTCGCTAGTTCATCCACCGCCACCACCGATATGCAAAGTTCGGTGACCATCACCGCGACCAACGATGCGCCGGTATTGACTGCCGGAGGGACATTGACCTTTACCGAGCAGGCGAGTGCGGCCTCCATCGCCGATCAGTCCGATGTTAGCAAACAACCGGCGGTGGTTTTGGATTCGGGGGTGACGATCACGGATGCGGAGAGCAATTCCATCACCGGGGCCACGGTTCAGATCACGGGCAACTATAGCAGTACCGAGGATATACTGGCTTTTACCACACAGAACGGCATTACCGGCACTTGGACCTCGGGTACCGGCACCATGACCCTGACTGGAACGACGACTCTGGCGAACTATCAAACGGCGTTGCAATCCATCACTTATCAAAATACCAACGTTGCCGATCCATCGGTCCTGACGCGGACGGTGACTTGGGGTGTTACCGACAATGGATCGACCAACACCGCCAGCAACGCACCGACCTCCACCGTGACCGTGGTGGCGGTCAACGATTCTCCTTTGTTGACGGGTGGTGGCACGACCTTGGCGTATACCGAGGACTCCGTATCGGCGAAGTATTCCGCTGTCATCGATACCGCCATCACGATCACCGATGCGGAAAGCAGCACCATCGCCGGAGCGACGGTGACGATCAGTACCAATTACACAGCGACCGATGTTGGCAGTAATACTCAGGATTCTTTGTCTTATGCGGGTAACGGCTCCAACATTGACGCGGGGGTCTGGAATTCAACCACGGGCGTTCTGACGCTGACCACCACGACGGGTCAGACGGCGACTGTGGCGGACTATATGACGGCGTTTGATAGCGTCAAGTATACCAATGCCAGTGACGCCCCAGATGTGCTGACGCGAACGATCACTTGGCAGGTGACTGATGTCGGTGCCGTCAATGCCAGCAGTTCCACGGTGACCAGTTCGGTGAGTGTGACCAAAGCCAATGATACCCCGACCGATATCTCCCTCAGTAACCTGGGTCTGTATGCGGCGTCTCCCGTGGGGACCGTGATTGGTTCTATGACGACCACCGATCCCGATTTGACTGGTGAGACCTATACCTATGCGATCACCTCGGCGGGGACGGAGTTTTCCCTGGCCAACGGCAAGGATACCTCGGAGAATATTTCGGGTGATCTTGTTGTGAATGATGCCGCACTGAGTGTCACCGGTGGTGACGGTAGCGGTGTTTATTCGGTCACGGTGCAGGTGACCGACAGTGGCGGCTCCGCGACGTTCAGTAAAACGTTCAGCATCACGGTGGTTGCGGCACCCTTTACCAGCGGTAATATGACAACGGTCGGCGACGTTGCTACGATTACCAGTGCTGCCAAGGTCTTGGTTGATACGATTATTTCTGATTTAATCGGATCGTCACCGACCACGGTTACCCTGACCGAAGACAATCTGAGAACCTTGATTCTTGCCAAACTGAATCAACAGTTGTCGGGGAGTACATCGGGTTTGGCGGATATTGGCGATATCATTTCCATGATCGGGGTGACGGTGACCAGTGCGCCTCAGATTCAGGTGACGATGCGGATCAATGCGTTGACCACCATGTATTCACGCTTGCCAACGTCGGTGCAGAGTAGTTTCCAGACCCTCGTGGACACCATTTCACCTTATGGGTCGAGTTATACCTTTGATCTTCGCTTGACGGTCGTTCCCAGTGTATCTGGGACGACCATTACGTATGACAATACCAGTTCCAAACTGGAGGTTTTGCATCTTGCCGTGTTGCCCGATTTCTTGACCCCATCCACCCCCTATTCCATTGCTTTGGATACCCTGATTGCCAGTTACAATAGCGTTTTGACCAGTCTCAAGGATGATGGCACCCTGGTCTTTTTCCTCGGTGATCCCATTCCCGAACATGTGGTCACGACGGCAGTGGGGACGACGAGTACCGCCTATGAAGAGATGACGACGACGGGTGGTTGGACCGAACAGTCTGTTCCGTCCACGGGGGCATCCCACTCCACGGTCAGGAGTTCCACAACCGTACCAACTTCTGGGACGGGGGTGGATCTGGGACATTATCTCCCAGGAAAGATCAGCGGTATTACCTTTAGCACGGGGAGTATCACTCTGACACCGTAATGCGACGCTGTGTGTGCGGCAAGAAATCCTGGGGAAATCAATTCCCTGGGATTTTTTTGCGAAGGGGGGTCAGTGTGACGTTTTTGTGAACTGGCTGAGGAGATTGGCGTATTTGGTCAGCAGGGATTGTTCATCCAGGGTGATACGATTGAGGATGGAATACATGATCTCACGGTAATAATAGCGCGTTTCCGCATTGTAAGAGGCCATGATTTCACTGAAGGAATCGATGATCAACTTGGAGAGGGCGAGGGCATCGGTGTTGATTCGGGCCAACTCGGTTGCAATTTGGACGTTGCGTTCGGCGGCGGCCAGAAGGATTTGGCACAGTTCATCCTCTTCGCGGAAAATATGACTGGTGAAGGCATTTCTGGCCCTTCCCAGGATCTGCTGCCCTTCCCTTGAGGAAAGTCCAAAAGAGAACGCAGACCAGTATTTATCAATAATATCAAAATGCTCATTATTGAGTCGTTCAAATAATTCCATCATTTTCATATTCCGCTATCCACGATTCTCCCCTATTACGGAAGAACGATGGCTTACCCCCTGTTTTTATGAGTGTCTTCGATTCCCGCATATCCCTGCCAGATACTCTAGCGGAAAAATTTATGAAAGTGAAATGCTATTTCGGCGGATCGACATAATAAAATTATCCATGACAAATCAGGCAATTAATAATTTTCTTCAAATGATTACGAGGGGGCAGGGAGAATCATCCCCCACGGACCGCCATGACCCAAAACTGGGAGTGGCTTATGTGTTCTTACCCCCTCCGTTACCCTCATTCAGGGGTAATTCATTGCCCTTATTGCCGCCATCCACCTTCGACCAAGTGGCACCCATACCGCGACCGGAGCAACCGATAACACCTTGCTGTTGCTGCTCCCGCAGGACATGACGCACCATGTCCCGACTGACACCGGGGCACACATGTTCAAGTTCGCCAATCTTGAACTGCCCCCCCTTGGGCTTGGACAGTAGCCGGTTGATGCCGTTGATAACCAACTCGCGTTTTTCACCGCGAGGTGCCTTGATTTCGCCAACACGCGCAACAAAGTCACGATAGGCAGATTTCATGATCGAAAGGACGTAATTGATGTATAACGATGGGTTATGGTTGCCATCGTGCCAGCCTTGGGAACTTTGCTCCAAGGTTTCGTAGTACCGATCTTTGTTTTGCTCGACCAGGCGTTCCAGGCTGATGTACCGGCCTACCTCGTAGCCGAGTTGGTAGCTCTGCAACAACCATAGCAGACGGGAAACCCGCCCGTTGCCATCGCGGAAAGGATGAATGCACAAGAAATCCAGATTGAACGCAGCCAGTGCGATCAGTGGAGGAACCCAGCGTTCTTCAAGGCAATGCCGCCAATCATGAATCAGGATATCCATAGCAGCCGGTGTTTCTGCCGCATTGGTGGTGCGAAATCGTACCCGTTCCGATCCGTCAGGATAACGCTCGATGATGTTCCCATCCTTCGATTTGTACTGACCTGCGTCCCATAGTTGTCCGCGTGTCAGGGCGTGTAAGCGGCAAATGAGTTCATTGCTGATGGGCAGTTCATCTGCACTTTTGTGAATCCAGGCCAAGGCATCGCGGTAGCCACGAACCTCTTCTTCGTCACGGTCACGAAACAGCGGATGTGGCGCAACCAGGATGTCATGGACCCGCTTTGGGTCAATCGTTACTCCCTCGATCCGGTTTGAGGAAACGGCACTTTCAATGATCGCGGATTCCCGAAGCACTTTCAGGCGTTGCGGGGATTGTTGGGTATAGAGTTCTTGTTTGCCGCGAAATTCGCCCAAGTCATTCAAATACCAAGCCGTACTGGCTGCGACCGGCAGGCGTTCGAGCGCGAACAGCCGAAGTGTTGAAATCATTGGCTCACCACGGTTCAGCCAATTTCTTTATGGGCAAGGATCAAATCGTTATCCTTGACGCGCAGGACTGAAAAACCAAACCCTTTGACAAACTCAATCATCCGATGATTGGTCGGATCAACGTGACCTTCCATGACGCGAATACCCCGGAGGCGGCAATAATCGATGGTTTTGGCCATCAACTTAGCCCCCAATCCTTGGCCTTTGATATCGGATCGAACCACGATGGCAAATTCACAGGAATCCCGGTCGAGGTCGAGAAAAATTCTGTTAACCCCCAAGGTTTCCTTTTGTCCCGTTGTGGTGCTTTTACTGGAGGCGATAAAGGCCATTTCGCGGTTGTAATCAATTTGGGTCAGGCGCGCCATCTCAAGGTGCGGCAAAGCTTTACGGACCGATAGAAACCGGAAAAACAAATCTTCCGGGGAAAGCTTGGATATAAATTCATGATGTTGCGGTTCATCTTCGGGACGGATGGGGCGCAGCAGCACGGAACGATCATTCTTCAGCGACCACATCTCTTCCAACTCCTTGGGATAAGGCCGAATCGCTAAGCGTTGTTCCACCCCCCCCTGACGGTAGGCGGTAGAGATGCGAATGCGGGCATCCACCGCGATGACACCGTGTTCATCGGCAAACAGTGGATTAATATCCAACTCTGCGATTTCGGGAATATCCACAATCAACTGGGAGAGTTGAATCAGCACGCCGCACAAAGAATCCATATGAATGGGTTTGCGATCACGGTATCCCTTGAGAAGTTTGTAGATTCTGGTGCGGGAAATCAATTCCCGCGCCAGATTGACGTTGAGTGGAGGCAAGGAGACGGCACTATCGTTGATCACCTCGACGGCGGTTCCACCCTGTCCAAACATGATCACCGGGCCAAAAATGGGATCGGTGGTCATCCCCACAAGCAGTTCATGGGCACCGGGGCGAATGGCCATCTCCTGCACCGAAAAACCTTGAATCCTAGCATGGGGCATTTTTTTGCGGATGGTCTCCAGCATGGCGACAGCAGCCGATTGGACAACCTGGGGGGAATCCAAAAAAAGATCGACCCCACCGATGTCACTTTTGTGCGGAATGTCTTCGGAAAGTATTTTCAGGGCGATGGGAAATTTCATCTCTTTCGAGACGGCGCAGGCATCCTCCGGCGTTTTGGCGATATGGGTCTTCACCGTGGGAATGCCGTAGGCGGCAAGGACCGCCTTGGATTCCGCTTCGCTCATGATGTCCTTGTCGGCGGCTAAATTATTTTCAATAACTAGGCGGGCGGTGGCGGTGGCCGGGATAAAATCCTCAAGGATGGAAGGGGGCGTTTCCATGAGCATTTCCTGGTTCTTGGCATAACGAACCATGTGCATGAAAGCGGTCACTGCCCGTTCCGGTGATTCATGGGTGGGAATTTCGGCCTGATGAAACGCCTGTTTGGCCGCAGCAACGCCGGTCCCCCCAACCCAGCAGGTCAGGATATTGGTATTAAACTTCTTGGCGGCGGCAATGGTGGCCAAAGCCGCTTCGGTACTGTCCGCAGTGGCAAGGGGGGCGTGCATGACCAATAAAGCATCGACATCGGCACTGCCAGCCAGCAGTTCGACCGTCTTTCCATACCGATCACCGGAAGCATCGCCGATGATGTCGATGGGATTGGACCGAGACCATGTGGGTGGGAGTATTGCATCTAGGGCTTGGATGGTTTCCGGTTTCAAATGCGCCAGAGTGCCCCCTTTTTCCATGAGGCTATCCACCGCGATGATCCCAATGCCGCCGCCGTTGGTGACGATGCCCAAACGATTTCCCTTGAGGGGACGTGCGCGGGCCAGGGTTTCCACGGCGGCAAACAGTTCGTCGATTTCATAGACCCGAAGCATCCCTGCCCGACGAATGGCGGTATCGAATACCTTGTCGGAACCGGCCAAAGCACCTGTATGCGACATGGCAGCCTGGGCACCTTCCGGGGCACGACCCGATTTGATGAGCAGAATGGGTTTGTTGCGTGCCGCGGCGCGTGCCGCCGACATAAAGCTGCGGCGTTCGTGAATCGATTCAATGTACAGCAAAATTGCTTTGGTTTTTGAATCCATCCCCAGATAGTCGATGACATCGCCAAAATCCAGATCCAAACTGTCTCCCAGGGAGATGAAGTGGGAAAATCCAATATTCTGGCCGTTGGCCCAGTCGAGGACGGCGGTACACATGGCCCCGGATTGGGAAACAAAGGCAATATGGCCCGGTTTGGCGGCAATGTGGGAAAAACTGGCGTTCAAACCGATGCTCGGTACCAGCAATCCCAAACAGTTGGGGCCTAACAGGCGGAGTCCCCCCTTGCGTGACATGTTCAATATCACGTCACGGAGGTTGGTACCGTGTTCATCGTGGTGTAATTGCAAGCCGGCGGTAATGACGATGGCGGCACGTACTTCGCGTTGAATCAATTTTTCAATAAGCTTCGGCACCGTTTTCGGAGGGGTGCAGATCACAGCCAAATCGGGAATTTTGGGGAGGGCCTCCACCGATGGATAGGCAAAAATACCACCCACCGATTCATGTTTGGGGTTGACGGGCATGATGGGGCCGTTAAACCCACCCTGGATAAGGTTGCGACAAATCAGAGAACCGATGGAACCAGGGCGGTTGGATGCACCCAGTACAGCGACCGATGAGGGTTTGAACATGAATTTGAGATATTTGATGCTCATAGTGTTTCACCTATGCCATGACATGGTACGATTGAGCGGACCAGGCAGAACGGCGCAAGACCGTCAGGTGGAAGGTGCCTGGATCGTTTGTTCCTTGGGTTCCTTGGATTTCAATTGCCAACCCGATTCGCGGGTTTGAACCCAATATTCCATGCGACAACCCGCTTCACGATAACGCCGATACCGTTCCCGGGTGATTTGCATCCCTTCGGGGGTTTGGTCGCTGACAAAATCGAGGATCATGTCATAATCGGCAAATGTTTCAACGAAAAGGCCATGGGCCAACACCAAAATACTTGCGCCGTTGATATCCTTGGGTTCGGTGCAGATAATGATGGGATGCATGGAGGCGTTGAGTCCCGTGCAAGGGCCGTGGGGCAAGAAAGAATCGACACTGTGGATCCATAAAAACTCATCCAGGTGTGCCGCATGTTGGGGAGAGGCGGCAACAAGACAGACTTTAAGGTCTTTGCCATAAATACGCCCAAGCAAACCGACGAGTGGCTTTTCCATCGGCCCTTGTTGCAATTGGTAGAAACGGACTACCGTATCTCCTGGTTGTTGCCGAGCCACCTCTAAACCAGCTCCTTTTGGGCAAAACGGCACAGAAATCGCACCCCCACCCCCGTGGCCCCCTTGGGTTGGCTGGGTCTTTTGCTCCCCATGTCCCAGGCGGTACCCGCAATATCGACGTGTGCCCAGGGGACTTTCTTATCGATGAATCGGGACAAAAAACATCCAGCGGTAATGGCCCCCGCATCGCGGCCACCGACGTTCTTCATGTCGGCAACCGTCGATTTAAGCTGTTCCTGATAACCAGGGAATAGCGGAAGACGCCACATTTTTTCACCCACCTGGTTTCCAGCCCGTTCCAGCTTACGAAGAAACTTGGCATCAAACCCCATGAGGCCACTGGCTTCATGTCCCAAGGCAATCACACAGGCCCCGGTCAGTGTTGCCAAGTCGATGACCATGTTGGGTTCAAAGGATTGGGCATGGTGCAGGGCATCGGCCAAAATCAACCGCCCTTCGGCATCGGTGTTGATGACCTCAACCCATTGACCGCTGGCCATCTCAATGACATCCCCCGGACGTTGGGCATGGCCGGAAGGGAGATTCTCCGCAGCGGGAATCAGGCCGACGACATTGATCGGGAGGTTCATGGACGCGATGGCATACATGAACCCCAGGACGGCGGCCCCACCCGCCATATCAAATTTCATCTCCTCCATCTTGGCACCGGGTTTCAGAGAAATTCCCCCGGAATCAAAAGTGACCGCCTTGCCGACGACCGCCAACACCGGACGCTCTCCCCCCTGCCGATATTCCATGATGATGAGGCGCGGCGGATGGGCACTCCCCTGACCCACCGCCAGGATGCCATGCATCCGATTTTTTTTCAGCTCCTTTTCATTCCAGACAGTCACCTGGATGGGGAGATTTTCAGCCATTTCCCGGGCTTCGCTGGCCAATCGTTCCGGGGTCAACAAATTGCCCGGCATGTTGCCCAAATCTTGAGCAAGAAATTGGCCATCGCAGATATGGCGTAGCCGTTCTAGTCTGTCGGACATGCGAGCCTTCTGCTTCTCCTTGACCGCCAACCCCAGAATGATGGATTTTTCAGGAGGCTGTTCGTTTTCGCTATTTTTGGATTTAAACCGGTCAAAGCGGTAGCCGCCTCTCCAGGCCCCTTCCGCCAAAGCTTGGATGCACCGCCCTTTGGAGATACCGTTGTGATTGTTCATGGGAATGAGACATCCCAGTCGGGAGATGCCGTGTGCTTGCGATGTTTTGACCAAACGGGCACCGATATCTTCCAAGGTACGAAGGGTGATGCCATCGCGTTTTCCCAACCCTATGAGCAGCAGACGTGCAGGACCGGATGGTTCACGGGGGATGGGGAGGATTAAAAATTCCCCCTCCTTGCCCTGCATCCATCCCGCTGACAACGCCTGTTTGACCTCGGCGAACCATCCCGCGCTGATCCCCTCAAGGGCTTTTTGGGGAGAGCCGTCGGCGTAAATACCAATAGCTACGGCATCACACGACCAGGAGGTGGGAAAGTTGGCAAAAAGTTCCACGATTGTACGCGCATTCTTCATCGCCTTGGTTCCTTATTTTTTTCGGGCATGTCACATCCCCAGGCATTTTGTTGGAAAAGATGGTAGGCTGCAACACCATGACTAGGCTCTTTAGATATATTTTCTCAGAATGTGCCATTGCTTCGGTATTGGTGCTGTTTGTGCTGACTTTTTTGATCCTATTGCCCAGAATGCTCGTGCTGCTGGACTTGTGGGTCAATAAAGGGGTGGCAGTCGGCGTCTTTATCGACATGATTCTGTGGCTCATACCCCAATTTGTCGTTGCGGTGGCACCCATGGCGTTATTGATCGGTATTTTGTTGGCCCTGGGGCGTCTGGCCCAGGATAGCGAAACCGTGGTCCTCAAAGCCAGTGGGGTGAGTCTCTATCAAATACTGTTCCCCATTGCAACATTGGTCAGCCTGTTTACCATTTTGAACGTTGTTCTCAATATGACCCTGGTCCCCGCCAGTTTCCATCGATTCGCTATTTTACGCAGCGCACTGCTTTCGTCCAACACTCTGGCATTAAAACCGCAAACATTCAATCAAACCATCTCAGGTTTGACCATCTATATCCATGAAAGATCGGAAACCGGTGGCATACTTCATGGTATATTGATTCACGACGAACGCAAGCCCGACGAAATCGTCACGCTGACCGCCCGCAGTGGGCAACTCTTGATCCAAGGTGCCCAAAATTCAATCCTGTTGCTCCAGGACGGCAGCCGACACGAAAAATTGCCGGGGGGACGTTTTCGTCAACTCCGTTTCTCCAGTTATAACCTTGATTTGGGAGTCTCTTTGGGATTGCGGGAAGAACAGCATCAATCAAGCCATAAAGAAATGGGTTTGACGCACCTTTGGCGCGCCATCGCCATGGATGACCCCGAAGAATCCTTGAAAGCCAATGCCGAATTGCATCGGCGGCTCGCCTTTCCGGTGGCAGGGTTTATCCTGGGTTTATTTTCGGTCTCGCTGGGTCTCCAACAATCCCATCGCACGGGGCGTGCCTATGGATTTGTCGTCGCCGTTCTGGTGCTGATCCTGCATTTCATGTTGCTCTCTTTCGGCGAGGCCGCCGTGCAACGGGGACTCATGCCCACGGTGGTCGGATTCTGGTTTCCCAATGCTTTGATGGCGATCATCACCCTGTATGTCACAATCCATACGGCACGGGATGGATCGTTCAAGGTGTTTATCTGGCTTTCCCAGTTTATCTCCTTGTTGCCACAAAGATTTCTCCGGGAACAAGGGGCAATTGGAGACGGTCGGACATGATGCCTATCCTATTTCAATATCTGCTTAAACTTTTTTTGCGAAGCTTCTTGCACATCGTCGCCGTCTTCGTCGGATTGTTCTTCCTGATTGACGGCATCGAGAGTGTCCGTCGCTATTCGCAAAAAATTAATTTTGACTGGACGGATGTTGGTCTGTTGATTCTCAGTCGGTTGCCATCATTTTTGGGGATGCTGCTCCCCTCGTTCGCCCTCATGGCCGCCATGATGGTGCTGACCTCTCTGAGCCGTCAAAGTGAAATCACCGTGATGCGGGCCAGTGGCGTCTCCATCTACCGGATCATCATTCCATTTCTCATGGGAGGGATGGTGATTGCCGCGATCCATTATCTCCTTCAGGAACAAATTATCTGGCGGTGTAATCAAGCGGAACAATATCTGCAAAACCAGATCAATGGTCGTATGTTGGCATCCAAATCGGAATCGGGAAGTTTTTGGTTGCGAAGTGGTCGTCAGATCATTCATGCCGCCAAAGCCAATCCATCGGGCATCGAACTTGAGGATGTCAGCGTCTTTCGTTTTGATGAAAATAATGGCCTAGTCAGCCGCATCGATGCTGAAAATGCCTATTATCAACAGGGTCGCTGGTTTTTAAGCAATGGCACCTTGTATCATTTTGGTTCGGAGGCCAATGCCGAGCCTTTTCTACGCATAGAGTGGCCGATTACCCTGGAACCGGTGCAAATGGATCGTACACGACCGGAGCCGATGAATTTGTCGTTGATACAACTGTGGGATCTCATGAATCGGCTGAAACGGGAAGGGGTGGATACCGTCACTTATGAAATGACATTTCATCGCAAGGTGGTGGACCCGCTCACCACGATGACCGCCATCCTGTTGGGATTTCCATTTGCCATGCGGTTACCGCGCCAGGGGGGGACCACCTGGGGAATTTTTTTGGGTCTGCTACTGGGGTTTGCCATGTTTGTCATCGTCGATTTGTCCACCGCCTTGGGGATGGGTAGCCGTCTGCCACCCATGGTGGCGGCCTGGGCACCCGAACTGTTCTTTCTCGGCATCGGAGGATTTTTCTTTCTGCATCTGGCAGAACCCAGGCGCAGTGTGTGATGGAATTTTAACCCGGTGGACGGTATTCTTAAGTTTCATTCATTGAAAAAAGAGGCTTCGATGACAATGCGACAGGTTGTGATTGACATTCCAGAGCAAATTTTGATTGCCGAAAAAGTGGATGAAATTTCCTTTGCACATGAAATGTGTGTGTTGTCCGCTGTCAAACTCTATGAACTGGGGCGTTTGACATCGGGCCGTGCCGCAGAGCTAGCCGGAATGCCGCGTGTAGAATTTTTGATGACCCTCCAACGGTACAAGATTTTTCCGTTAGAATCCGAATTGCGAGAGTTGGAAATGCAATATGCCTGATGCCATCAGCAATACCTCGCTGTTCCCCCCCAGAACCTGAGGCCAAATCATCGACCAACAAAGAAAAACAGACTCGGTGTCCCATGCGTACACGCGGCTGCGCATGGGGAAGATGCGGTGAATATTATGCGGCGCAGGTTTGGATGGTGCCGCCGTCCCTGGTCTCCGCGACCGCTGGGTTGGACAGCTTTTCGGAGGGGTGTAAACTGAGGACGCCCACCTATCCCCCCCCCTTATTTTGTTTTTGTCTTATCAACGACGAGATACTTCTGTCCTGATTGCTGCGTTGGTGGAAAGACTTTTCCCTTAACAGTTGTTCTTTCGATACCAGTGCGACCACCACGAGGACCAACGATTTCAGCTTGTCCTGAAACAGGTACTTTTTCTCCCGGTTTATATGTCTTACCCATTTTATCGCTCCTTTAAAAACTTATTCAATGTGTAAATGATGCAGTGAAGCACTTCATCGGACTAAGTTGTGATAATGCCGCATGTCAATACCAAAAAATTTTAATAAAATCATCGCAAGGTTGTGGATCCGCTGACCACCATAACCGCCATCCTGTTGAGATTTCCATTTGCCATATGGTTACCGCGTCAGGTGGGGCCACCTGGGAGATTTTTTTGGTCTTCCCCTGGTGTTTCCCCGGTATCCTGCGTTTTACCGACTCACGCATTGAAGAAGATTGACTTTCTCAAATTTTTGCAATGTTCCTATGATATTTCATTGAATTATAAAACAAAAAACTTGTCCATAACCATCCATCAGCGGCATCATTCTGTCACTAAATTTAATATTGACATTTTACCGGAACTTAAAGAGACTAGATCAATAATTGATTGATTTTTTTGAGGATGATACGGTTTCGATGGGGCATGAAAGACTTTTGGAAGCGTCCTGGTGCTGCGTTACCGTGATGAGGCTGGCCTTTGTGGTTGCCAACTTGGATCAAACGACACAATTAATGATCATCGCAAACTGAAATTTAAGGTCTATAAGGTATCAACCGAGGGGATTGTACATAGGGTGGATAAACTACCAAAAAAACTCATGAAAGAGCCTTTGATCGATGCCGTTTTTGAGATACGGTTCCAGAGTCATGTCCCAGCATCGAACGTTCTTCCTGGCTTTCTATTTGGTGAACTTGATGGTGAAAAAACTATTCATCAATTACCCATTGGAAAAATACCACAAGATATTCGAAATGCAGAATCCAACTTAATTTTTTCACCTGTCTTCCAACTTCTATGGGAAAAATTTGTTATATCTATAGGTGACAGATCTTTGGTAATCGGATGTAAATTTCCATACCCCGGATGGGATGTTTTTAAAATATCTATACTTAGAATCGTTGAAATTGTTAAAAGAGTGAAAATAATTCAATCTGTTCAACGCTTCTCCATGAAATACACAGATATACTTCCATCAGGTGATCTTAGCGAACAAATTTCTATGATTAATATGTCAATTTCTATTGGGGAAAATATAGAAAAAGGGAATTTTTCACTCAAAGTGGAAATCCCAGATGACCGTTTTATACACCTTGTCAGCGTTATATCCTCTGCCCATGTTAAACTCCAGGATAGTTCGAAAAGAGAGGGGATCGTTATTGATATCGACACCGTATCAAATATGGACGCTCAGGATTTTAATTTGTGGGCTGAACAACTACCAAAAAATTTAGAAATTATTCACAAAGCGAACAAGATAATGTTTTTCAAGTGCCTTCACCCTCAAACAATAACTGATTTGGAGCCGGTCTATGACTAGTATTTACTATGAACAGACACCTCTGTCACTCAGTACTGTTGTGTTGATTTCTGGAGTGATCGCCGGTACTTTCGGCACGCTTGAGCAACCCAAAGCCCCATCGGATCAATCACTTCCTATTTCTCACCAGAACATTTATCATTACGACGCTAACCGCCCATCTTTTAGCCATATCGAAGAGTCCTTGAATGTAAGCGTTGCCGAACACGAGTTTTTAGAGACGATCTCTCGCTTCTATGAACATCTCATGGAGAAACAGGAACCGCTTGGACAAGAGTTTGCCCAGGTATTGGCTGACAATCTTTGGGATTTGTACGAAGGATAACTTTGCAGAAATGGTTATTGATTCTAACTCAATAGAAACACATATCCCCTATTACCTAACAAGAACACAAAAAGAGGGGCTGGCGAAAGCACTATCTGATTTTACAAATTGTGGAGCAAAAGACGTTGGTTTCTACATTGACAAATATCCCAATGAGCCGCTTCAGGGGGATGGGTGGGCAGGACTTGATGTGTTTTCTTTTGAAAATGGTGCGAGAAAACGAATCAAGGGAATTATTCTATCCAATACATGCGACATGTCTCAAGAAAATGAGCGTACAATACCGCTCAAAGTGGTGTTTGCGCCAGTTATTCGTATAAGTAGATACACCGAACGCCTAAAAAAAAGTATATCCAGCGAAGAACAGATTGCAAATAAAATTCGAGCGATTAAAAATCAGGAAGTAACATCCATGTTTTACTTACCTAAAAGTAAAACAGAGGGCCACGATTATATTGCCTTGCTTGATGATCTTCACTCTATCCCCGTTCAAAACCTTAAACAAGAAGAGTGTAAAAAGATTTTTACATTAAGCATGTTTGGTTTTTATTTACTTTTATTTAAAATATCTGTTCATTTTTGCCGGTTTCATGAAGGGGTGAATCGGTAATCTACAGAACCTGAAGTCAAATCATCGACCAAGAGAACAACAGACCCGGTGTCCCATGCGTCACACACGGTACCGCATGGGTGAAGATGCGATGAATATTATGCGGCGCAGGTTTGGATGGTGTCGCAGTCCCTGGTCTCCTCGACCGCTGGGTTGGACAGCTTTTCGGAGGGGTGAATATACAGGCGTCGATTGATGAATAAACTGTTGCCTTCCTGTTTCTTGGCCTCTTTTTTGGCTTGGCTGGCCAGGGTGGCGACCTCATAATAATTGCGACACCGCGTCACGTCGGGGGTGGCAATCCCGATGGACAGACTCAATAATCCAAAAAAAGTGGGATTTCCCTTGCGGTTGGCCGCATAAATACCGCCGGCGGCGATGTCTTGTTCGTCATAAAATCCAGGGACCACCGTGGCAAACGCAGAAAGGCAATCCTGGCAGATTTGTTCCCATTCACCGCTACGAATGATCATGATGAAATCATCGCCACCAATATGGCCGAGAAAATCCCATCCCCGATCCAGATGACTCATCAAAACCGTGGCAGTCGCGCGAATAACGGCATCCCCTTTGGAAAAACCATAAATGTCGTTATAGGGCTTAAAATTATCCAAATCGCAGTAGGCGATGGCAAAGGTTTGTTGTTGCCGCAAACACTCCTCCACGGTCTCCTGGATGGGACCATTGCCCGGTAACATGGTCAAAGGGTTGGTATTGCGCGCACTCAACACCTGTAACTGGGTAATGCGGCGCAGCAGATCCATGATGTTGACAATCCCCTTGTAAACACCAAGGTGCGTTACGATAAATTCCCCCTCCTGAAGCTCCGACCGTTGGCTTGTCATCGCCTGACTCACCTGTTCCAAAGGGGTGTCCTGCTCAAAAACAGGGTGCATGGTATCCAATACGGTCAGGATGGGTTTGCGATCATACAGCGAATGGCCGTAGGCCGATAAAAACAACCCCAAGAAAGCGTTGCGAAAGACAATCCCCACAGGACGGCCATCCTGAACCACGGGTAAGGAACGCAAATTGTCCCGCGAACCAAAAATTCCCACAACAGTCTCACATAAAACATCCGGGGCGATGGGTTTGACCCATACCGTCAACTCGGCCAGGGTCGCCCCGCGATGTCCCGTCATCCCGGATGGCATTCCGTCGGTCTTTTCAACTTCCGTGGATGATCTTCCAGTTTGCGTGGTCGGTGGCCAGGGAAGTTTGATCTCCTCATGCAAGGTCGTCATGGGGGTTCCGATGAGAAACCCTTGCATAAAATCTACTTCCAAATCGCGCAGCAGGTGTAAAACTTCCGGTGTCTCAATCCCTTCGGCAACGACCTGGCAGCCGGTGTCGTGGGCCATTCGGATCATGGAACGGACAAAATCCTGGTTGAGCGGATTGGTGGTAATATCTTTTAAAAAACAAAGGTCTAGTTTAATATAATCAGGCTTAAGTTCAAACCATGCCCGCAATCCCGAATGTCCTGCTCCCAGATCATCAATTGCCACTTTGAAGCCTTTGGAGCGATAATGATCGACCGCTTGCACGATGATGTCATAATCGGGGATGGGAAGGTTTTCGGTGATTTCAATAACCACTTGACTCGGCTTGATGCCCAACGCATCCATAAAACGGGTCGTCGTCCCCCGCGTATGGCCCGGATTCAACAGCCCATGGGGACTGACGTTCAGGAACAGCTTGGCTTGTGTCGTGTTCCGGGCGAAGGCCTCCAAGGAAAGTTTGCGGCACAACATTTCTAAATCCCGACTGCGATTCAGGGATTCCGCCATAGAAAATAAATCCACGGGCATATGCAATGGGCTGTCCTCCGGCCCACGAATCAGAGCCTCATGACCAAAAACTTGGTGACGGTCGGTAGCAATGATAGGCATAAAATGAGGCGTCAATAACGACCGGTCGAGGATGACATTGAATTCGGATGCGGAGGCTTGTTCCGTTGACGTGGAAACACCCGTGTCACACCCTCCCTCCGTTTTCCGACCGACACGTTGAAAGGCGCGCCGCTTGTGTTGTGCCTTGGCGAAGATGTTTTTGAGCATGACCATCCGATCCTGAAAAATGTGGGCCAGCGAAGCTCTTTCCCGGATAAATAACGCCAAATGTATGCCAGTCCAGATACCGTGTACGACAACACCGAAAGCAGTACCATAAAATATTATGATTATTTATATGGTTATCTGGGATATCAAAGGGGATGGGAAAACCAGAAAGGGCAATGCCCATGACATCACCCCAGCGGACAATCCAAAAAATATTTTCTATTTCTTGAAGGGTTCTTGCGGAAGACGAAGGGATGGGATGTTAAAACCCGGTCACCGGGTGGGAATGGGCATTTTTTCCAAAATGGCATTGACCCAGGCTTCTTTGGCCTTTTGTAACATGGGGCTGGGATGGGCGTACAATCCAGGGGTTCCGGGGATTTCCACCCCGATGATACGTTCCTGAGGGAGGGTGGCAAGGCATTGATGGGCCAAGGGGAGGAGGCCAAGATGGCGTCCCCATCCCACCAAAAGGGGAATGGGGGTATCTTGGCCCATCCGCACCTTGCGTTCGGCACTCCTGGCCGGAGAAAACAGGGAGTGGGCAGATCCGCCGGAATGGGTTTCCAATTCTTGAAAACGTTGGATAAAAATGGGACTTTTGGTTTCGCGCAGGTCCGAAAGGTTAAGAACCCGGGCATGACCAAAGCCCCGGGCCAACATGATCCGCATCACCTGATATTGGGTGTTGTCGGGACGGGTGGGTATCCGTTCGCCAAAAGGGTCGAAATCCTGGGGTTGTGTCATCTGTTGCGGTTGGTAATTCGGATCCAGAGGGCGCGAAGAACCGGGATTCATCATGATCACCAGCAGATCGGGAACCCTGTGTCCGATCAAGTCGGGATGGGCGGGGAGGCAATCCTTGTGAATCAATTCCAAAACCGGACGCAAATCCAGAATGAGAGAACCCAGGCGGAGGGTGATGAATTGCCCAAAAACGTGGATGACCTTTTTGATGTCGGCGGCTTTGAGCTGGTTGACATGGCCTGGAAACATGGAGGATGCCTTTTAATCTGGAGAATACGGGGCGTAGCGATCAGGATATTGTTACGGTTCTTCCCAAAAGCGTTTTTTGAGCCACTCTTCCGGGGGCAAGCAATGGTCTATTTCTTCCTGGGAAAAAGAAAAGCGGTAGTTGTCACAATAGTCAAGAATAATCTCCCTGGCTTTCAACACCTTGCGGGTCACTTCGGTATGTACCGCCTCTGGAGATGGGGCATGATCGGGATGCCAAACCTGCAACAATTGGTGGGTACGTCCTTTCAATTCGTTCCGGGTGACGCTTAAGCCCAGTCCAAGAACCCTTCTAGCCCATTCCAGACGATTATGCAGCCCCGTTTTTTCGTCTGGAGGCTCACCAGCCTGGATGATTGTCCACACTTCGTTTATGTTGCCCGTGTCCTGGGTCATTGTATCAATCACTCACCTGTGAGGGTCAGAAATCATGGAAATCACCTATTATCACAATCCCCGGTGCAGCAAATCCCGTTCCGGTCTGGAACTTCTGCGCGACAAAGGGGCACAACCTACGGTTGTCGAATATCTCGTCAATCCCCCAACCCGAGAACAATTGATGGATATCCTAAATAAATTAGGGTGTCACCCCAGACAGTTGATGCGTCAAAAAGAGCCAGAATACAAGGAAAACAACCTGGATGATCCCAACCTCTCCTCGGAAGCCTTGGTGGCGGCCATGATCCAATTTCCCAAGTTGATTGAACGGCCTATCGGTGTAACCTCCGCGAAAGCCGCCGTGGGACGGCCCACGGAAAACCTTCTGAATTTACTTTCCTAAAACGAAGTACACACCCGATAACCTGCCAACGAAAGTGCCGTCAAGCCAAGGCAATCGCATTTGAAATTGGCACGTCCAAATGCCTCGGAAAAGATAAATTATTAAAAGAAAAAAGGGGTC
>PEAO01000138.1 GCA_002753615.1 Magnetococcales bacterium DCbin2
AAAATCCCACGCTAAGGCGCGCGCCTGCGCATTTTTCCCTTTATAAAGAAAAGGCACGGGAAAAATGCTTCGGGAGAAGGGGCGCGTGAAAAAACAAAGTCAAAAGCAAAATCAAAAGAAAAGTCAAAACCCTGGGGGCAATCCCCCAGACCCCTTTTTTCTTTTAATAATTTATTATTTCCGAGACACTTGGATATGCTAATTTCAAATGCGATTGCCCTGAAACAGGATCCGGTAGCTCTCTACCATGGTTTCCAGGGAATGGTAGGTTTCTGCATGGTAACGTCCTCTTTTCCCCAAGTTTTGTGACCATGCAGGGTTGTGGAGGTGGGTGAGTATGGCCTGGGCCAAGGCATTGGGGTCGCCGGGTGGCACCAGGGTTCCGGTGTGACCCTCTGTGAGGAGATCAGCCACGCCGCCCACTCGTGTGGCGATGATCGGCAATCCGGTCGCCATGGCTTCGAGAATGGTTAACGGTGTCCCTTCGGCCAGGGAGGGGAGGACAAAAAGATCGAGGCAGCGTAACAGTTGGGCGATATCATCGCGCCAGCCGGTGATCCAAAGTTTGTCGGCGACGTTTAAGTGATGTGCCAGGCTTTCGATCTCCTGGCGTTGGGGACCGTCACCCATGAGGATCAGGCGACAGCGTTGGAATCCTTCGGGGTCACTTTGGCGGATATTTGCCAGTGCAGTGACCAGGTTGGCTTGGTCTTTGATCGGCCATAGCCGTCCGACGGTCCCGATGATGAAACTTTCCGTATTGGCGAAGCCGGGGTAGGGTAGGGGGAGTCTTGGTCCTGGGGTGAAGTGCTGGGTATCGACTCCGTTGAGGATCAGGTGGACTTTGGTTTTCGGTATGGAGACCCGTAGGGTCAGCCATGAGTATAAATCTTGGGAGACACACACAAAGGCATCGACAAACGGGTTGAGCATTTTTCGTAGGCGGATGTAGGTTTTGTTCTCCCCGTGAGGATCGCTGCTGTCGCGTCCGTGTTCGGCGTGGATGGTGATGGGTCGCCCCGCAAAAAAAGCGGGGACGACCCCTTCCAGGGTGCCGATGTTGCAGGTATGAACCAGGTCCGGTTTTATTTTTTTCAATAATTGCCAAAGTCTGAACCATACCAACCAATCTTTGCCCGCTTTTTTGTTAAGATCATGGAAACGAACATGGGGATGTTGGATCCGTTTTTTAAAAGCACCGCACTGGGTCAATGCGATGATGTGGTATTCAAAGTGGGCCGGGGGGAGGCGGTTGATCAGGTTGACCACCACCGTTTCCAGACCACCCACATCCAGGCGGTAGAGTAAAAAGACGATCCGCATGGCCTCAGGGTTCCAGGAGTGTGCGTACTTTTTGCAGGTTGGTTTCCCATTGATAATGTTCCAGGACAAAACGTCGTCCCGTTTGACCATATTCGCTGGCGCGGGCGGTCCCTTCCCCAGGTGCTAGAAGTTTGATGGCATAATGGGCGAAGAGTTCCGGCATGTCGGTTACCCAATGCTGGAGTGCTGGATGGTAACGAATCCCCTCCATGGCCTGGGGGGTGGCGATGACCGGTTTGGCCATGGCCATGGCTTCCAGGATTTTGTTTTGTACGCCACGGGCAATCCGAAGGGGTGCAATCGCCACCTGGGCGTGTGCCAGATAAGGGCGTATGTCGGGTACCGCCCCGGTGACTTCGATCCCTTGGATCCGCGCCAATTGTTTCACCGCTTTGGTGGGGCGTGCCCCGACGATGGCAAAGCGGGTGGTCGGTACTTTTTGGCGGATGATATCAAACACCATTTCGGCAAACCAGACGACCGCCTGGACATTGGGCAGGTAATCCATGGCCCCGGTAAAGACCAGGGTTTGACCTGGGCCATAGGGGTTGGGAAAGGAGAGTTGGGGGTCGAAATAGTCGCAATCCACCCCATTATCCCAAAAATGAACGCGCCCGGCAGATTCCGGGGCCAGTTCCTGGAACAAAGTCGCTTCCGCTTCGCTGACAAACAGAGAGGCATCGAAACGACTGGCGATCATCCTTTCCGTTTCCAGGAGGGTGCGGGCTTCGCGGGCATGGATGTGGTGGCGTAGACCGTGGCTGTCTTGGGCATATTGACGCCATTTTTCTGAATCCACATCGACAAAATCGATGATACGTCGCGGTTTATGCGGCCAATCCTTGAGGACAAAACGGCTGGGTGCCGATGAATACACCAGGATACGCGGTATTTTGAGACGTTCCATAAGATCATCGACCCATTGGGACATTCCTGGATGATTATAATAGTGGAACGTGAGGGGTTGTTGACCCCAAAGGCCGCGGAGGGCACGCATTCTTGCCAGATTTGGGCGCAACCGTCCCCAATAAGTCTCCCCCGTGCATAACTGTTGCACAATTTCGCCAAATTGGGCATCGGCGGGGTCGTCGATGAAGGCCCCTACGTGGACTCGGTAGTGTTTTCCCAGAAAACGGAGCAGATGATAGGAGCGTACCTTGTCTCCCTTGTTGGGTGGATAGGGGATACGGTGGCAGAGAAAAAGCAGATCTTCCATAGCAAGTGTTGGTACCCAGGCAAGTTTGGTGGTGGGCTTTCTGAACCGGCATATTTAAATCTTTACTCAATATTGGCGACCAAACCTGTGATGTTGGGGATTTGTTTGTCAAGTTGGGATTGATTGACGATCACATTCCGGTTCCCCAGAAGCATTCTGGATCCCGCAGACAGTTGGGTGATGGGAATTCCGAGTACCCCAGACACAACGGATGCTGTATTGGCGTCATTGACCTGATATTGAAACATTCTCTGGAATTCCTTTCGGTTGGCTGGGGTCGAGCTGGAAGTATGGGTGCAGAATAATGAGGCGTTCTGCTGCCATATATCCCAAAGTTCTTGACCAATGCTGTTGACAATGGTTTTGAACGCGGATGCAGATGAGTTGTTCATCTGTGTGAGTCGATTTCCAATATACATATAAATTTTTGGGACACTCATTCGCCATCGCTGGGATTCAATATGGAAATCAGATTGTTGAGACGACCCTTGGCGACTTTGTGTTCCATAGACCAAAGTAAGAACGGCTCGGACAGCTCTGATGGACGAACCATCGGCGGAGAAGGGTATCAGCAGGCAGTCGGATGCGGACATGGCTAGTTCCGTGTAAATGGAAAAACTTGGATTGCAATCAATCAATACGGTCACATCGGATGCGTTCCAGGATGTGGTGATGTCTGTGATCAGATCGCGTATCCACAGATGGACGTGCTGCCAAGCATTTTGCGGGCCTGGGGCGGCGGCCCTGCCGACTCGCGATGATTGGATTTCCAATTGTTCATCGCCGACAACGAGGAACAGATTATCGGGAATGGCCTTATTGTATCGACTGATCTGCGTAATATAGTTGGCTCCAGTCAATGGAGAATTGTAAGGATTCACGATTCGATCAGAAATATAACCGGAAATTGTTTTCAATGGGGTTGACGCATAGATTTTTGAAAGAACGGCTTCTCCTTCGACCATGCCTCCGAGAAGCATTGCCGAAGAATTGGCTTGAGGGCAGAGGTCAATGACAAGAATTTTTTTTTCAGGATGTTGGGTCGCATATTCTGCGGCAATTTGGAAAGTGAGATAGCTTTTGCCAACACCCCCCTTATTATTCCAGACTCCATAAACTGGCATGGATGGCCTCCTTAAGTCAACGTGGCGTTAAAATCATTGGTTTGACGTTGGATTGAGCAGATCTTTGAGCAGTTCGGGCGATGTTTTGACGACGATGTAGGTCATGGGGAGCAGATGGAACAGGAGCATCAGGCTGATGACGACATCGGCCAGGGACCAGATAAAGGAGACCGACATGAAGGGACCACAAAATGTGATGCCGGAGAAAAACCAACGGAAGGCGATCAGGTTGGTCCCCCCCAGGTATTGAAAACACCGTTCCGAGAAATGTGCCCAACTGATGATGGTGGTGTAGGCGAAGACTCCCAGGCAGATGAAAAGGACGATTCGGCCCAGGTCGCCCAATCCGGTCTGAAAGGCGACGGCGGTTAGGTAGGCACCGGTAAATTGTTGCCAGTCACCGACCGAAAGGATGACCAAGCCGCTGATACTGCACACGACCAGGGAGTCTACCAGGGGGACCAGGGCGGCCATGTAGGCCCCCACTGCCGGGTGATCATCGTTGGCACTTTGCAGGAAAGGGGCGGTTCCCATACCGGAGAAATGGGAAAAGACCCCCCTGGAAACCCCAAATTGCATGGCCATCATCACCGTATAGCCTGCAACGCCGCCACCGATGGAATAGGGGTGGAAGGCTGATAGGAAAATTTGTTGCAGGGATTGGGATGCGGCCAAAGGGTTTTGGATCAGAATCAGAAGACCACTGGCAACAAAGAGGAGGATCATCCACGGTGCCAGGAATGCGCTGACATGGACGATGGATTTCAGACCGCCGACAATGGCCCCGGCGACGACGATAAACAGCGCGATGGCGACTACCAGATCGGATGCCCCCATGTGATTGGCCAAAGCGCGGGAGACCGAATTGGCCTGGATCAGGTTGGCACTGACCATGCCGTGGAAAAGAATCATCCCGGCGAGCAGGGGGGCGAGCTTGGGCCAGGAACGTCCGGTAAACTTGACGATATAGGACATGGGGGTGGCGAAGAGGGGAGAGTTGACATCTTCCGGGCCATGGCGCACCGCTAGGTAGGCACTGCACATTTGAAAGGAGCTACCGACGATGGCGGAGACCCAAAGCCAGAACATGGCCCCCGGTCCTCCCAGGTGGATGGCGGTCCCGACGCCGGCCAGATTGCCAACGCCGACACTGGCCGCAAGCCCGGCACTGAACGCCTTGAGATGGGAAATATGGTTGTCTTTGGTTTTGGATTGTTTTCCGATACGCCGGAGTTGTTTGAAGACGGTCAGGGGAAGCCGCAGGGAAAGCCCACGAGTCAAAATGAGAAACACCAACCCCACCTCGATATAGATCAGGCTCAATAACGGGTTCCAAATCCATGCGGCGATGGTATCCATGCGGGGAAGTCCCTGTTTGGTCCACGAAAGGGGACGCTTTTTGAGAACCTGCGAAATGGTGCCAGGTTGGTTGGTACCGATGGGGGTTTTTATCGACGATCCAGGCTTTCTCTTTCCTCAATGCCTCTTAAGAGGCTATAGTTACGCCAACTCCAGGCCACTCTACCAGGGATCGACGATGAAAACAGGCTATTTTGGCACCTTTGGCGGGGCATATATACCGGAAATCTTGCATGAAACATTCCGTCGTCTGACTGAAAGCTATGAATTGGCCCGGAAAGACCCCGATTTTTGGCGGGAATATCTCGAAGTGATGGAGAATTATTCCGGTCGGCCTACCCCTCTGACGTTTGCGGAAAATCTTTCCCGCCACTACGGTCGCAGAATTTATATCAAACGTGAAGATTTAAATCAAACCGGTGCCCACAAGGCCAATAATGTCATGGGTCAGGGATTGTTGGTGCGGCGGATGGGTAAAAAGCGGGTGATTGCCGAAACCGGGGCGGGTCAGCACGGTGTGGCGACGGCCACCATGGCAGCCCGGATGGGGTTTGAATGTGTGATCTACATGGGGGCCAAGGATGTGGAGCGACAACGGCCCAATGTGTTTTGGATGCAACAGTTGGGTGCGACCGTGGTTCCGGTGACATCGGGTTCGTGTACCCTCAAGGATGCTATCAACGAGGCGATGCGGGATTGGGTGGGGAGCATGGATGATACCCATTATGTTTTGGGGACCGCCTGTGGTGCCCATCCTTTTCCCGAGATGGTCTCTTGGTTTCAATCGATTATCGGGACGGAGGCTAGGGGACAAATACTCAAGCAGACGGGATGTTTGCCCCACCGTGTGTATGCTTGCGTCGGGGGTGGTTCCAACGCCATGGGTATTTTTCAAGGATTTATGGATGACCCTCAGGTGGAATTGGTTGGGGTCGAGGCGGGGGGCGATGGCCTTGCCACGGGGAGACATGCCGCGCGGCTGGCTTCCGATGATGGACGGGTTGGGGTTGCCCACGGCTATCGGACCTTGTTTTTGCAGGATGAGGATGGCCAGATGCGTGACACCCATTCGGTGGCTGCCGGACTCGATTATGTGGGGGTTTCTCCCATTTTGGCGCATCTTCAGGCCATTGGTCGGGTCCGTTTTATTGCGGCTGCCGATCATGCGGTGGTCGCGGCTTTGAAAACCCTTATGCGTTTTGAGGGATTGATTGGTGCTTTGGAATCGACCCACGCTGTGGCTGGGGCCTTTGCGGAAATGGAGGATATCCCGGAGGGGGCGGTGGTCATCATCAACCTGTCTGGTCGTGGTGATAAGGATATTTTTACCATCGCCGATGCTTTGGAAGATCCAGGATGGCGGGAATTCATTGTGGAAAAGGCCCGTATGTATCGGGAGTCATAAGGGTTTCCCCCTCAAAGATCTATATACAATAGGGGCCTATGAAGTCCAAGCTCTACCTGGAAACGAGCATCGTCAGCTATCTGGCTGCCCGGCCCAGCCGGGATCTGGTCGTTGCTGCCCATCAGCAAATTACCGCTGAATGGTGGGAACAAAGCCGCCACCGTTTTAATTTGTACACGTCCGAACTGGTGATCCAAGAGGCGGGCGCGGGTGATCTGGAGGCCGCTAACCGGAGGTTGGCATTCTTGGCGGGCCTGCCTAGTCTGAATATTCATGAAAAGGTCATGATTCTGGCCATCGCGCTGTTGGATGCCAGGGCCGTTCCGCACCAGGCGGTTGAGGACGCCTATCACATTGCTCTGGCTGCGGTGCATGGGATGGATTACCTGCTAACATGGAATTGCAAGCACATCGCCAATGCTACCATGTGGAGCCGGATTGGCGGTATCTGTCGCGCCCAAGGCTATGAACCCCCAGCTATTGCCACCCCCGAACAACTTCAGGAGGAATAACCATGTGGGTAGATCCAATCGTCGAGGAAGTTCGCAAGGTCCGCGAAGAACACGCCGCTCGCTTCGATTATAATCCGGTGGCTATCTACAACGACCTGAAACGTCTGCAACAAGAATCAGGCCGGGAATACGTGGATCTTTCGAAAAAATTATTAAAAGAAAAAAGGGGTCTG
>PEAO01000036.1 GCA_002753615.1 Magnetococcales bacterium DCbin2
CCCCGACCCCCCCGGGAGGGTTCGAAGGAACCGCCGCATCCCCCGATTCCATCGCCTCCAGGCGCGTTACCTGCTCCTTCCAATGTTTGTCCCCAACAACCCGGCCACTCTCCCCCGCCACCTCTTTGAGCCATGGTGATGTCAACGCATGGACCTTCCACCCCCTAGAACCCTCCTCCCCCATGTCCAACATTTCGGCCAACCGCTTGCGAAACGCTTCGGTCAAGGCGGCAAACTGGCCATTACCCAAAGGGATAAATCGTCCGCCCCCCTTGGTGATTTTCAATAATTGCCCCATCTCCAAAACCAAAGCATCATCCAGTGTCACCGTCCCCGATACCGCAAACCAATCCCGCTCCCGACGAATTTTTAATTGCAAACGATCCATGGTCACCTTGTTGGCCAACCGAAACCGTTCTCCCTCCGGCCATTCGACCACAACCTTGTCCCCCGCTTCCTGAAGCTCCGCCAACAGCTCCAGGCATTCCTCCACCTTGCCCAACGTCCACGACCAATCGTCCACCGAACGACCCGCCAACGCAGGACATAGCCCCACCAACTCCTCCACCAACCGTTTTTCCTGTTGAAAATCGCGGCGAACCTTCACCCGTTGGCCATCCCGTTCGGCAAACATCACCACACTCCCCTTGCCCGGCCTGGACCATGGACCCGATGTGCCCAAAGGACGCACCAACAGTCGCGCCGATAATCCAGCACCATTGGGGACCAACTGCAACCGGGGACGCGAATCGACCTCCACCTCCGCCAACTCTTCCCCATCGGCTTCAACATCCACCGTGGATTGAATCGTCACCAGGTTGGCCAATCGCGCCACCACCCCCATGACCCGTCCCTTCTGGGCTTCTGGACCGTTGAACCCCTCCGGTCCCAGGATGTCGGCAATCTTGTGGTGTTCGCTGGTAATCTCGATCACCCGGCAACGACGCTCCCCCTCCCGCAACACCAGCACCCCCGGTCCCTCAATCTTGTGGGCAAAGCGGATACGGACCCGGCCATTGTGTTCATTCACCAACAGTTCCGGCTCCCCGCGAATTACCTCGATGGTCGCCGTCGGATGATCCAGCCAATACACCTGGGGATGCCCGACCATGGCCAACATCGCCCCCGCCCAGTCAAAATCATAGCGGGTGCCGTTGTAGATGTACTCCTGGCGGATCGCCGCGCATATCTTAATGTCCTGGGGGGTGAGATACCCCCAATTGTGGATCTCAGCACCATGGAGCCGCCGCGCCGACAACGCCTTGCCCCGACTCCATTCCCCCGTGTCGGAAAGGGTCTGTTCCCGCGCCTGGATGCTACCACGATGACCATGGGTTTCGATGAGCCAGACCAACCGCCGGTTGCCGCTCAAAAAAGAATCGCCGATCGAATCGTCCGTCCCCCGCCCCAACAGGTTCATCAAAGCCGACAACGTTTGTTCCCAGCGTTCCTCACGCTGAATCTGCGCCGTCACACAGGAGAAACCCAACCGTTTTTCCAACCCCTCCAGGGTCTCACGACAATCATCCCTCTGGGTCAACCGCCCCAACAAAGCCGCCGTCTCCATCGCTACCCATGGATAATCATGCGCCAAGGCCCGTTTGTGAATCGCCGTGACATGCGCCACAACCGCCGCCACCGCCGCCACCTCATGATCGATCCAATACAAGGCCATCATACGAAACAGTTCGGGCAAGCCATCCGCACGCCACGAAAACACCGCTTTGGGCAACGCCGGATTCCATCCCCCTTCCCGAACCGGCATAAGCGGGGTCACCATCTCGGCACGGAGCCATGGAAGCCCCTCTTTGGCGGTTTCGGCCCGATAACCCAAGATCAACAAGGCATGATCGGAATCCCCCCCACGCGCCAGAGCCACCGCCCGCATCGCCTGACAGGCCGAAGTCAGAGGATTGTTGGGATTGCGTTCCATCCGTTGCACCACATTCAACACCTGCTGACGGGCTTCCCCCTTCCCCTGCTTCAACAACCCCAGCAACAAAAACAAACCGCCCCAATAATAAGGAAATGGATTGTGTTGGCTCATCAACCGGAAATCGTCAAGAACCAATACCATCTTGCCGAGGGTCGTAATCGCCTGCCGATTTTTCCCCTTCAAAAAATCGATCCACCCCTTGAAAACAATCTCGGCCCCCACAGGTCTGGTTTTGCCATTCGCCAGTAAATCCACCGCCTCCTGCAACCGACCCTGAATCAACAGGACAACCATGTAGAGGGCACGCAATTCGGGTCCGTTTTTTGCGCAAGGTTGCTGGCGGTGCGTCTCCAGGAGTTGTCCAATCCCATCCACCGGGTCCAGATTCAACAACGCCAAGGTGAGCATCTCCTCTAAAGCCCTAACCTGAATCCCCAATGGCAACGCCGCCATCCGATCAGGATCCCACGGCTCGGTACATAACCGAACCAAAGGGGGATTTCTGCGATAATCTTCAGAACGTTGGCTGGCGGCATAACCCAGAAAACGAAATACCCGCTCCTCATCCCCCGTCAGCAACCCCAGACGAATTTCCCGTACCGCCCGATCAAAACTCAACAAACGCGGCATCCCTCCCACGCCACCAGAATGCAGCACCGACGGCAACTCCCCTTCGATGACCCGCATCAAATCGGCAAACATCCCATCCGCCACCGCCTGACGCACCGCAGCATCGGCAATGGTTGGGATAATCCGAAAATGAAATCCCGTATCCAGATCCCGTTTGAGCAAACCCATGGCAATCAAAGATTCAATAGGGGGCTGCAAAGTTCTAACACTGAACCAACCCGCATTGGGCTGTTTGATTTTCAACTTTTTCAGACATGCCACCACCAATGATGCCGGGATGACATCGAAAGCAATGGCAACCAATTGCAAGATTTTTCTGTGGGGATCGCCCAATCCGTGCAGATGGGACAGCAAAATGGAAGATGCTTGTGGTGTCTCAGACAATGGTCACACCCTCATCCTAAAATTGAAACCGCCGCCATGGACAAAAGGGTGATCATTTCCATAAAACACCCGTCGTGGTCAAGGTGGTATGAGAATGCCACACCCTGTCCATGGCCTAGGATGTGGACAAGCACTTGACGCAAAGGAAAAATGAATGGAAGATCCCACCGTCGGATGGTAACAATCCTTTTGATCGAAGGCCCATGGACCACACATCCTCACATCGACCCGATTCCGGCCAGTCTGCCCAATCTATAGGCTTGGTGACGACCCAGACAGTCACGTTGTTTGAACAGGGCGACCCCCTGAAACTCGACAGCGGTGCCACCCTGCAACCCATCACCGTCGCCTACGAAACCTATGGCACACCCAATGACACCCTGAGCAACGTCATTTTGATCTGCCATGCCCTCTCCGGCAATGCCCACGCCGCCGGACGCCATCACCCCGATGAGACCAAAACCGGTTGGTGGGATGGCTACATCGGTCCTGGAAAACCATTTGATACCAATCGATTCTTTGTTTTATGCTCCAATAATCTTGGCGGCTGCGACGGGACATCCGGCCCCTCCAGCATCGATCCCAAAACCAATAAACCCTATGCCCTCAATTTTCCCCTGATCACCATCGGTGACATCGCCCGCCTCCAAAAGGCGTTGCTCGACCACCTGGGAATCAAAAAAGTCCTGGCGGTCGCCGGAGGCTCCATGGGGGGGATGATCGCCCTGCAATGGGCACTCGACTACCCCGAATGTGTCGGCGGTGCCCTGATCATCGCCTCCACCCCCCGCCTGTCGGCACAAAACATTGCCTTCAACGCCGTCGCAAGACAAGCCATTACCCAAGATCCCGACTTCAATAACGGCGATTATTACCACGGGTCCAAACCAGAACGCGGACTCTCCGTCGCCCGCATGATGGCCCATATTACCTATCTGTCGGAAAAAGGGTTGCACGAAAAATTTGGACGCCGACTCCAAAACCGGGAACAGTTCTCCTTCGCGTTGGAAACCGATTTCGCCGTGGAATCCTATCTCAAATACCAGGGATCGACCTTCGGCAAAAAATTTGATGCCAACACCTATCTGTATATCACCAAATCGATGGATTACTTTGACCCATTCCCCGATCCCGAAACCACCGCCCAAAGACTACAAAAAGTCCATGCCCGCCTGTTCGTCATGAGCTTTGATACCGACTGGCGTTTTGACAGTTCCCGTTCCAAGGAACTCGTCCGCATCCTGAATTTGCACCAGAAAAATGTCTCCTACCAGGAGTTTCACTCCCCTCACGGACATGATTCGTTCCTTTTGCCAGACCTGGAATACAGCCGCTCTATCGCCACGTTCATCAATCGGCTCTACGACGAAGAACTGCGCCGTCGGCATCACAAGGATCGCCCCGCATGACGCAATACCATGATGACATCGCTCCCATCCAAACCACCGACGCCTCCGACCTACGCATCGACCAGGAGGTCATCGCCAGCCTAGTCGCCGATGGGGCGCGCGTCCTCGACCTGGGTTGCGGCGACGGTTTGCTGTTGGAATACCTGATCAATAACAAAAACGCCCGTGGTTTTGGCGTGGAAATTTCCACCCAAGGGATGCATGCCTGCATCGCCCGTGGCCTCCCCGTATACCACGGCGACATCGACCAGGGGTTGTCGGACCACACCGACGACACCTTCGATTATGTCATCCTGTCCCAAACGCTCCAGGCGGTGCGGCGGCCACGGTTTGTCATCCGCGAAATGTTGCGCGTCGGGAAAAAAATTATCGTCTCCTTTCCCAATTTTGGCCATTGGAACATACGGGTACAACTTTTGCTTTCGGGCCGAATGCCCAAAACCCCCATGCTCCCGTATGAATGGTTCAATACCCCCAATATTCGCATGTGTTCCATCCTCGACTTCCAGGATCTTTGTCGGCAGATGGAAATCAATATCATCGAACAAATTCCCCTGGCCGCCTGGGGCGGACTTCCCCGAAGCCCGTTGAAAAGACATCTGGTGAGGATTCTCCCCCGGACGGTCTCCAACTTGCTGGCCCCGGTGGCTGTGTTCCTTCTGGAAAAGAGGAAGGGATGAATCCCCCCGTCCTGCATACGTTCCTTGATGAAATACGCATCAGCCAGCGTGTTACCGAACTGGCACGGGAACTCCTTCCGATCCTGAAACCCAATCCCATCATCCTGGCAGTCCTGAAAGGGGCCTTCATTTTCGCCGCCGATCTGGTACGCGCCCTGAGCCGCCTGGGTGTCAACCCCAGGGTCGATTTTATCACCGCTTCCTCCTATGGGTCGGGAACCTCCAGCCCCGGAGCCATCCAAATTATCCTGGATCACACCCTGGATGTCCGAGGCCATCCGGTTATTCTCTTGGATGAGATCCTCGATTCGGGATATACCTTGAAAACACTCCAAACTCATCTTATCAATAAGGGGGCAGCAGAAGTGATCACCGTCGTCCTGTTGGATAAACCCTCCGGGCGACAGGTCAACGTCCAGGTCGATCATGTGGGGTTCCAGGTTCCCGACGGATTCATGGTAGGCTATGGTTTGGATCATGATGGAAATTATCGCGGACTACCATACATCTCTCGGATGCAATGATGACTTTTCCCTCGACAATACGCACCATTTTGTTTGACCTAGACGGCACCCTGGTAGACTCTGCTCCCGATTTATGGCGCGCTACCAATCATGTCATCACCCTGCGGGGACGCTCAGAACTTCCCCTGGAATTGGTCCGCGATTATGTCGGCAATGGGGCACGCTATCTTTTGGCACGGGGATTATGGGGATTGGGAGCCACACCGCCCGAGGATGATCCCGATTTTGAAGCGACAGTCACGGCGTTTCTCGATTATTATCGCCAGCACCTCACCGACCATTCCTTCCCCTATCCTGGGGTCGTTGAAACCCTGGAAACCCTGAAACGCCTAAACTGTCCCATGGCGGTGGTCACCAACAAGCCGGAATTTCTCACCCACCTTATGTTGGATGATCTCGATCTGACACGATTTTTTCCCGTAGTGGTCGGTGGCGATACCCTGGCGGAACGCAAACCCCATCCCCTCCCCCTGCACCATGCCATATCCCGGTTGCAGGGTACTGCGGCAACGACGGTCATGGTGGGCGATTCCGAAACCGATGCGCTCGCAGCCAAGAATGCGGGTTGCAAGCTGATCCTCGTATCCCACGGATATAATCGTGGAGAACCGTTGGAAGATCTTCATCCCGACGGTATTATCCATCATTTCAATCAACTCATTGAACTCCTGGGCTACCCCCAGGATTAATACTGGCGAGACGAGAATGAATGCACCGAATCAACTGAAGCTGGGGATCCCCAAAGGGAGTCTGGAAAAGGCCACCGTCGAACTGTTTGCCCAGGCAGGATGGTCCATTGGTATCAATTCCCGCAACTATTTTCCGACGGTCGATGACCCATCCCTGGTCTGCAAGCTCATGCGGCCCCAGGAAATGGCCCTGTACGTCGCCGATGGCACCCTAGATGCCGCCTTGACCGGTTGGGATTGGATCATCGAACGCGATTGCCAGGACCAAATCGCCGATGTGGCTACCTTGGAATATTCCAAAAGCTCCAACCAGCCATGCCGCTGGGTTTTGGTCGCCCCGGAAAATTCCCCCATCCAAAGCGTTCAGGATTTGCAAGGGAAACGGATCGCCACCGAGTTGCAAAATTTTACCCGCCGCTACCTTGAAGAGCGGGGGGTTAAGGCCGAGGTTATTTTTTCCTGGGGGGCCACCGAGGCCAAAGTCGTGGAAGGGCTGGTGGACGCGGTGGTGGAAATCACCGAGACCGGCTCGACTCTACGGGCACATCGGCTCAGAATCGTCGAAGAACTCCTGGTCACCCGTACCAAGCTCATCGCCAACCCCCAAGCGATGCAAGTATCATGGAAACGGGAGAAAATCGATCAAATTGCCCTGTTGTTGAAGGCAGCCCTCGATGCCCGCCATAAAGTATTGCTAAAAATGAACGTTCCAACACACAATCTGGACGGCATCATGTCCATTCTCCCCAGCTTGACATCGCCTACCGTCAATCCACTCCTGGATGACCGCTGGCGTGCCGTGGAAACTGTCGTGGACCGATCCATGGTCCGGGATCTCCTCCCCAAGTTAAAAGAGGCGGGAGCAACTGGCATCCTGGAATTTGACTTGAAAAAGGTGGTATGATGCATAGGCGTGTATGAATTTTATGGAATGTTTCACTTGCCCTTGGGCTGTGTGGGGAGCTTGGTTTGAGGGCCAAGCCTATTCTGGCCCCGCTCTGGTGGGGGTGCGTTTAAGTCACATCGTCATTGCCGTATTGTTAATGATCCCATTTACCAACTTGGTTTTCAAACAGCGTTATGACCAGGAAACATGGAAAAACTATGAAAACGAAACCCCTTGGAATTACTGAGGTCGTTCTTCGGGACGCCCATCAATCCTTGCTCGCCACCCGCATGCGCATTGACGACATGCTCCCCATCGCCGCCAAGCTTGATGAAGTCGGGTATTGGTCATTGGAAACGTGGGGAGGAGCCACCTTCGATGCCTGTATTCGGTTCCTGGGTGAAGATCCCTGGGAAAGGCTGCGGCGTCTCAAAGCGGCCATGCCGAAAACCCCCATGCAAATGCTTTTCAGGGGACAAAATATCCTGGGCTATCGGCATTACGCCGACGACGTTGTCGAAAAATTCGTCGAGCGTTGCGCCGTCAACGGCATGGATGTCTTCCGTATCTTTGACGCCATGAATGATGTGCGCAATCTGGAAACGGCCATCCGTTCCGTCGTCAAGGTGGGCAAACATGCCCAGGGAACCCTCTCTTATACCCTGAGTCCGGTCCACAAGACCCAGTTTTGGCTGGATATGGCCAAAAAGATGGAAGATATGGGAACCCACTCCATCTGCATCAAAGACATGTCCGGGTTGATCAATCCCTACACCGCCGAAGAGTTGGTCAGCAAGCTCAAAGAGACAGTCAAGCTTCCCATCGCCATGCATTGCCATGCCACCACCGGCATGTCCACGGCGGCCATCGTCAAGGCGTGTGAGGCGGGGATCGACATGGTGGATACCTCCATCTCCTCCATGTGTATGACCTATGGCCATTCCGCCACCGAATCGGTGGTCTCCATCTTGGGTGGCACGCCACGCGATACCGGCCTGGATATCAAAAAGCTTGAAGAAATCGCCGCCTATTTCCGCGAAGTTCGGAAGAAATACGCCCAGTTTGAAGGTTCGCTCAAAGGGGTGGATTCCCGCATCCTGGTGGCCCAGGTTCCGGGCGGTATGTTGACCAATATGGAAAGCCAGCTCAAGCAACAAGGGGCGATGGATAAGTTTGACGCCGTTCTCGAAGAAATCCCCCGTGTTCGCAAAGATTTGGGCTATATCCCCCTGGTAACCCCAACATCGCAAATTGTCGGCAGCCAAGCGGTCTTCAACGTGTTGAGCGGCGAACGGTACAAGAATATCGCCAAAGAGACACGCGGCATCCTGCGCGGTGAATATGGTGCCACCCCCGCCCCCATGAACAAAGAGTTGCAAGCACGGGTGTTGGAAAAGGGAGAAAAGCCCATCACCTGCCGTCCGGCGGATCTCCTGGAACCGGAAGTGGATAAGCTGACCGAAGAAGTAAAAAATTTGGCCAAAGAAAAAGGGATCAAGCTGGCCAAAGATGTCATCGATGATGTCATGATCTACGCCTTGTTTGCCCAGGTTGGTTTGAAGTTCCTGGAAAACCGCAACAATCCGAGTGCCTTTGAGCCGGCTCCCGGTGTCCAGGCGGCCAAACCGGCGGCAGAAGCCGCTGCCCCAGCCGCTGCGGCGTCCGCCCCTGCGGAAAGCACCGAAGGGAGACAGTTGGTCTATATCGGTGATGTTTATTCCAAATGCTGGGGCTTTCTCCCGGCAGCGGGGGGTGGCGGCGAAGTAGCCTCCAGACAGCCTGCAAAACCGCGCAAGGCTTCGGGTTCCAAAGCAGCAGCCAAAGCGGGAGCTGCATCGGTGCCTGCGGATGGAAAAAGCTTGGTGGTCCCTTCCAACCTTTCTGGGACCATCTGCAAAGTTGTTGCGGAGATTGGCAAGCCAGTCAAGACGGGAGATGTCATTGTCATCATCGAGGCCATGAAGATGGAAGCGGAAATTCATGCCCCCAAGGATGGCACCATTACCGCAATCAGCGTCAAGAAGGGCGATATGGTCAATGTGGGTGCCCCTCTGGTAACCATTGGATAGAAAGTCGAAAATTTCCCTGTCAGGGGGCGGACTTTGCTCCCTGACAGGGGTGTTTATGGCCAGAAAGCCTGTGGTTGACAGTCCATGGGTTCGCTTCTGGCCTGATTTTTTTGGAAGGACTCTTTGCGGGTCCATACACAACAACTGGGTGTCCCGGACTTTTGGCGTGAGAACGGTCAAATAGTCCTGGGATTTTGGGAAAGACCTTTGGAAACAGGGGAAAGAAAAGAAAGATGGAAATTAAACTTGAAGGCCGCCAACTGGATATCGGCGATGAACTGAAGGATCGAATCACCAAACGGTTGGAAAATCTGGATCAACGATTCGGTCCCATAACCAGTGCCCGTTTTACCATTGAGAAACATGCGCACAAAAACGAGCAGCGCGCCGAAGCCAAGGCGGTGATCAATGTTCCCGGCAGCACCATCACGGCCACCAGAGAGTCGGCAACGGTCATGGCGGCTGTCAATGACACCATTGATACCCTCACCGAAGAACTCAAAACCCACGCCGAGAAAAAGAAGAAAAAGGTTGCCCACTAAACCGAAAAAATACACCGTTTGAAAAACGATTGCGGGGGTCTGGGGGGGATCATCCCCCCCAGCGGGGTTTGGGGCAGTGCCCCAAGGTTTTTTTTTGAATTTAGACAAAGAGCTTCATTCTTCGCGTTTGACTTTGTTTAAATTCAAAAGAAAGGTCAAAAGCAGGGCATGGAAACCTTTTTGTTTAAATTCAAAAACAAAGTCAAAACCCTGGGGGCAATCCCCCAGACCCCTTTTTTCTTTCAATAATTTTTCAAGGGGGTGTCAGCAAATGATCGAATGTCAACACGCCCTAGGTCACTCCGTTCATTAAGAAACAACGGTCAATTGATCAGGCCCGCCTTATGCAGCCCTTTGACCAGGGCCATAATCCCCATGCCGATGACAACAATGGCGGCGATAATCTGTAAATTTTTACGGACTTTATTTCCCATAAAATGAATCACCCAACCCAACCCCAACATCGCCGGCAAGGTTCCTACGCCAAAGGCGGTCAAAATCAAGAGTCCCCCCGTGACCGATCCAGTCGCAAAAGCCTTGGCTTGAAAGGCCCAGTGTAATCCACAGGGAAGAAGACCTGTCAGCACCCCTAAGACAACGGGTTTCCTCCAGGTATTCTCCCGGATGGATCGTTGCTCAAGACCCGCAAGCCAACTATTGATGATGGGGATTTTTAATTGCCAAACGCCCCAAGTTTCCAAACCCATGGCGATCATTCCCACTCCCGCCACCAACAACGGTAGTGCCGAAAGGATCGGAGACCTCCCAATGGAAGGGGCCATGGAACCCAACCAACCACTGATTCCCCCCAGCACTAAATAGGTGGACAGACGGCTTATCCCATAAAAAAAATGTCGCCCCATGAAATAACTTGACTGATGGGCATCGTCAGGGCTTCCTGGTGCGTGCAAACTCAAGGCAGCCACCATGCCACCACACATCCCAATGCAGTGACCGCTGGCGAAAAGAGCCGTCACAAAGACCAGCCATAAATCGATTGGAGATGGAAACATGGTGTTGCTCCTGTTTTGAAGAGTAGTTTTACAAAGTTGATGAAGTTATAAAATACGGAAGAAAGGATGGTATCATTGGAAAAAAATCCTACCAACGTTTGTTATCATTGTGGACTCACCGCCGATACGCAACCCATCCATAGCCAGGATGGAAAACTTTTTTGCTGCCAAGGTTGTCTGGGTGCTTTTCGTCTGATCCATGGCTTTGGACTTGCTTCCTACTATGATCGCAGATCCCAAGGGATCGTAGGCATGGTCGTGGATGCGGAAAAAGAGAAGGAGGTCAACGCCTACGATGACCCTGAATTTCAAAAGGAGCGGGTACGCGACCTCCCTGGGGGAATCAAGGAGGCGCATTTGCTTTTGGACGGTATCCACTGTGCCGCTTGTGTCTGGCTGAATGAACAAATTTTGCGCCGGGTACCAGGGGTCGTGGATGCCCAAGTCAATTTTGCCAATTTTCGGGCCATTGTCCGTTGGGATCCAGAACAAACCTCCCTCTCGCAATTGATTCTCGCCCTGGGTCGGGTCGGATACAAAGCCTATCCCTATGATCAGGCCAAGGTGGAGCAGGTCAATCGAAATCGTGACCGGGCATTGCTGGGACGTTTGGGGGTGGCCGCTTTTGGGGCTGCCAATATCATGTTCATCGCCGTCGCCTTGTACGCAGGAACTTTTCAGGGAATGGCCCCCTCCTATCGATCCTTTTTTCATTGGGTCTCGCTGATTGTCGCCATGCCGGTATTTTTTTATTCTGGCAGTCTGTTTTTTCAGGGGGCTTGGCGTGGACTCAAAGCGGGTCACCTGACCATGGATTTTTCCATCAGTCTTGGTGCCGCTGTCACCTTTACCGCAAGCGTCGTCGCAACAATCCTGGGTTCGGAAAAGGTATACTTTGACTCGGTGACGGTTTTTATTTTCGTTTTGTTGCTGGGCCGATATCTGGAATCCATCGCCCGCAGCAAAGCTGCGGGTGCCGCCGAACGGCTCACCGGATTTCAACCCGATACCGCTCAGGTCATCCGCAATGGTCAGGAACAAAGAATCGTCCTGTCCGAGGTACGGGTCGATGATGAAGTCGTCGTCCGTCCTGGAGAACGGATCGCCGTGGATGGTTGGGTCATCCAGGGACAAACGACAGTCGATGAATCCATGCTCACCGGCGAAACAGTCCCGGTCGTCAAATTTCCAGGATCTACAGTCGCTGGCGGCACCGTCAACGTGGATGGTGCCATCCATGTTCGGGTACGCCGCATCGGCGCAGAAACAACCATGGCCAGAATCATCGCGGCGGTCGTGGCAGCCCAAAGTGGTCGCAACGTCATTCACACCCTGGCGGATCGAATCGCTGGCTGGTTCGTCGCCGCTGTTACTCTCTTGGCGGGGATCACCTTTACCCTTTGGTGGTATTGGGACCCCACTCAGGCTTTGGACAACGCCGTTTCTCTGCTGATCATCACCTGCCCCTGCGCTTTGGGACTCGCAACGCCGGCGGCCATGTTGGTGGCTTGTGGTGTCGCCACACGGATGGGCGTACTCATCCGCGACCCCGATAGCCTGGAACGGTTGACCAAAGTTCGTCAGGTGGTATTGGATAAAACCGGCGTAGTGACCGAAGGCAAGCCCAAGGTTACCCAATACGTTCCTGCTCCAACGGCAGGGATCGATAGGCGTCAACTCTTGACCAAAGCCGCCTCGGTGGAACGTTATTCGGAACACCCTTTGGGCCGAGCCGTTGTCCGTGCCTTTGAGGAAGAACATTGGGGACCGTTTCCTGATGCCACCAGAGTGAAAAACCAACCGGGCCTTGGGCTTGCAGCCTGGATCGATGGACATGAAATTCGGGTAGGACGCATTGAATTTGTCCTTGGAGACAACCCTGACCCCGCCATTTTCCCCCCCACCTTCCACACACAACAGCCGACAACCTGGATCGCCTGTGCCGAGGACGGTCGTTTTCTTGGTTGGTTGGGACTCGAAGATTGCGTCAAATCCGATGCGCGGGAGACGGTGCAATTTCTGAAAGAAAAAGGGATGATCGTCACCCTTCTTTCGGGAGACCAACAGGCGGCGGTTACCTGGACAGCGGCCCATATTGGTGCCCATGCCGCTATCGGTGGCGTTCTCCCGGAAACCAAATCTCACGTCATTGCCACCATGCAGGCCGATGGAACACGGGTCGTCATGGTGGGGGATGGTATCAACGATGCCCCGGCATTGGCTTTGGCGGATGTGGGGATGGCGGTGGCCTCCGCTTCCGATCTGTCGGTGCAATCCAGCGATATGATCATTCTGAATCCGGGATTGACCCCTGTGACCTTCACCTTTACTCTCGCCTGGGCCACCATGCGGGTCATACGGGGCAATCTTCTTTTTTCGTTGGGCTATAACGCATTGACCATTCCGTTGGCCATGGCTGGGTTGGTAAACCCCATCGTCGCCGCCATTGCGATGCCCATATCGAGTCTGGTGGTGGTTGCCAACGCTTTGCGGCTGCAAAGAATGGTCCCAACACCATGAAAATATTAGCCACCATTCTAGAGAGCGTTTGATGGATATCGTTTTCGTATTGTTACCCATAGCCCTGATCCTGGGAGCCATCGGCTTGATGTGGATGCTATGGGGCGTTAAAACAGGACAATTTGAGGACATGGAAGGGCCTGCCCACCGGATTCTTTTCGACGACGATCAGTCGATGATCCCGGAAACTTCCAAAGAAACAAAGAAGGATGACTTGAACACGTAAACCATTGCGGGGAGCCGGGGGGATCATCCCCCCGGCGGGGGTTTGGGGGGGCACCCCAAAGTATTCATCCCAAGGACAAGGGAACACCCACGTTCCAATCCTTGACCTGACCCTGACACTCAAAACAACAAACCATCAACCCCTGACGACTACTGCCCGCCCCCCAGACTATGAACATAAACCGCCACCTGCTTCACATCCAACGGGGAAAGCTTACGATTCAGCCCTTCCGAACCCACACTCCAGGCCGGCATCCGCCCACTGCGCCCCTTGGCGATGGAAAGACGCACCGCCGCCGCATCCCCACCGTACAACCAGATACCGTCCGTCAGGTTGGGGGCACCAACGGTCTTTTCCATCGGTGATCCACCACTGGTGTCCTTGGCAGACCCCTTGCCATTGTCTCCGTGACAACCCACGCAACCTGCATCACCCTTAAACAACACACCACCACGAGCCTGCGCCTCCTTGTCACCCTCCCGACCACTCAGGGACAGAACATAGGCGGCCAAATCATCCACCTGGCTGGGGGTAAACGCACCGCCAAACTCCTTCTGATGCGCAGGCATCATCGCTGTATGACCCGTCTTGATGGTCTCCTGAATCCCTTCAATGGTTCCAGAAATCAGCCAATCATCATCCACCAACACCGGAAAACCACCCGCCAGCGATCCCACACCACCGCTACCATGGCACGGGGCACAATTGTCGCCAAAAATGGCCTTGCCACCCGATATGGCATACTGCTGCAACTGCGGATCCCGGGTAATATCCGTCAGAGACATCTGTTCCAAACGGTCATTGAAAGGCTTTTGCTGCACCTGGGCTTCCGCCATCTCCTCTTCCAATTGCTTATGCATACTCCATCCCAAAAGACCCCGCGTATAATCATCGACCATGGGCCATGTGGGGTAAAAAAACCAATAGACAAAAGCCCATATGATGGTTGCATAAAAGGTGTACAGCCACCATTTGGGCAGCGGGTTGTTGTACTCTTTGAGTGGATAGCCTTCGTCATCATCCCACTGATGTCCCGTGGTTTCCACTTTGCTCTTATCTGACATGAAAGGGTCTCCTTGTTATCCGGGCCATGCTCGGTTCTCAATGGGTTTTAGGTTGGGGCGTGGAAAAGTCCACCAGGGTACCCAACATTTGCAGATACGCAACCAGCGCATCCAATTCGGTGATTTTCTCTGGGTGACCATCAAAATCATCAAAAGCCATCCGTTCTCCATAACGCTGACGCAACGTAGCGTTATCACTCTGAAAGACAGCCTGCGCCTTGAGATCATCCACGGCATGGGCAATTTGGTCCGACGTATAGGGAACTCCAACCTTCGATAACGCCTCCATGCGCTTGCCAACATCGGCAAAATCCAACTCATTTTCCTCCAGCCAGGGATAGCGCGGCATCACAGACTCCGGCGCAACATCCTGGGGACGACGCATGTGGGCTTGGTGCCAAAGGCTGGAATATTTCCCCCCCACCCGAGCTAAATCGGGTCCGGTCCGTTTTGATCCCCACTGAAACGGATGATCATACATGCTCTCCGCTGCCAAAGAATAATGGCCATAACGCTGTGCTTCATCGCGGAAAGGCCGGATCATTTGGGAATGGCAGTTGTAACACCCTTCGCGCAGATAAATGTCGCGCCCCTTGAGTTCCAAAGGGGTATAGGGTCGCATCCCGTCCACTTTGACCACGGTGCTTTTGAGATAAAACAACGGCACAATTTCAACCAGTCCACCAATAGCCACCACAATCAAGGTGAGTATGGCCATCAATGGAATACTTTTTTCAATCGTTGCGTGATTCACAGTGTTCTCCTTACCAGCTCAAATGCGCTGTAACGATCTTTATGAGTCCCACCTTAACCAACGCGGGCGGTCGAGACGGTCTTATTACCGATTGTTTTGATCACGTTAAACGCCATCAAAAGTGCGCCAAGAAGAAAAATGATCCCACCCACAGCCCGGAAAGCATAGTAGGGATGCATCGCCCCAACAGTTTCAGCAAAAGAATAGGTCAGATTGCCGTAGTGATCATAGGCACGCCACATGAGTCCTTGCATAACCCCTGAAATCCACATGGAGACGATATAAATCACGATACCAATGGTCGCCATCCAAAAGTGGACATTGATCAAACGAACTGACCACGTTGTCGTACCCCATAATTTGGGCACAAGATGATAGATGGCACCAAATGAGACCATCGCCACCCACCCCAATGCGCCAGAATGAACATGACCTACAGTCCAATCCGTGTAATGGGACAGGGCGTTCACCGACTTGATAGACATCATCGGCCCCTCAAAGGTAGACATTCCATAGAACGAGAGGGAAATAATGAAAAACCGCAAGA
Organism: Magnetococcales bacterium DCbin2; assembly: GCA_002753615.1. Classification (GTDB taxonomy): domain Bacteria; phylum Pseudomonadota; class Magnetococcia; order Magnetococcales; family UBA8363; genus UBA8363. The sequence continues at coordinate 15,874 of PEAO01000036.1, forward strand.
TAGGATCGGTACGCAATTTATCCCAAGCACCGCTCAAAGTCATGATGCCGTTGATCATCCCACCCCAGGAAGGAAGCAGCAACATGATGGAGAACGTAGCACCCAGGGTACTGGCCCAATCTGGAAGTGCCGTATAGTGCAAATGATGGGGACCGGCCCAAATGTACAAAAATGCCAACGCCCAAAAATGGACAATGGAGAGACGGTAAGAGTAGACGGGGCGTTCCGCCTGCTTGGGGACAAAATAATACATCAACCCCAAAAAGGCCGCCGTCAGAAAAAATCCCACCGCATTATGCCCATACCACCACTGAATCATGGCATCCTGCACCCCAGGATAAATCGAGTAGGAGTCGGTTAGATTAACCGGAATGGCAAGACTATTGACGATGTGCAACATGGCCACGGTGATAATGAACGCCAGGTAAAACCAGTTGGCAACATAGATATGCCTCTCCTTGCGTTTGGCCAGTGTCCCAACAAAGTTGATGAAGTAGGCGACCCATACCACGGTGATCAAAATATCGATGGGCCAAATGGTCTCCGCATACTCCTTCCCCTGGGTCAGCCCCAGAGGATAAGTGACCACCGCTCCCACGATCACCAAATTCCAACCCCAAAACGTCAGGCGGCTCAGGAAATCGGAAAATAAACGCGCCTTGCACGTTCGCTGCACCACATAATAGCTGGTTGCAAACAACACCGACCCCCCAAACGCAAAAATCACCGCCGATGTATGCAATGGCCGCAGCCGCCCAAAGGAGATATACGGAATACCCCCGTTCAACTCTGGAAACGCCAGCTCCAGGGCGATAATCACCCCGATTAAAAAACCAACGATTCCATAGACAACCGACATGATGGTAAACAATTTCACCACGTCATAGTCATACTTCTCAGTTTCCACCCGTTGAGTGATCATCATACCTCCCTAAAACGCATTGATCATCTGAATATTCGGCAATCACGAAGATGATGCAATAAAAACACGAATTCTGATTTGAAAACATCCTCATTTAAAAATATAATCAACCGGTAATCAAGAAAAAAAATTCCTTTCCCAAAAATAAAAAGGAAGCATAACCATGGCAACCCATACCGATTCCCTCTATGCCGACTGGAAAAAACAATATCCAAAATATCAGTCGGGATTTTTCCGTAATGTCCGATGGGTTTCTGTAATATTACTCCTAGGGATCTATTATATATTACCATTCGTCCGGTGGGATAGACCTGGAAACCTACCCAATCAAGCTGTGCTATTTGATTTGCCAGAGCGTAAATTCTACATATTCGATATTGTAATATGGCCCCAGGAAATTTTCCTCCTCGCCCTGTTGTTGATCGCCGCCGCCCTGGGGCTGTTCTTCATCACCGCCTTGGCGGGCCGGGTATTCTGTGGCTACATGTGTTTCCAGACCGTCTGGACCGACCTATTCCTCCAGGTGGAACGTTTTTTTGAAGGCAATCGCAAACGGCGTATCAAGTTAGACCAATCCCCCTGGAACCTGGAAAAATTGGCCCGCAAGCTGGGCAAACACTTGGCATGGTTGTTCATTGGCCTAGTGACAGCAGGTGTGTTTGTGTTCTACTTTTCCGATGCCCCAACCTTGTTACGCGGATTTATCTCGGGCAATGCCCCCTCCGCAGCGTGGATCACCCTGGCATTTTTGACTCTGACAACTTACACAATGGCAGGCTTTGCTCGTGAACAGGTCTGCATCTACATGTGCCCCTATGCTCGGTTCCAGGGGGCAATGTTCGATGATGATACCATTATCGTCGCCTACCATCCCGAACTGGGTGAACCCCGTCAGGCCAATCGCCGCATCCGTAATTCTACATCGGAAAAAGTGGGCTTCTGCATCGATTGCCGGGAATGTGTGACCGTGTGTCCTACCGGAATCGACATACGCAATGGTCAGCAATACGAATGTATCACCTGTGGTGCCTGTATCGACGCCTGTAACACCGTCAAGGACAAGCTCCACCTCCCCAACGAACTGATCCGTTACACCTCCCTGAGAGAAATGGGGGGGCAAAAAACCCGCTGGTTTCGCTTTCGGATTTTGGCGTATGGTACACTGTTGACTGGGTTCCTGGGGGCCATTGCCGCATCTCTCCTGTTACGCCCCCCCGTGGAACTCAACGTCGTTCACCATCGCCAACCCACTTATATCACCCAATCCGATGGCAGTATTCAAAATAACTTCACAATCAGAGCATTGAACATGAGTTCCAACCAACAAACCTACGCATTGGGTGTCTCCGGTCTGGAAGGGGCTTCCCTCAAAGTAGCCGCCATCAACGATGTCGATCCTCAGGGGCAGCCACTTTTGACACTTTCTCCCGGTGAAGTCGCCCCCTATACCGTCTATCTTAAACAAGCTGCCAACCATGTCCAACACGGACCACAGGAAATTATCTTTCAATTGACAGCACTGGATCCCCAAGGGGGAAAAAACAGCTATCAAAGCATTTTTATGAGGCCATAATGAATTCTATAGATACCCATCATTCCGAAAGTTCAAAAAAGTTTCACCTCAATCCATGGCTAACCGGCTTGGTCCTATTCTTTGTCTGTGTTTTTATCGCCAACGGTGTCATGATCATCCTGGGAATGGAGACATTTAACGGTGTTACAACAGCCAACCACTATGAAAAAGGGTTGGCATTCAATGAAACTTTGCAACAAAGACAAAAACAAGAAAACCTGGGCCTGTCGGTGGACCTGCCCGATCCAGGTCTCGTCAGCGGTGTGGCGGGCTTGGTGCGTATGACTTTGAAGGACCGCATGGGCCAACCCATCACGGGCGTGACCATCCAGGGTTCTTTATATCGTAGCGTCCAGGAGGGGAAAGATCAGCCGGTAGTCATGCAGGAACAGAAACCTGGTCTTTATGAGGCCCAGGTCAAGCCGCCGTTACCCGGACACTGGGAGTTGCACCTGACGTTGGATAGTGCCATGGGGCCGGTATTTTACAATCTGCCGTTGGAAGTGATGGAAAATCCAAAAGGAGCATGATTTTATGGAATTTAATACGCTGATGCTCTACTCGAAAGAATTTTCTCTGGTCGTGTTCTTCTTGGTATTCCTGGGAATTGTGTTCTGGGCTTACTGGCCGGGAAACCGCGACCGCTTCAAAAGGGAAGGGGAAAAAATTCTGGAGGAGGACGAATAACACTGGGGATCATCCTCACCCCATACGATTAAATGGCAGGATGCAACAATGCAGAAAAACCAGGATTGCTGAATCCTTTGGAAAATGGCAGCGTGACAACAACCGACGTTTTCCCGGGCTGGCTGGAATCCAACGCAATCGCCCCGTGTTGGGTTCTAGCCGAGAGCCATGCGGAATAGGTTCCCAGACCCGTCCCATTTTTCTTGCCCGATGTCACATATTTATCGAAAAACCGCTCCCGGATGGCTTGGGGAACTTCGCCGCTATTGGTAATCCGCACACTTTTCCCGCCAGAACCACTGGACCATTGAATCGTCACAACATCATTTGGATTGGAAGCCTCAATAGCATTCAAAATCAGGTTGAAAAACATGGGGTAACATAACATTTTCTCCCCAACAACCTCACACGGTCCACCATCGGGAGGCATCATGTGAATCGTCACCCCTTTTGTCGCAGCGGATCGTTTTAAATCGGCGGCGATTCTTTCCAGTATTTCCAACAGATCAAATCGTTCTGGATTCAACAGATAACTACCATTTTCCATTTTGAACAAGTCCAGAGAGCGGTTGATCATCTCCAACATGGCATACCCGCTTTTTTCCATCATCTTAAGGATTGATTTTTGTCCCTCCGTCAGGTTATCCGCTTCCAAAAGAATTTGAGGAACGCCAATAATGCCCGTCAGCGGTCCCTTGAGATCATGTTGCGAAAGCCGCTCAATATTTTCCCGAACGATCAATGACTGCTGCAACTCATGGTTTCTTTGAGCTAATTCACTCTTGGTCCGTTGATAGGTAACGATGTTGATACACCGGAGCAACACAATGGACGGATTACTGGGTTTGCGGATAAAATCATCCGCACCGAGACGCAAACCAACCATTTCATCTTCCTGGTTGTCTTTGGATGTCAAAAAAATAATGGGAACATCCTGCGTCCGCGCATCTTCTTTCAAACGACGACACACTTCATAGCCATCCATACCCGGCATGACCACATCCAGAAGGATCAGATCAATACCACCTGAAGCGGCAATTTTTAACGCCAATTCCCCCCGTGTGGCAATCTTCAGGACAAAATGCCTATCCAAAGCAGCCTTCACGACATGAATGCTTTCCGGCTGGTCATCCACCAACAGGATAACCCCCATTTTTTCATCGGGTTCGTTCATGACACGCAACATTGTTTTCTCAACATGGCAAGGGGGTTCAACGATGCAAAGGCTCCAACTCAAGACCAATGCCCTGGGCAAACTGATTGAGTTCAATGGCCGCCGCCTCGAAATCGTACAAGGATACCTTGTCCGCAATCTTTTGAATAGCCTCAGCCACATTCTCCGGCAGTGGTAACTGTTGCAATTGGATCAGAGTCTCTTCCACAACCGAATCAAAAGCCGATAATTGTTGAAAAAGTTCACATAACAATTTGTTTTGTCTAACAATCGTTCGCGCACTCTCCCCATCATCCACCTGCGCCACCCCCACCGAAATTTCCGGGTCTGGCTTGTTCGGAAGGGCGTCATCAATGGCTGTGCAAAGCTCTTCAAGTTCGTTGGCCAAAATCGCCAACCATTCATCCCATTGATCGTGATGTTGATTGTCTCTAAAACAAGATTCGATCTGGCCCGCTTTCCGTGCCATGGAAGTCGCACCAACCGTCGCGGCAACCCCTTTTAAGGTATGCGCTAACCGCTGCGCTGTCTCCATATCCCTGGTTTGCAAAGCCGCCTGAATGGCATAAACCGTCCCTTGCTGGTTTCTCCGAAATTTGGCCAATAATTCAAGATAACTCTGCCATTGGCCTCCCAGGTGCTTGACGCCCACATGCACATCGATGCCTGCAATCGTCGGCAGTACCTCTGGCACCGGTTGCGGTTTTCCAACCCCATCCCGATCCCGGATTATTTCAGGCCAAGGTTGGGGCACGGAAGGCTTGATCCAACGGGCCAAGGTAGCGATCATGGCCTTGGGATCCACCGGCTTGGCAATATGGTCCTGCATCCCCGCTTCCAGACACAACTCACGATCACCAGACATGGCATTCGCGGTCATCGCCACGATGGGGAGTCGCGCAAACCGGGGATCTTTGCGAATTTCCCGCGTCGCCGTCAGACCATCCATGATGGGCATCTGCACATCCATCAAAACGCCATCAAAGGGTTCCCGGAATACCAACTCAACCGCCTGTTGCCCATGATCCGCGACAACCACCCATATGTTGGCCTGTTCCAACAATTCCCGCGCCACCTGTTGATTGATTTCATTATCCTCCACCAATGAAATTCGGGCACCCGACAACTGGGCCAATATCTCCCGATCCTCACTTTGAATTCTGGAATCGCTCACAGAATTCTGGAATGTTTTACCGAACACTTCCATAATGGATTCAAGCAGCAAACTCTGGTTGACAGGTTTGGCAAGGAATCCATCAATTGTGGCCTCTTCCGAGGCGCGCCTGATCACTTGTTCTTCACCAAAGGCACTGGTCATGATGATCAACGGTGGAGAAGTCAACTTGAGATTGGAACGGATCAGGGATGCGGTCGTCACACCATCCTGACCAGGCATCATGTAGTCCATGATAACCAACACAAACGGATTTCCCTGTTTTTGCCCCTCTTCAAGCACAAGGATTGCCTCCTGGCCATCACGGGCTTGGCTGACATCAAAGGTGAATGCCGTAAGGTAGAATGCAATCACCTCCCGTGTACTGGCATTGTCATCCACAACCAACACCTTCAGACCTGCAAAATCGTTGGCAGGGACAAATTGCCTACGAGCCACCTCTTTTCCCAGTCCCAAACGGACATCGAACATAAATCGGGAACCGACACCAGGTTGGCTTTCCACATGAATGGAGCCATCCATCATTTCAATCAAACGCCTGGATATGGCCAATCCCAAACCCGTGCCACCATACCGGCGGGGAAAGGGTGTATCCGCCTGGCTGAATGCTTGAAACAATCCGCTGATCTGTTCCTCGCTCATCCCGATGCCCGTATCCGCAACGATAAATTGCAAACGGACAAAACCCTCCTCCCGATGCAATACTTGGATCGTGATGGAGATTTCCCCTTCCTGCGTAAACTTGACGGCATTGCTGGCCAGATTCAGCAAAACCTGCCCAAGTCGGAGCGGATCCCCCACTAGATCGTGGGGAATATCCAGTGCCGGCTTCATGATAAATTCCAAACGCTTTTCATGTGCTTTCAATGAAACCATGGAGGAAAGATTGCCAAGCAATTCATCCAAGGTGAAGGCGATGGATTCCATATCCAACCGCCCAGCGTCAATCTTTGAAAAATCAAGAATATCATTGATAATACGCAGGAGAGAAGTCGCCGAACTATGTACTTTGCGAATGTAATCTTTTTGCTTGGCCGTCAGTTGGGTTTGCAAACACAGATGACTCAAGCCGATGATGGCATTCATCGGGGTACGAATTTCATGACTCATGTTGGCCAGGAATTCGGATTTGGCGCGACTGGCCTGTTCCGCCTTGGCCAGGGCTTGTTGACGCTCTTCCTCCAATTGTTTCTTTTCGGTAATGTCATCCTTGATGGCCAGATAATGGGTAATGGTTCCGTCCATGTTACGAACCGGAGTGATCACAGCATATTCCCAAAACAAGGTTCCGTCTTTGCGTTTATTTTGTAGTTCCCCCCGCCAGGTTTGGCCATTGGAAATGGTCTGCCACAGGTCTTGATACACACTCAAAGGGGTATTACCCGATTGGACGAGGCTGGGATTATGGTGCATCAATTCATCCCGTGAATAACCGGTGGTCTCCATGCACCTGGGGTTGATATAGATGATCCGACCATCCAGATCGGTGATTACAATTTCCGACGAACTTTGGTCCATGGCCTGCGACAGGAGGCGAATGTTTTCCTGGGCCTCTTGACGATCGGTAATATCCTGGACGGTGCCGTTGACTTCGATGACGACCCCCTGTTCATCGCGGACAAATTCCGCCAATTCCCGCATCCACCGAATGGTTCCACTGACCACAATACGATGTTCTACGTCATAGGGGGGCAAGCCCTCCAGGGCATTTCGCCAAGCCTGTGCCACCTTTTCACGGTCATCGGGGTAAACAAACTGAATGAAAAAAGTTTCATAGTCCAAGGGGGTTTGCTGGGGAATGTCAAACAGGCGGTACACTTCGTCGGACCAAGTGAGACGACCGGAGGTCATACCCAACTGCCAACTTCCCATTCGGGCTACCGATTGCGCCTTATTCAGCCTGGACTCGCTGCGCTTGAGTTCGGAAGTTCGCACGGCAACTCGATATTCCAGCTCTTTTTGAATCGTGCTAAGTTCGCGGGTCCGCTCATCGAAAGTCTGGGCCAAAAGTTCCAGTTCATCGCCACTTCCCAAGGGCGAACAACAAGATGCACCGGAAATACCCACTTTTCGTACCCGGTTACTCAGGACAATGATCGGGCGGGCGATGTTATGTCCGAGCCACATGGAGGCCCCCACCGCCCCCACCACCAACACCAATCCCAACACTATAAAATGGCCAATGGCTTTTTGAATGGGAACCAAAAAAGTTGTCGTGGGCGTTCCGACTTGACCGCCCCCTTTGAGTTGCATCAAAAATGGGGCGGAATCGCCCGCCATGACGGTCTCGGAAAGATAGTTTTCTTCTGAGTTAAAGTTGAAGACATGCAAATTATCCTCCCCATGGACAAAAGCTTGGTACATCCCTTCTTCGCCCACGAACAGCCGTTTGCATATCGTTTCCAGGTCAAATTTGACAATGACGGCCCCCTGCGTCGTTTCATAATAACGGACCGGGGCAACCACGATCAGGCGATGATCTGGCTGCGACAGAAATACCCCTGGCAGCCCCATTCCCAACGCCATACGCAATGGATCGGACTCCTTGAGATCGGAGACATGTTCCCCCTTTTCAAAAAGTGGACGACCATCAAAATCGACCAAAGAAAAGGAGACCACATCCCGACCCGATGCAAAATTTTCGACTATTTTTGGGAGATAGGTATCACGTCCCTGGGGATCGATCATTCCATTGATCACCAAATGGTTTTCGGTCAACCGCTGGGTATTTTCCACCAACATGGCAATGACCTGCTCCAGACGCAGCACTTCATGCAAAGCCTGATTGGACAGGTTCGCACGACGCTCCCGTTCCATATGACCAAACAGGAGTAACGAAAGAAACAGGGTGGAGAAGATAACGGTAACCGCTACCAGGGCAGAAATATATTTAATCAGCTTGATGCGGATGCTTTTCTTAACCATGTATGTTTCCAATACGAGAAGGTCAACGGTCCACGGCGACCAAATGACCATTTTGATTGAATCGGGTCAGGAAATAATCCCCCACGTCCAAAGCATCATGATGTTCTGGCGTAAAGGGGTGGAGATAGTGTTTGACCAGCCCCCGATAGCCATCCAAATGTTCCAACGCATCCCGCACATCACGGCGCACCGTGTTTCCAGCTTTGGCAATCGCCAACGCCAAGAGGTGAACAAGATCGTAGGTGTGCGCAATTCCCACGGGAGAAGGGAGAAAATCCTTTTCTGTTTCGCGTTCATGGGGATAAAACATTTCTTTATAGAGATCCAAGACCCGATGGGTCTGAGGGTTGGTTGTATTGGCGAAAGAAAAAGTTTGCAACACCTGTAGGTCGATTCCTGGGAGAACGTCACCAACCTGATGCCAAAGATCACCACTCACGATTCCCCAGTGAGAGATGATGGGGAGTGGCGTTTGCCCATTTAATTTATCCTGGAGCATTGCCTTGATGAGTCCGGCCCCTTCCCGGGTATTGGCCGCCAAGATAATCCCCTGAGCTCCCGATGTTCTGACTTGGCGAAGGATGGATGTAGCGTCGTTTTCACCCCGGTTCATCCAGATAACCTGTACCGGCGGATGCCCCACCTGATTCAGAAAGCTCCCCATAGCATCAAAATTTCCCCGTCCTGAGGAGGAGTTTTCCAATACCAACGCCACCTTATCGAACCGTTTGATGGCACTGCCCGCCAGGAAAGGGCCTGCCAACCGATCATTGGCCGACACCCGGAAGGTAAAGTTAGGAGGTGGGCAATCTTCGACGATGGAGGCCGCCGCCGCCCACGGGACAAGATAGGGGATACCGAGACGTTGGGCCTCCATGGATTGAAGTTCTGAGACACTGCTGAACGTCCCTCCCAGTATGGCAACCACCTGGGGATTGGAAGCCAGATCCTGAAAATTTTTCAGCCCGGAGGAGGGCATGGCCCTATTATCCCGACTGATGAGTACGAGCTTTTTTCCCAAAACGCCACCCGATCTGTTGATCTCTTCCATAGCCAACAGGGCACCTTGTTTGATACTCAAGCTTGCCCGAATACCGATACTGGAAAGATCGCTGTCAAAACCAACCACGATATCATTGTTGGATGTTTCAATGGGCTGTTCAAACCGCAAGGATTCCTCGGTTTTGGAGAGGATATCGGAACCGATAATCGACTCGAATTGACGGACAATATGGGCCGCGTTTTGGGTAAACTGACGGCGTTCGACCTCGGTAAGGCTGTGGATGGTCACCCCCGCCTGGCGGATGGTTTCAAGAAATTGTTGTTCCCGACGTTGGGTCTCTGCGCGTTCGAAGGGGACCAACTCGCGGCCTGTCGCCACGAGGAGACTGCGAATATCGGGTGGAAGATTTTGGAAGACCTTGGTACTGGTAGACAGGACATAGCCCAAGTAGCCATGGTTGCTCAACGTCAGATGTGACTGGACCTGGTAAAACTTCATGCCAGCGATAGCCACCAAAGGATTTTCCTCACCATCGACCACCTTATCGGCGAGGGCTTGACGGGTTGCGTGAAAATCAATCAGGACGGGGGTGGCCCCCATGGCCTCATAATGGTCCATGATGATACGGCTTTTCATGGTACGAATTTTCAGCCCTTTGAAATCGTCGGGATCGTGAATGGGACGGTTGGCGGTAAAATGTTTGAAACCGTTTTCCCAGAAGGCGATCCCTTGCAGACCGATGGTATGCAACTTTTCCAACAACAGCCGTCCCGGCTCGCCATCGAGCATGTGGTAAAGGGCCTCTCTGGAGGGAAAGTAGAAAGGGAGATCGGCATACTGCATGGCGGGTATTGCCACGCTCATTTTAGCGGTTGGCGTCAGGAGGATATCCAGCTTGCCTTGACGGGCCATTTCCACCATTTGATCATCGTTGCCCAGTTCCTGGAATGGATAGACAGTCACCTGGACCTTGCCATTGGTTTTACGGGCCATATCGTCGGCGAAGCGTTGTGCCGCCACATGCAGGGCACTATCCACGGGGGAATTGTGGCCAAACCGCAGTTGGATCGTGGCGGTAGCGGGGTATTGTTTCCGATTGTCCGAGGAAGGGGCCAGGGAAAAACGGGCAAGCCAACACACCAGGACCACAGACAGGACCGAGAAGAGAACGCCAAGGACAAGCTTCTTCCACTGGGTCATACCTGCCCCTTTCGCTGAAACACCCCAAACCGTTTATCCGCAATTCTGCCATTCTATAACATGGGAAGCCCTATGGACACCCTTGGATTTGTCAAAAATCGTATGGCTCAAACTTGAAGTGCGATGGTACTGGGGGAAATGGGTCTGTTGCCTAGTGCGGCGGAGTTATCCGAGGATGGTTATTCACCCCCCTTACCCACCATCACAAACGGTGCCCAAAAGTAGGGATGGTGCCACTTTTCGCTTTTGATAAATTCATCCTGGGTTTCCTGCAAAGCCTTCTGGGGCGGCATACCCTTCAGGAAACGATCATAGAAGGCGTTCATGAAAACCATGCTGCCACCATCGCTGATGCTCCACAGGGTGGATAATACCGCCTTGGCTCCCGCTTCCTGAAAAGCACGTTGTA
>PEAO01000139.1 GCA_002753615.1 Magnetococcales bacterium DCbin2
TGAAAGAAAAAAGGGGTCTGGGGGATTGCCCCCAGGGTTTTGCTTTTGATTTTGAATTTAAATCAAGAGTTTCATTCTTCGTTTTTGATTTTGTTTAAATTCAAAAGAAAATTCAAAAACGGAAAATGAAGCTTTTTGTTTAAAGTCAAAACCCTGGGGGCAATCCCCAGGCCCCTTTTTTCTTTTAATGATATCAACAACTTCCCTGAAGTCCTGCCAGGATTTCTTGTTGCAACGTTTTTACCACGGCCAAAGGGTCGGCGGCATTTTTGATGGGTCGTCCTACCACGACATGATCGGCCCCTGCCAGGATGGCGGCTTGTGCGGTGGTTGCCCGTTTTTGTTCATCACCGCCCTCGTGATCGGCAAAGGAGCCGGGACGGATGCCTGGTGTGACGATTAGGAATCCATCACCGATTTGTTGTCGCATCCTGGCGACTTCCAATCCAGAAGCCACGACGCCATCACAGCCTGCCGCCATGGCCCGTTTTGCCCGACTCAATACCACCTGTTCCACATCCACACCCACCAGTCCCAGGTCCTCCAGATCATGGCGGTCGAAGGATGTGAGTACCGTGACTGCGAGGATGCGCATGTTTCCCCGTGCCGCTACGGCGGCTCGCACGATGGATTCTGGACCATGCACGGTCGTATAGGCGATGGGATGCTTGGCCAGTTCACGAATGGCCAGTTCCACTGTTTTATCGATATCAAACAGCTTAAGGTCTACCATGACCTTATGGCCACGAAGGGCCAACTCTTCGATCAATCCAAGGCCGCCAGCCAGAAACAGTTGCAGACCAATTTTATAGAAACCAATATGCTTTCCCAGTCGATCCATCCATCGCCTGGCATCGTCGGGGCTATCCACATCCAGGGCAAAGATGATCCGTTCTTCAAGGGGAATGGCTGGTTTCATGATCAATCCAAGGGTGGACAGGATAATTTTTCAAGGAGGCAGGCCCAGGAGTAAACATGTTGTTTAGTGCAACGGCATATAGGTTTGTGTAGACGAAGGTTGCTGATCATAAATCAACCCTTGGCTGCTTCTCCTGAGGGTGGGATGGGGTTGATGCTCGATAAAACCGTGTTCTTCCACCAGATGGATGATGCGGTGGCCCTGCATGGTCAAATAATCGGAGATCAGGGAGCGGTGGCACTGAGACGGATGGACGGGGGCACCCATGATCACGGTTCCAAAGCGGAAGGAAAGGTTGAGCAATAACTTGATTCCGGTGGCGAAGGTACCCGATTCCATATGGTGCGCGTAGGCCATTTTATCAGGGGTTTGCAAACCCCAGTGACGGTCGATATGCATGGGTTCCCGTTCACCCAGGTGCTGACCACCGAGGTGATAAATAATTTCCATATCGTTGAGGACCGGCCTGAGATTGGTTTCATGGAACCAGTACGGGTAATCCGGGTTATTGGGATTGGAACGGATGTCGATCAACGTTTGTGCATCGACGTAGGTGAGAATTTCGACGAAAGATTCCAACGGCGCGCTGCCATGGCCGATGGTATAGATCGTTTGCCACCTGGAATTCATAAATTCGGACCCCTTCACAACGGAAAAAAACATCTCCCACAGACACAATACCACGACTGACCCGGACCTAGATGAAGCAAGGCCACCTGCCCTGGAACTACACTTCCCAGTTGTGTGTTTTTTCTGGGCAGGGCCTAAGGCGAAACGCTTGGGACTTCGATCATGTACTTGGGAACGACCTTAGCTGATCGGGCTTTTTTACGCCAATCATCGACCGGATACAAGGGTGTGTGATAAAAAAAAGAGTATCGTTGAAAATCAAAAAATATCAAATATTTATGCATAATCATTTTGATTGTGCAATCTTTTTTTTAAAAAAAAAACAGGTGAATTCATCGCAGAAATTTGGCACCATTTTTTTTCTTGACAGTCTGCGATTTTAAACGACGATTTTCCAATGTTCATTACCAAAATTTCCATAATGTCGAGAAGCCTGAATTTTCAACGATGCTTCATTTGACTCATTGTGTTATCCATCGCGTTGATGCGTAATGATGGACCGTGGGCCTGTTTTTTGGGCATTTCGCTGAACCGATGAAATACAGTGCGTTGGTGGACGGTTATCTGCTAGAATCGGGCGTTTTATGGTCCGTTAATAATCAATCACAAACGGCTGGATCGTATCCATTGATAAGGAACTGAGGATGGACAAGATCATTAAAGTTCCGGTTATTAAAGGTGTTTTTTGGGTTGAAATCCCTGACGCCAAGTTGCAGATCATCTGTGGGTGTCCTGCGGATTGTGTGAAACACCTGATGAAGCGCGGATTGATCATTCAACGTGAGGTTGAAGGGGTTCTGTGTGAGACCGGGCCGAATGCCATTCTGCTTTCCGATGTCATGATCCAAAACGGGGAATTTTCCAACTTGGCGGAGTTTCCCGTTCTGCAAATGCTCTATAAGCAAGGGCTGATCATCCCAAAACATCCCAATAATACTGGGCAGAAGCCTTTGCTCATCGGCTTGGGTGAGCAGGTACAGGCACAGATGCAGTATATCTTCCGGGGTAATTATGGACTGGTCTCCCTTGAGGAAATTCGACAGGGTGGCGTTGACGAAGAAACGGCAAGAGAAATGATGCGGTTGAAAAAACGGTTTGCTTTTGGGCAGATCAAACCGTCGAGCCTTTTGTTGGACAGTTGCATCCTCGGTACGGAAAAGAGGGAAATTCGTAACGGTGTCTTTATCGAACGGATCGCCGTCAACCAATTTGAAATTTCCTATCAAGGGGACCACATCACGGTCGATCTCAATCTTCAGGGGGAAGACCATTATGATCCTCCTTATCCCCTGGGATTCCAGAGTATTCCAAGGGATTATTTTTCCGTGATCCACTCTGGGGATGGTGATGGGTGGGATGTCAATCGGCCCTCCATGTCGAGCATCGTGTTGTTTCAAGGCAAGATCTATCTGATCGATGCGGGGCCTAATCTTTTTTTTAACCTGACGGCACTGGGCGTCGGCATCAACGAAATCGAAGGGATTTTTCATACCCATGCCCATGATGATCATTTTGCCGGCATCACCTCCCTGATGCGATCCGGGCATAAGATCAAATACTATGCCGCAGCATTGGTACGGCTGACCGTGGAGAAAAAATTGGCGGCATTGCTCTCTATGGAGGAAAATCAATTCCAGGATTTTTTTGATTGTCATGACCTGCCTCTGGACCAATGGACTGACATCCAGGGGTTGGAGGTGATGCCGGTATTTTCTCCGCACCCTCTGGAGACAACCAATTTTTTGTTCCGAACCCTGTGGTCTTCGGGTTACCGCTCCTATGGCCACTTTGCCGACATTGTCTCTTTAACTGTCTTGAAGGGGATGATTACCGACGATGACGATGTCCCTGGGATCAAACGGGCGTACTTTGAAAAAATCAGGGAGGAGTATCTTGTTCCTTTGGATTTGAAGAAACTGGATGTTGGCGGTGGAATGATTCACGGGTCCGCCGAAGATTTTCGCAATGATCGGTCCAAACGCATTGTTTTGGCGCATACGTCTGCCAACCTGACTCCCAGTGAAAAGGCGATTGGGTCATCGGCCCCTTTTGGCATCAGCGATGTTTTGATTTCAGGACAGAACGATTTTGCCCGGCGCTTGGCTTTTCAATTCTTACAAAGTCATTTTTCCAGAGTCCCATTTCACCATCTGCGCATGTTGATGAACAACGAGGTGGTCGCCATCAATCCAGGGGCCATCATCTTGAAGGAGGGGGATACCTGTGAAGAGGTCTTGTTGATTTTGACCGGGTTGGTGGAAAAAATATTTTCTGGCGAAAATCGTCTGAGTCGCTTAATGGCTGGAACTTTGTTGGGGGAGGATTCTGCACTCAAACAGACACCTTCCCCGTGGACTTTCAGAGCCGCCAGTTATGTCAGCGCACTCAAGATCTCCGCAGGTCTTTACCGGCAAATTATCCAAAAAAACGATCTTATGGGCAAGATCGAACGCACGGCTACCATACGTACCTTTCTTGAATCCATCGATCTTTTTTATGAAGGGTTATCCCATCCGGTGATGGCGGGAATCATCGATAACTTGGTGTACAAAACGCTTGTCCAGGGTTGCGTGGTCCCCTGCCAGGACTCTGAATTTCTTCATGTGATTCGTCGGGGGAAAATGCGGCGATTTATCGGTTCTGATCGTTTGGATGTTGTTGGCGTGGGGGGATTTTTTGGTGAGGAGGGGGCGATTTTCGGGGTTCCATGTCTTTACCAGGTGATGGCCGAGGAGGAGACGGAAATTTTGCAAATTCGTGGAGATCTTCTAGCCGATATTCCTATTGTGCGGTGGAAATTATTTGAAATGTATAAAACTAGGGCGATGCAGTCCATTTACAGTGGTGATTCCAATCATGTCTTCCACTGGCGTGATGAGTTTGGTGCCGGGGTCGCCAGCATGGATACCCACCATAAAAAATTGTTTGAAATTGCAAACAGTATCCTGAACGTTATCCGCTCCGGTCAACAGTCGGATGGGCTTGCTGCCGCCATGGATAGTTTGGTCGATTATACCCAGTATCATTTTGATGCTGAGGAGCAGTTATTGATTCAGCACGGCTATCCCAACACGGAGTACCATCGGGATGTTCACCGGGTCATGGCCCGACAGGTCCAGGAACTTCGGGGGTCCGTGGTTGAGGGAAAGTATGTTAATTACCTTGATTTTCTCGCATTTCTCCAAACATGGCTGGTACAACACCTCCTCAAAGAAGACCGGAGTTATGGTTCATTTTTGAATGCCAAGGGGGTCTCTTAGCCCACGGGCGTTGTTGATCATGTTCTCCTTTTTTGGTCCAAGGTATTATTTTTCCAGGCGATCAATTGGGTTGTTTGTAAAAATAATCGCCAGGGATGTTGGGTTCTCATTGCTTCGATAGACATGTTTCCTTGCTTGGCCTAAGATGGTGGGTACGGGGGAGGCCGGTGGTGCCCCTTGCTGTAGCGTGTTGGGTTAATCTGGGAACATCTATGGAATATAAAAACCGAACTGATCATTTATCGCAGTTTTTGGGCGGGAATGCTTTTGAGGAAAAATTGCTCAAGGTACTCCTGGAAAATAGCAGTGAGGGGGTGGCCCTGGTGGATTGGCGTGGCAATATGCGCCGAATCAACCGTGCCTTTTCCCGGATGACGTGCAGACCCCATGAAGATCTGGAAGGGAAAAATATTGCCCGTTTGTTCCCGGAACCGGCGGATCGGGTATTGCTTGATGAAATTGTGGAAACGTTGTGGCAGGACGGTTACTGGTCTGGAAGTGTCCATCCGAAATGCGTGGGCAGACAGGAAAATCTGGAGAAATTTCTGAAAATTAGTGCCATTTTGCCATCTCAGGGCAAAGTTCGTTTTTTCCTCTGCCAACTTTCAGATACCCGATTATTGGATAAAAATGATGAGAGTGTCCGTGATAATGCCAAGGATCCTTTGACGCAACTGGCGACCCGCGCTTTGTTTCTCGACCGATTGGAACAGGCCATCGCCGGAGCGAAACGTCATAACCATTCGCTTGGGGTGTTGATATTAGATCTTGATCGATTTCGCTTGATCAACGATTCCCTGGGAACCCAGTTGGGTGATGAAATGCTCAAGGAGGTGGCCGTTCGTCTGACGCGATGCCTGCGCACCAGTGACAGTGTGGCCCGCATCGGTGCCGATGAATTTGGCTTGTTGTTGACCGATATTGATGAAGGGACGGGTGCGGTACGCAATTCAGGTTTTGTTGCCCGAAAAATCTACGAAGCCCTGGCCGAACCGACTCGGTTGGGTTTTCAGGATGTGGAAATTTCCGTGGCCATTGGCATTACCCTTTTTCCCCAGGATGCCACGGAAGCCGCAAGCTTGTTGAAAAATGCGGAAACCGCATTGGATCATGCCCGTCGTCGCGGTCGTAATAACTATCAATTCTTCTCCGCAGACATGGCCGAAGCGGCGCGCCAGCGTTTTGCTCTGGAATCAAGTTTGCGACATGCTTTGGAGGGGGATGAGTTGCGGTTGTACTATCAACCCCAGGTAGACCTGAAAACGGGCCATGTATTTGGTGCTGAAGCCTTGATTCGCTGGATTCACCCGGAACGGGGGATGGTCTCTCCCGCCGAGTTTATCCCGGTCGCCGAAGAGACCGGTTTGATTCTTCCCATTGGGGAGTGGGTGATTCGTACCGCGTGTCAACAGATTGCCCAATGGCAATCCATGGATTTACCCCCGATTCGCGTGGGGGTCAATCTTTCCGCCCTACAGTTTCAGCGTCAAAATCTGGTGTTTATCATCAAGGATGCTTTGATGCAAACGGGCGTTGAGCCTTCCCTCCTTGATCTGGAAATTACCGAAAGCGCGATCATGGAAGATGTGGAAAAAGCGGTGAAGATGCTCGGAGAAATCAGCGAGTTGGGCGTCCATCTTTCCATCGATGATTTTGGTACGGGCTACTCCTCTTTGAGCCAACTGCGGCATTTTCCCTTTAAAACATTGAAAATTGATCGATCTTTCGTGAGTTCCATCACCGAGAATAGTGGCGATAAGGCCATCGTCAATGCCATTATTGCCATGGCCCACAGCCTGGACCAGAAGGTGATCGTCGAAGGGTTGGAAACCGAAGAACAATTGGCCATTCTGCGTGCGCTCAATTGTAACCAGATGCAGGGATTTTTGTTCAGCGCACCGGTTCCCGCCGCAGAGTTGACCAAAATGCTCCGTGAAGGTAAACGACTTTAGGGGGTCGGCAAAAAGCGGCACATGCTTCAGGGCAATCGCATTTGAAATTGGCACGTCCAAATTCCCGGAAATAATCAATTATTAAAAGAAAAAAGGGGTCTGGGGGATTGCCCCCAGGGTTTTGATTTTGGTTTTTCTTTTCATGCGCCCCTTATCCCGAAGCATTTTTTTTCGCGCTTTTTGTTCTTGCGAAAAAAAATGCGCAGGGCGCACGCCTTAGTTTGCCTTTCTTCGCGTTTTTTGCGAAGAAAGGCAAACATAATGCCATGTTGAAGGTGTTAAAACATGGCATTATGCGTGGTATTTTTCGCAGAAGG
>PEAO01000037.1 GCA_002753615.1 Magnetococcales bacterium DCbin2
CTTTTAATAATTTTCTAGGGTGTGTCTCAAGTTATCGGATACCAACACGGCCTAATGTCAAGGGATTCCAAATGCAATTGCCCTGATGGACTCCCCCCGTCCCCTTGACGAAACTTCAAAGGATCGCTTAGACTCGGACCCGCCGAGGGGGAGATGCGGACTGGGGTAGCGCAGGGTTCTGGCGGGTTTTAAGCCGGGTTTTTGATGTGACTGGCTGTTTTATGGTGATTCCTAAACCGTGTGGCCTAACCGTGTGTTGATTCATGAGGAAACAGTGTTTCCTGTAGTGGCTTTCTTTTATAAACACCTGATGCGCTACGTTTTCCCATCGGCTGGAGTGAAGTTGACTGGATTGCGGGGGGTGTGTTTGGGTTTCTGAAATCTATGGAGTTTTTGAAGCATGTTAAATGGAAAAACAGTCCTGATCACCGGGGGTACGGGTTCATTTGGTAAAAAATTTGTGCAGATTGTTTTACAGAACTACAAGCCAAGAAAGCTCATTGTTTTCAGTCGTGATGAACTTAAACAATTTGAAATGGCGCAACGGTTCTCCGTGGAGGAGTACCCTTGTGTGCGTTATATGCTGGGGTGTGTGCGTGACAATGACCGATTGAAACGGGCGTTTCACGAAGTGGACTACGTGATTCACGCGGCGGCACTCAAACAGGTGCCCACGGCGGAGTATAATCCCGGCGAATGCATCAAGACCAATGTGACCGGGGCGATGAACGTCATTGATGCCGCACTCTATAACAATGTTAAGAAGGTGGTGGCCCTGTCTACCGATAAAGCTTGTAATCCGATCAATCTGTATGGTGCCACAAAGTTGTGTTCCGACCGGCTCTTTTCGGCGGCCAAAGCCTATCGGGGTAGCCTCGATACCGTGTTTTCGGTCGTTCGTTATGGCAACGTGGTTGGCAGCCGAGGGTCGGTGATCCCTTTCTTTCAGGAACGGGTCAAAACCGGAATTCTGCCGATTACCGATCCCAGGATGACGCGGTTTTGGATCACTTTGTCGCAAGGGGTCCATTTTGTTCTGTTCGCTTTGTCGCATTGTCAGGGGGGTGAACTCTACGTACCCAAAATCCCTTCCATGAACATTACCGATCTGGCTGCGGCCATCGGACCCGAGTGCGAGCAAAGGACCATCGGTATACGGCCTGGGGAAAAGTTGCATGAGGTATTGATTAGCGAGGATGAAGCACGCAATGCGGTTGAATTTGACAATCACTATATTGTCCAATCCGATCCGGTTTTGCGTACCAAGCTTTTGGAGCTAGACAGTCCCTTGGGCGGGGGCCGGGAGTGTGCGGAGCATTTTCGCTATGTTTCCGATACCAATCCTGATTTCATGAGTGTTCCGTCTCTCCGGGAACTCCTGGTCCAGATCTCTGACGATTACAAGATCGAAGAGAGCCGATGGTCCATGGTCATCAATCCCAAATAGCAGCGGTGCGAAGAGTCCCTGGCGATTGGTGATCCGCGGAGCCTGTGATGAGAATATTCTTGACCGGGATTGATGGTCTGTTGGGGAGCAACCTTGCTTGGTATTTCCGGGACAAGGCAAATGTGATGGGAACCTTCGGTACCCATCCGGTTGCCATGCTTGGCGTGGAAACGGTGGGGTTGGATCTTCAGGATTATGGGGCGGTGCGGCGTTGTTTGAGGCAATTTAGCCCGGATGTCGTTATTCACGGCATTTCCGATTCAAGTGTTGGCGGGGGGGATGTTGACAGTGAGGGGTGTTGGCGTTCTCATGTATTGACGACGCGGACTATTTTGGATGCCAGTCGGGATCTTCGTGTGCGCATGGTTCTTGTCTCTACGGACGCCATCGCGCCGGTGGTGGATGATCCGTCTTTTTGGGGGGGTGGAGACAGGTCGGAATTTACGAGGATTGAAGCGGAGCGCATGGTTGCTGCCCATCCTGGTTCCCTTGTCTTGCGGGCCGGTGTGTTCGGATGGGGTCTTACAGGCTATGAGGGCGTTGCCGAGGGGTTTTTGAAGCATTTCCTGGAGAAGGAAAAAGTCATCGGTTTTACCGATGCGGTGGTTTCCGCATTGTACACCTTCCATTTTGCAAGGCTATTGGATCAAGCCCTGGAACAAGGGGTTGGGGGATGTTTTCGTGCTGTCCCCCGGAACCCGCTGTCGCACTATTCTTTCGGTACGCAATTGGCAAAGATTTTTGGATTGGATTCGGCACTCATTGAACCGGGGGAGTCGGGTCATGGTGTCCGGGATGGTGAAGATTCGCAGGGCAGTGCTGGTTCTTTGGAACAGGCTTTGGGTGGTTACCGGATGCCAGGGGCGGGAGAGGGGTTGGAGGCTTTTTTTCAAGATTGGCAGAGGGGTGTCGGGCGTCAAATCAAGGATTGTTTGCAGGTGACCGATCCGGTTTGCATCCTTCCCCAAAGGGATGTCATCCCTTATGGTTGTCAGTTTATCGATCAGTCGGATCTTGATGCCGTGTTCGACGTTTTAAACACATGGAGCCTGACGCAGGGACCAACCATTGATCAATTTGAAAAGGCGGTTGCTCAAGTAGTTGCGGCCCGTTACGCGGTTGCGGTGAGTTCGGGTACATCTGCGCTGCATATGGCTTGTCTCGCGTGCGGTGTTGGACCGGGTGATGAGGTTGTCACTTCGCCCATCACCTTTGCGGCATCGGCTAATTGTGCCGTTTATTGCGGAGCCACTCCGGTGTTTGTGGATATTGATCCGCGCACCGCCAATATGGACCCGGAAGGGTTGGAACAAAAGATTACCCCCGAGACCAGGGCGATCATTCCGGTTCATTTTTCCGGGCAGAGCTGCCACATGGAACGGATTCGGGAAATCGCTATCAAAAAGGGACGGGAGTTTGGCCACAAGATCAGTATTATTGAGGATGCCTGTCATGCATTGGGGTCTTTCTATCGGGGCGATCCGGTAGGCAGTGGTCGGTTTTCGGATATGACGGTATTCAGTTTTCATCCCGTCAAACATGTTACCACCGGAGAAGGTGGCATGGTGGTCACCAACGATTCTACGTTGGACCAAAGCCTCAGACTGTTGCGTTCCCACGGTATTTCCAAAGACTTTGACGAATCGATTCATGGCCCATGGTATTATGAACAGGTCATCCTCGGATATCATTATCGGATTACCGATTTGCAATGCGCCTTGGGTCTGTCCCAGATGAAAAAACTCCCTTGGTTTCGAAAACGACGTCGGGAAATTGTTCAACGTTACAATGAGGCTTTTTCCAGGTTGTCGTGGGGGGAGATTCCCTATGAAGAACCGCAGTGCGATTCCAATTTCCATCTGTATGTTCTGCGGATCGATTTTTCGGCACTGGGGCAGAGTCGGATTGAGGTCATGAGGCGACTTAAAGATCAGGGGATTTATACCCAGGTGCATTATATTCCTGTGTTTACCCATCCCTTTTACCGTGCAAAATTTCCGGTCGATGAAGCGGCGTTCCCCCACAGCAGACACTTTTATAATACGTGTCTTTCCCTCCCCCTGTTTCCTGGTATGAGCGATAAAGCGTGTGATGTTGTCATTCGGGCGGTATGCGCATTGGCTTGATCCCTATGATAAAACAAAAACTTGGTTTGGGAACGGTTCAGTTTGGCCTTGATTATGGCATATCCAACGGGCGTGGTCGTGTATCCGAGGAACAGGTTGGACGTATTTTGGCATTGGCTGCCAGCCAGGGTGTGACGATCTTGGATACCGCTTCGGGATATGGTGACAGCGAAGGGGTTCTTGGTCGTGCCATGCCGATGGGGGGACAGACTTTTCGGATTGTCACCAAACTGCCCGTCGTGATCGGTAACCTTGTGATGCCAGAGGATGCGCAAAGGGTATCCATGGGGTTGAACGCATCCTTGCAACGACTTGGACTACCATCGGTGTATGGTCTTTTAGCCCATCATGCGACGGATATCCTGAAGCCGGATGGGCGGTTGTTGATTCGTGCTATGGAAAAGTGTCGAGACGTTGGATGGACCCGGAAAATTGGGGTGTCGGTCTATCATGCGGATGAGATTGACAGGATTCTTGATCTTTTTACCCCGGATATTGTTCAATTACCCATTAGTGTTGCCGATCAACGTTTGCTTCATTCGGGGCATTTGGATCGGTTGAAAAATTTGGGTGTGGAAATCCATGCCCGGTCCATTTTCTTACAAGGTCTTCTCCTGATGGCCCCGGAGGTTTTGCCCGATTTTTTTTCTCCAGTACGCGATCATTTTTCCAAGATTCGTGCAGCCTTTGTGGAACAGGGGTGGTCCGCATTGGAAGGTTGTCTCCGTTTTGCTATGGAAAGACCCGAACTTGATGTCGTATTGACGGGTGTCGCAGGTGTTGACGAACTTGAGGAGATTCTGGCGATTACCACCCGGTGTGATGGAAAAGATCATGGTGTGAATTTTCCAGCCGTGCCAGATGTCTATGAGGATCATCTGAATCCGGCCCGATGGAAAATTGCCCAATGAATGGCGTAGGGAAAATGAATCGATCTTTGCCTGGGGAGTGATCTGGGAAAGATGGGAACCTGGGAGAAACGGTATTGGACTTGGGGCTGTCCCAATCGGACAAGTTGCACTTGGGTCTGAAGATTTGGTCCAGCAATAGGCCATTGGTTTCCGAAGTGAGACGACTTCACGATTCAGGTGTCATTCACTACGTTGAATTGTATGTTGTTCCCGGGACGGCAAAGGATTGTTGTGAAGCATTTTCCGTTCTTGAACTTCCGGTGGTACTTCATGCGCCTCATTTTGGCGCGGGGTTTAATCTGTCACTGGAAGCAAAGCAAGGTTCCAACCGGATCATGTGGGATGATGTCTTACGGTGTGCCGATTGCTTCCAACCCGAAGGTCTGATTGTTCACCTGGGAACCCATGGTCGATTATCGGAAAGCATCCGTCAGTTGCAAACATTGGATAGGGTATCCTGCCCCGTTTGGGTCGAGAATAAACCTTGTGTCACCAAGGATGAGTCTCCGTGCGTCGGCGTGACCCCCAGCGACATCGCGTATGTCCGTCAGCGGTGTCATGCGGGGTTTTGTTTCGATTTTGGTCATGCCATGTGCTACGCTGCGGCGACGGGGTTGGATCATCATCGGGTGATGGATGAATTCATGGCTCTCAAACCCAATATTTTTCACCTGTGTGACGGAAAGATGGGCGATATTCATGATCAGCATCTTCATTTTGGAGAGGGGAATTATGATCTTGCGGCCCTGGTAAACCGGATTCCCGACGGCGCGATGGTTAGCCTGGAGACGCCAAAGAGAAGTATGGAGGAACTGACTTATTTTGAGGTGGAATGTCGTATGCTGCACGAACTGAGGAGATCTTAGGAAATGAAACCCAGACGCATTGCCATTATTCCGGCCCGTGGGGGGAGCAAAAGGCTTCCAGACAAGAATATTCGGCCTTTTCATGGGAAGCCGATGATGGGTCATATTTTGGATGCGGCGAGAAAGTCGGGTTTGTTTGAGATGATCCACGTTTCCACGGAAGATGACCGTATTCGCGACGTTGCGGAAAGCTTGGGCTACCCGGTCGATTTTATGCGCCCCCATGCCTTGGCGGATGATCATACACCGATCATGCCGGTTCTCAGATATGTCGTCGATACGTATCTGAGCCGGGGAAAGGCGTTTGATCAGGTGGCTTTGCTGATGGCTTGCGCACCATTGATCGATGCGTCCGATTTGTGTGAAGGGGCGGCGTTGTTTGATCGCTTTGGTGGGACACGGGCGGTGATGAGTATCACCTCCTATCCGGTACCTGTAGAATGGGCTTATTCACGGCGGGAAGATGGCGTATTGGAACCGATGCAGCCGGGAATGTTCGCCGTCCGTTCCCAGGATTTACCGAGGCGTTATTATGAAACGGGTTGTTACACCTTGTTTCCGGTACAACGGATCCTTGAGGGTACCTCAGGGGATGATACCAATTTTGTAGGTCAGATTTTGCCACGTTGGAAATCGGTGGATATTGACGACGCGGAAGATTGGGAATTGGCAGAGAGGTTGTTTCAAAGGGGTGAATAGTTTTTTTGAAATGATTAAGAGAAGGAAAAGGATCTGGGGGATTACTCCCAGATCCTTTTTTTTTTCTGTACCTCGGTCACAAATTCAACGCACCTTGAACAAGGGCTGCAACGGTTCACACCGGAGATATTGCGCCATCTTCCTATTGTCCACGGCATCTTTAATCATTGGAAATACCTCGTCATAAACGGCAAGCAGTCGCTCAATGTCTTCGACACGGTGTGAAAAACTGATGTTATGCCCACCGAGGCTGAGGATGCCACGCTCTAGCACCTCTTGCATGAATAATGTTCGTATTTCAAAAGATGAATACCCGTTTACATCTTTCATGACGAGGAAAGACCAGACCGGTTGGCCTGAAGCGTCAAAAATATGCTCCATTTCGTGTTGGGCAATGCGTTTGCGGACGCCATCCAAAACCTGTTCTCCGCGGGTCCACATGGTTTCATGAACGGGTTCCCGACGCATTTTTTCTAACGTTGCCCGTGCCGCCGCCAGAGATAACGATTCGCCGCCAAAGGTAAAGGAAAAGAAGATCTCCTCCATGTACCGCATGATTTCCCGACGACCTCCGACAGCCGATAGCGGGTAACCGTTTGCCATTCCTTTACCAAAGGTCGCCAAATCGGGAATGACGCCAAAATAGTCCTGCGCACCTCCCAATGCATAGCGGAAACCCGTGATGGTTTCGTCGAAGATCAAAAGTGCCCCATGCCGGTGTGTCAGATCCTTTACATTGTTCAAAAAGTCATCTTTGGGAAAGGCTACGTTCATCGGTTCCATGATCACAGCCGCCAACTGATTCGGATAGCGGACAAAAAGTGCCTCCAAGGAAGCGATGTCATTATAGGTGAAGGTGTGGGTCATTTCGCGCACCACATCGGGAACACCCAAATAACGTGCCGTGGAACCGATATACCAATCCTGCCAACCGTGATAGCCACATACCGCGACATGGTCACGTTTGGTATAGGCGCGAGCCAAGCGAATGGCCCCTGAAGTGGCATCCGATCCATTTTTCCCAAAACGGACCATTTCCACACAGGGAACCATGTCCACCAGGAGTTCGGCAACTTCCATTTCCAGTCTGTGTGGTAGTGAAAAGATGACACCTTTCTCCAACTGGTCCGCAACGGCGCGATTGACATCTGGATCGTTGTAACCCAGAGATATGGCTGCCAGAGAGTTGATGAAATCGATATATTCATGACCATCCACATCCCACACACGGCATCCCTGACCTTTTTCGATGAAATACGGGGAGACGCCATAGGGAAATTGTATTTTACTCTTGCTGAATGTTTGCGAACCTAAAGGAATTGTCAGCAAAGCCCTGCGTAACAGAGCCTCCGACTCCCGATAACGATGTTTCATTGAAGGTGCTGTGCTGTCTTGCTGTGGATTGGTTTTCATTGGATTATCTTCCAAGGCTCACAAATAATAAATGTCATTGATTTACGGAACGCTCGTTGACCAATTTAAACTTGGCTTGGGCTGGTATCAAGCCCGGATTCCATTTTTTGCTTATTTCTTTCCGACGGCGACCCCAGGTTTGTACCATGAATTATGCTTGAGACCACCAAACTATACGCAACAGCACGCCCACGCATCAAAGTAAAAAAGTAACAATATGTCGCTTTTAGTGTTGACAACTTTAAGCCATAGTTTATTCTTGGAAATGTCGAAAATACACCAGTTTTTCGGCAGAGTTTTGGGCTGTGTGGTATAATTATATATATAATAATAACCGATTGCATAAAGTTATGATATTGCTATGAGTTTCAAAAAATACGCCTATGCTTTTGCTGCCAGTGGAATCCACTCCTTTTTGGTGGCCGGGGGAAAAGTACGGGATGCCGTGGGGGCGTCGGAAATGGTGGAATCCTTGGCAACCGGTCTTTTGGATGCGGTGTTAGAGTCCTTGGACTACGACCAACCACAGTTCTCTCGCCGTGGGGGTGGAGCGTTCACTGTGGTTTCGTCAGATCGCATCCAGCTAGAGAGGCTTCGTAATCTTTGGAGCCTGATGGTTCGCCAGGTTCTTCCCGGGCTGGCCTTTCAACAGGGGCTTGGCGAGGGGGAGGATGAATACTTGGCCATTGCCAACGCCATCAAGCGGGCCGAACGCGATCCGAACAGTTTTCAGCCACATATTCCCCAAGCCGGGCCACTGACGGAACGCAATCCACGGACGGGATGGCCGGCAACGACCTTGAAAAAATACGATACCGGCCATGAATTTCTAGATCCTGCGACGAAGGCCAAACGGCATTTTGATTTCAGTCGGGGAGAACGCCTATACAATCGGGTCACTCCGCAGAGGGAGAATGGCTGCGATCCATGGAAATGGCCCGTTTTGTTGTACGCAGATGAGGCTCACGAGGTGGATAGAGTAGGCCAAAAGGAACAAGCCAACCTGATCCTACCCTACAAGGGGGAAAACCACTATGTCGCGGCCATCCATGCCGATGGCAACGGAATGGGAGGGATTCTTGCGGAACTCGCAAGGAACGGTCCTAAAGCTCCGGGTGCGTACCCTGGGTTGATGAAAGATTTTTCCGAAGCGGTCTCCCGGGCCGTGGAGGTTGCAGCCAAGGAAGCGGTCGCCATTTTGATTCCAGAAGCGGTTGATGATGTACTGCCGGGGCGGCCCATTCTTCTGGGGGGTGATGATTTTTCCATGATCGTGCGCGCCGATCTTGCCCTGGATTTTACCCAGGTTTTTTTGCAGGCCTTTGAAAGACAAAGCGGCGCACAGTTGCGGGAACTCGCAAAAAAATACCCTGCAACCCCATTTCCTCAACAGTTGACCGCCTGTGCCGGTATTGCATTTTTTAAGGCACGGCAGCCCTTTGGTATGGCGTTTGAATTGGCGGGATCCCTTTGTGACTATGCCAAAAAGCGTGTCCGAAAGTGTTCAAACTTCCATGAAAACGGCAATGTTCCCTCCGCCGTTGCCTTTCATCGCATCGGTTCCAGCGTTTTCCATGACTATGAAAATATTCTAAAGTCGGAGATGACCGTGGCGGGCGATCCACCCATGCGGCTGACTCTGCAACCCTATGGTGTTGGCGAGACGCTCCAGGGACTTCCCAAACTTGCGGATTTAGCGAGACTTGCGAGCTTCATGAACATCAAGGAGGTGCGTTCCGGCCATGCGCGACAATTGCTGACCCTTTTGCGCCGAAACCGGGCGGAGGCAGTAAAACGCTATGGCCGCTGGCGGGAAAATCTGGATCCAAAACGCAACAAGAAGGCCCTCAAAGGGGAAGTGCTGAACAAATTTGACGCATATTTGACAAAACTTGGTTGCCCAGAGCCAAAGACATTTCCCGAACTGGAAGATGTGGATGGTGTTTCGGCGACCCCCCTGGGGGATGTGATGGCACTTCTGGCCATGGGGGCAGAGAGTGAATAGGATTGAAGAGACCGCTGTGATCAAGATCGCTCTGCAATCTTTCTGGCACGCGGGCAGCGGTCAGGGAAGTGCCAATTATCTGGATGCTATCTCCCAGACCGATACCGGAGGTCTACCATTCCTGCCCGGGAGAAATCTACGTGGACTCCTGCGCCACACCATGGAGGCGGTGGAGAGGTGGGGACATGTGGAAAAGGGAATGGCCTACCGGCTCTTTGGTGGCTGGCATCCCGATCAGATTCTCCAGGAGAGAACTCGGTTCAATTCCCAGGAAGGGGTGCTTATCGTGGAGAGTGCGCATCTTCCAGAAGCCGTGAGGCGATGGTTGCTGACGGGACCGGAAAAAGAGGGGTACCGGCAGGTATTGTTTCAACCACTCTTCAGCACCGCCGTGGACCCTGACAGCGGCACGGCCCGGGATGGTTCATTGCGGGGTTTGCAGGCGGTTATCCCCCTCACACTGACGGCACCGCTTCTCTATCGGGGACCACCCTGCGGGTGGCGGCAGGCGA
The DNA here is from genome assembly GCA_002753615.1 of Magnetococcales bacterium DCbin2. GTDB lineage: Bacteria > Pseudomonadota > Magnetococcia > Magnetococcales > UBA8363 > UBA8363. The sequence continues at coordinate 9,980 of PEAO01000037.1, forward strand.
TCACCACAATCCTGCCCCTGATCCGTGCCGTGGGTGGCCACCGCAATCGAGGTCTGGGCCGAGCGGTGTTGACCCTGGAGGATCGCTGACTATGCGTAGAGCCTTTTTCTACATGGAACTGTTGGATAACCTCATCTGCCAGAGCAGCAACGCCTCCGTGGGACTCCCACCAGGCTTGGATTACATCCCCGGCAACATGTTTCTGGGGGCCGTCGCCAAAAAACTCTACTCCGGGTTGCAGGAGAAAGCCTTTGAGGTTTTTCACTCTGGGCGGGTGCGCTTTGGTGATGGTCTGCCGTTGACACCTGGTGGGCAACCCGCTTTGCCCATCCCTTTGTGCCTGCATGGAAAAAAACATTCCACAAAGATCAGGGACCAACAAGGCCGTCTGGTTGGTTCTCAACTGCACAACGCCTGGGCCGAGGTAGACGAGAGTGAGCCATGGCAACCGTTGCGGCGGGGTTTTTTGACCATGGAGGGAGATTGGTTGCACCCGCAACATTCGGTCACCATGAAAACCGCCATCAATTCCGAGAGCGGTCGGGCGTTTGAAGGCCGCCTTTTTGGCTATCACGGATTGACGGCAGGGCAGCGGTTTTGGACCAGCCTGGAGGCCGACGACACCATTGAAGCGGCGTTGTTTGAACGGGTGGCAGCGGGCCTGGAAGGTCGATTGCGTTTGGGAAACTCCCGCAACGCCGAGTTTGGCGGCATCCATGTAACCAGAACGTCTGATCTGCAACCCCCGCTGTTTCCTTCCGGCAAGGTGGTAGGATGTCGGGAATTGACCCTGTGGCTAGTGGCCGATCTTATGGCGATGGACCCCTTCGGTATGCCGACTCTGGCACCGCGTCCCCAATGGTTGGGATTGCCCGAGGGACACATGGTTCCAGAAAAAAGTTTTATACGTCACCATGTCTATGCCCCCTTCAACGGTACCCGGCGTCATGAAGATCCAGAACGCTCCTGCATCAAGGCGGGTGGGATCCTCCACTTTGAATTGGATCATCCTTTGGAGGCCAGACATAGGGAACTTCTGGATCGGGGGTTGGGGGTTCACCGGGAGGCGGGATTGGGTCGCGTCATCGCCAATCCCCCCCTGCTGTTGCAGCAGCCCGTTGTTTTCAACCCGACTTCCTCCCCCTTTCCCTCTGTCCGGGTTGTGGAAACCACGGAAGATCACCCCCTGATCCATTGGTTGCAAAAACGGGTGAGTGGTACCGAGCAAAGGGATGAAGGTGCCCACTTGGCCGAAACCATGCGCCCACGGCTTGTGAGCCTCTACCAAAACGCCCGCAAGCTTAATGGCATTCCCGACACAACCCCTGTGGGGCCGGGGGCCAGCCAGTGGAACGGGGTGATGACCCGTGCCCGCATGGCCAAGGACGACACGACCCTCCTGGAGGGGCTTTTTGGTGGGGGTGGCATAGGCAAAGATGGGCTTTGTTCGGAACGTGCCGGTGGCCAGGGATGGATGGATGAAACCTCTTTGGCTGGAAAGGTCACCACCTTTCGGGATGCCTTCAAGAATATCTGCGCGGATGGGCAGGTGCAGGACAAGCGCGGTTTCGTTCGCGGCTTCGTTGTGGAGTTGGCACGCAGGGCCGTGGATGTGGCCAAGGAGCAAAACCGATGATGCCCGCCCACTATTTTTATCTGCACGTTGCGCGGGTCTGCCTGGAGAGTCGCACCGGCCTTTCCATCGCCAGTGGCCTCAGCGAAGGGGGATATGACGTGCTTTTAGTACGGGATGCCAATGGATTGCCCACCATCCCCGGAACCGCCATCGCCGGTGTGTTGCGCCATCTCTACCAGAGAACCTTTCCCGATGGCGAAACAGAAACGCTTTTTGGCACCGAAACCAAGGGCGACGAATTGCTCTCCCGCATTCATTTTTCCTGGGGTGCCGTTCACGACAGCCATAACCAACCCATCGAAGGGCTGTTGCTGGGTGCGGAGGCGGATAAACTGGAAGCGGATCCCCTGTTACGGTTGCTGGCCGAGCCTCAGCCGGTATTGCGCGATCATGTGCGCATCAACCATCGTGGTGCCGCCGAAGGCTCGGGCAAATTTGATCGGGGAACCCTCCCGCCAGGATGTCGTTTTACCCTGGAGTTGCTGTTGTGGAGCGAGAATGAAAACGACCCCTGCTGGGAGCGGGTACTCTCCCTGCTTTATTCTCCCTTGTTTCGCCTGGGCGGTGCGGTACGACGGGGGTTGGGGGCTTTCAAGGTGGTCAGCATTCATGAAAATCGTTTCAATCTGAAAGATACCGAGCAGTTCAACCGGTTCACCGGTCTTCATCGTTCTCTGGGTTCATCGGAAGGATTGAACCTGCGCTCCAAGGATGCCCTTTCCCAGTGCTTCACAGCCCCAGAGGCCGTCCCCTTATGTGTGACCATGACCCTGAAGGGGGAGGATTTTTGGCGTTTTGGCCAGGGAAGGGTCTCTTTTAACCCAGAGATAGGCCGGAAACCCCCCGATCAATTGCCCCTCGGTATTCCCAAAATCACATGGTCCGATGACGGTCAGGCCCGTGTGGTGGACCTTGCCATCCTGATTCCCGCCAGTGCCATCAAGGGTGCCCTGGCGCATCGTTTTGTTTTTCATCTGTTGCGGTATGAAGGGCGGTTTCTGGAGGAGATGGAAACCCCGGATACCTTTGATCCGCGAAGCCTAAAGGCGGTCCAATCCCTGTTCGGTTGGGCCAACGACACGGATGGCGACGGCTCCCAAGGCCGCGTCGGTCGGTTGCTCATGGATGACCTTACTCTGGATCTTCCCGCAAGAAAACCCCGTCACTGGGTGGGACGGTTGACCCACAACAGCATCGACCGTTTTTCCGGTGGTGTTCGCGATGGGGCGCTGTTTACCGAAGAAATGCTTTTTGACCTTTCCTGGCCATTTACCCTCACCATCATCGACCCCCATAGAGAGCCGCTTCAGGATCCAAATCTGAAAAAAGCATTGGCGGACGTTCTGGACGATCTGGCCACGGGGCAGTTATCTCTGGGGGCGGGGGAGAGTAAGGGCCACGGCATCTTTACCAGCGATGATGTAACTTGGTCGGATGGCGGCCAATGGATCAACGGGGGCCGATCATGAACGACGAGAGGGTGTTGGAAGCCTACAGGGTATTGTCGGGGTTGCTCAAGGAGAAAAAACTTGGCCGAGACCTGCCAAAACTCACCCCCTGCGGTTTGAGTCACCGTCAGGAACACATGGAAGATCCCCATTATGTCTGGGAGGCCGTGGAGGCGTTTGCCCCCGACCAGGGATGGATCTGTTTTCAATCCGATGTGACCCATTTTCTTGACGCCGGACAACGACCACCCCAGGGGGTGATTCTCTCGGCGGAGTTGTGCCGGGCAGATATCCCCACCAGCCTCCATATCCGCCCGCATTCCCTGGGTGGTTGGGGGGTGCATCACCTGGAGAGGCTTCCTGACGGCGGGGAATACTGGTGCGAAACCATGGAATTTTTAAGCGTTGCGCACGATGTGGATAAACTGCGCTATGAGGTGTTCTGGCAGCAGGATGGGGAAGCCGGAATGGTGCGCCGGGTGGCTCGTTTTTGCGGACTGGTGCCCCGGAAGGTTGATCGTGAGGGAGCGACGTTATGAGCAAAAAACATCCACCACCCGAGGTTGTTCATGCCCCCTACAATTTTGTCCCCCTATCGGAATGGGTTTTTGAGCCGCCACATTCCGGTCAGGTTTCCAGGGATTATCCCCTGGGTGAGGGGATCCGTGGTGTGTTGGAACTGGAGTTGACCGCACATTCGCCCCTTTTGGTGGGGGGTGAACGAGAGTCTGAAAAGGAGGTGCGGGTTCATTTCTTTCGTCTGCCCAACGGTGACCCTGCCATTCCCGGAAGCAGCATCAAGGGGATGATTCGCAATGTTCTGGAAATCGCTGCCTTCGGCAAGATGCGTCTGGTGGATGACAAACGCTACGGTCTTCGGGATATCAGTGGCAAACATGTGAAGGAGGTTTACCGAAAATCCCTCTTTGGTTCCGATCCCAACAATCCCCATCCCCTCCAGGCCGGCTTTTTGTGTCGGCGCGCGGAGGGTGACCCGGTCATCGTCCCTTGCCGTTATGCCAAAATCTCCCACATTGATCTGGAACATTGGTTGAAGATGGGCGAGCGTGACACCCTTTTCACAAGGGGCATGGGGGTCGGGAAAAAATATGCTGTGTGGCAAGAACGGATTGCCAAGGCGGGCAAAGAAAAACTGACCCTGGAGGGGTTGCCCGCCATTCGTTTCGATCTGGGTGAGATGACCTCCCTGAATGCAAATAATCCCCAATCCGGGGCGGCCAACCTGGGCAAAGGCAATCTCCTGGGGGCGTTGGTCTTCACCGGCCAAGTGAGTAATCGTGGTTCCAAAAACAAACGGGGCAAGTACAAGGATTTTGTTTTTTTTAACCCCAATCCAGATTGCCTCATCCAGGGCGAGGAGCGGATTTCCCCCTCCGTGTGGCAGGCGTTTCGTGAGATTCACGGCGATGATGGCCGCCCCTTGAAACGGTTTGATGATCCCAAAAAAGAGGAAAACTCCCTGGCGGGGCAGTACCCATGGATGGACCATTGGAAAAAACGTTTTTTTGCTGGTGATCCGGTGCCCCTTTTTTTTCGTCTGGATCCCGCAGGCCGGGTGATGGCCATGGGGCTGGCCTACATGTTTAAACGCGCCTATGATTACAGTGTCGGAGAAACCATTGATCACCATGGCATGGATCATCGCTCCGCGAAAAAGGTGGATCTGGTGGAACTTCTTTTTGGCCGGATCGGGGAGGAGAACGCAGCCCACGACAGTTGGAAGGGACGAGCAGGGTTTGGGCATTTTACCAGGGTGATGGGATCCAACAAATGCCCAAAATGGACCGAAAACACCATCTTGAACGGCCCCAAGCCCACCTATTTTCCCAACTATCTGGAGCAGAACGCCGCCAACGGGAAACTGGCGGGTAAAGACAGCCAATACAGCACCTTTATGGACAAAAACGCCCGCATTCGCGGATGGAAACGTTATCCGGCCCGCCCCGGGGAGATGGTGAAGGTCCAACCCTTGCTGGGGGATCAAAAAAAGAACCTCAAGGTGCAGACCACCCTGGAGACTTTGCCGGAGGGGACCCGGTTTCGGGGCCATCTGCGCTTTCACAATCTGCGCCCGGAAGAGTTGGGGGCGTTGATCTGGGCCTTGGAATGGGGAGACCGGGTGCATCTGCGCCATGCCCTGGGGATGGGACGCCCCTTCGGGTTCGGCCAGGTTTCGTTGAAAATTGTCGGCGATTTTGAGAAAAACCTGCGCCCCAACCGTCCCGATGTCAAGCCGGAAAACAAAGGGTTCTATCGGGGTCAGTTTGTCCAGTGTATGGAGACGGCCTATGGCAAGGTTCACCAGGGGCAACGGTGGGGGGAAAGTCCGCAACTGAAAAACCTGCTCGCCATGGCCGATCCTAAACAGGCCGAAGGGCGGGAGCTGAAGCATATGGTCATGGGGATGCAAAATCGCAACGATTTTGTCACCGTCAAGCAACATGGAATGGTGTTGCCCGCCTATGTGGATACACAAAGTCGCTCTTCTTGGGTGGACCAGACCATTCAAGAATTGGCGGAGAAACTTAAAACCAGCCCTGCCGAGGTTTTGCGCGGCAAGGCACTGGCCCAGCGTTGGCAGGAGATGGAAGATCCAGAGCAGAAAAGAACCGCTCTCCTGGAGATCAAACGCCGCTGGGATCATGAAGAACTTTGGACCCAGACCGGCAAGGCGTTGAAACAGGCCAGGGGCGTCTACCAAGCCGGGCTTGAGGCGTGAATCAGGATCGCGCCCGTTTTAATGCATCCTGATACCGGAACGCCGTCATTAGTTGTCCGAACAGGGTGGCGGGCATATTGGCGGTGATCAGTTTCTTCCATGCCTGGGTGTCTCCTTTCAATTTTTCTGTTCCTGTTGTATAGGCCACAAAAACGGTATCGTCAGGGCACTTCTGGATATATTCCCAAATCAAATCCTGCCGATTCTCGCAGATGTCCTTGTTGAAAAGAACAATCTTCTGATTATTCATGGGTTCAAAATCGGCCAAAACCTTGGAAACAGCCCCTTTGAAGCCCCAATAATCCCGAACCAACGTCTGCAATTCATCCGCTTTGGGTTGGCTCAGGCTCAACAATGTGATACGGCCATTTTCTATCCAATCTCTTTCAATATTATGTTTTTTCGCAATATCCTCCAGGGTTATTGCGATGCTATCCATGCGTTTGGTCATGATGGCACGGAGACTGGTGTATATAAGCGCAAGGACGGTAACGACAAATATCGCAACAATAGAATTAATAAAAACTAACAGTCGCCATTCCCAGGAGAGATCATCTACTATTCTCTGGTTCTCTCGTTTGAGGATATTGAACTGTTCAGAGAAGTCTAGCCGCAACTGTCCCTGTTGGAGCGATTTTTCACGCTCTAAAAAATTCTTTTCCCGATCCCAGGTTTGTTCCAAGGTGCCCACCTTCTGGGTCAACGTCTCCAACGTCAGTTTGGTTGGTGGTTCTGTAGGTTCCTCTGCGATCCCCAGGATGGGCATACCCATGGTCCACATCGTAAAAACAACCAACAGCCAGCGCATGTGTCTCATTTCAGTTTTTCCCGCGTGAAATAATAGTGCGAACCTCATTATTTTTGTAAAAAAAATGGAATTTTTCTTCGAAAAGTACATGGAAGATCTCACTTCCCCAGTGCAAAAATAGCAACGTCGTTGATGACAGAGCCTTTCGTTCAGAAAACCTGTCCTATCAAATGTTGACTTTGATTTTCTCCTCAATCTCTGTACACCAGTCAATGGTTTCTCCGCGCCGTTGTCGGGCTTCTCGGATGAGACGCAAGTTGCGGACGGTTGTTTCGGGTTCCCATGCTTCTCGGATATTCACCAGAACCGATGGCAAGGCTTCCCGAGCCTTCTGCTCATCTTTCTGAAGTACCGCGATTTCCAACAAGGTGGCATAATCCCAATAGTCGGCTTTCCGCTCCAATAGGCGACGACGAACGGCATACGCCACGATCGGTTGAAGTTCAAGGCGGCGAGGGTCGGGAGGGTCGCTTATTTCCATGAGTGTCAAGACATTTACACCTGGGTATGCATCCCGCCAATCACTCTCGAATCCTTGCAAATAGGCGTTCACCGCTTTGTCAAGCCATCCCTGAGCCAATGCCTCCTGTCCAGCTTTCAACGCTGCTTCCCAGCGATCCTTATAGACCCGCCCCAGCAAACCGAAGGTCTCACTGCTGGGGCCGTTGGACGCGATCACGGCTTCCAGCACTCTAGCAGCTTCTTCCCAATGTCCCGCTCTGTTGAGGGCAAAACCCAACTGTTCTTGGACCATCACCATCCCCGCCAGCGGCTTGGACATCCGTTCAACCAGCGCGATCATATTCTTCCAGGATCCGGTCGCCCGATAGGAGAGGAACAGATCCACAACCACTCCGGCCTCCACATCCTCAATGGGGCCAAGTTTTTCTTCCAGGCTTTGTAATGCCGCAACGCCTTGGGCGCGAGCAGTGGCCAAATCTTTCTTTAATCTGGCGTTGTATGCCATGTTCTGACGGAAATCATCCGTCTTCAAGCGTTTGATGTCTGGGGGCGAGACATCACGGATCATCTGATAGACGGGGCTATCCGTGACGCTCTCTCGACATGCGGCTAGGCGTTCTTTTAACCCGGAAAGATCTTTGTCAGGATTGTTTGGGTGCCCATTCCTGGATAATCCATAGGGTAAAGAACGCAAAGGAGCGACATCAAACGGCAGCCGGAATCCGTCCGCATGCATCAAGATAGTGCTGAATGGGCGAATGGCATGTCGAACGCCTAATTCATAGAAGACGTTGGCATTGGCCGTGGTGAGATCGGCGACGGCGTAGTCACAGAAGATCAACCGCTCGAACATCGCTTTGTGGATCAATCCGCCATTGATCTCTTCATCGGCTCGCAATGGCTCAAAACCAGCCTCTTTAACAGCCGGCTGGATCAATTGTTGATAGACCGCATCAAAATCGATAGAGCGTCCGTCCATCCCCTCTTTTTTTCCAAAGGGCATCAACACGAAACAGAGTGGTTTGTTGCTCATGGGCATCCTCCTGCAAACAGGTTTTTGAACCGCAGCTCAAGCCGTTGTTGTTCCACCCTATCCGGCATTCGTTTGATATATTCCATGGCCTGAGTGCCCATGGAACCGACATCTCTGGATGGCGGACCCAGACTGATGGCCTTCTCATACCATTCCAACGCCAACGCAACCTCTCCCATTAACAAGTGCGCCTCACCCAAGGTTGCCCGTCCCCAGTGATCGACAGGGTTTGTCCCGCAATGGCCAATGACCTTTCTGGCAAATCCATAGGCTCTGACCTTATCTTCACGGTAGACCAGGAACAGGAAGGCCAGATTGATCCCATGATATGCCGCCTGTTCATGGTTGCCTTCGCGCAACGATCGGTTGTAAGCGACCTGATAAATGTCAATGGCACGATCAGCATCGTTGTGCTGTCGATCGGTTAGCCACTTCCGTTTGAGACGCCCGGCAAGAACGCCGTCAACATCTGTCCCCCGGCTGCGTCGTTGTTCGAGAAGTTGAACGGCTTCTTTTCGCTGACCCAGTTCTTCCAGTGCCAGTATCAGATCCACAAACGCCCTGTCGTCAAGCCCTTCCAGACCGGGAAGATATCGATGGACCCGTTGCCTGTAGGTATTGATTGTGATGGCCCGCTGATCCGAACGCCCCCGTCTGGTCGGCCCGCTTCTGAAGTTGATTCCCTCGACCACATGGCGGATGGCCGGGTCTTGGCTTGATTTGCAATGCAACATGCTGACGTGGTTACCAGGGACATTGACACAGACGTTGCGGGGGAACGGTCCATGTGCGGTTTCGACTGGCACGAACTCATCCCGTTCCCCGGCAATGACCGTCAGGTGGTACGGTTTGTGATGATGGGGTAGGGCATCCCAATCATGGCGTAGCCGTGTGATGAAGGGGCCGCTAGCAGCCATATCGCGGAGTTGCCGTTTCCAAAGTTTGGCGATTCTGGCCTTGACCAAGCCATTGCTGGGTGTACCGAAAAGAAACAGATGGCTGACGCGCAACGCGAGGGAGGGATCATTGACAATTGCTTTTTGCGCCACGAGGCCACCCATACTATGGCTCACGAGGACCAGCGCACCATATCCGGCCAGAGGTTCGCAACGGGCTTGGGATTGAAGGAGGTCTGCCAGTTTCTCAATGGAGGCATCTGCTGCCCACATCCATGGGATATCCAGCCCACGTTTGGAAGAATAACCGAAGGTCCACAGGTCCCAATCAGGCAACTCGCTGGCAACGTGGGGATAGAAATGATTCCAGGTCAGAGATTTATCTCCTGTGAAACCGTGGATGAAGACTATGGCCGCCTGCGCTTGGTCATTACGCAAGCATGTCAGTCCAGACCGGCAGGTGTCATTCTCCACGTTTAAGCCTCCCATGCAAAATATTAAATTGTAATGAATTCTTTAAAGGTAAATATAGAAAAAGAATATTTTAACAAAAATCTATTTTACAAAAACCAGTATAATCTAATCTTGCGCATTAGGCAAGGTGGTGATGGGATCGATACTTTGTCAGTCTATTGACGATTCGTGAAGCTTTCTGATTTTTTTGGATCGTTGACTATGCTCGATACCATTTCCACACGATCCATTCTAGGATGACTAAAACAGGACCATATCTTGCTTGGAGGGGTCAACTTGGAAGGAACACCGGTCTGGTTCAGCCAATCAAAAGGGACAAAGAAACAAAAAAACGTATTGACTACTTGACAAGTTGGAACAAAGAAAGCATATTCGCGGGGATTCGGGGCCATAGCTCAGCTGGGAGAGCGCTTGAATGGCATTCAAGAGGCCGGCGGTTCGATCCCGCCTGGCTCCACCATTTAGAAATATAAGAAAGCACTCCGATCCAAGGCCGCCCACCAAGGCGGCCTTTTTCGTCTTAAATTCTCCAATAATTCCAATGCCAATGGTTGCGGCGACGTCCAAAAACGGGTTCTCTCCCGGCGATGTCGGCTCACCTTCCGCCAGGGCCAAAACCGGCCCGGAATCCTCTTTCTCGCGTTGTCGCCGAGGACTTCAGACAATCCGACATCACGGCTTTTGTCCCCCGACCTCTCCCAGCAAGATCAATTAGGCTGCACGCACCCCGACCTCAGGGGCATTTCGATCCCCCTTCGCACTGTTCCGGGGTCGAGGAAACTCAACGTCGAACTGGCAATATTTGAATGGCATTTATTTCTTGATTGACAGATTTCAAGATAATCATCATAAATGTTCCCTGTTCGGCATCCCATTTGTTGAGGCTTGATGACAAGGGAAGGAAATGACCCACGGTGCCGGCAATGGAGATACTGTCCTCGGATTTCCCAGGCACTCTGACATCAATGTCGTAATGCAGGATCTGACCCCAAGTACTACAGGTAGGCAGTGTCAATGTCGTAGATCGGAGATCCGCATGCCAATTACACCATTTCATCTGGGGCCAGGCGTCTTATTAAAAGCATTTGGCGGTCTACAGTTTTCTTGGACCTCTTTTGCTTTGGCCAACGGGCTGGTTGATTTAGAGCCGATATTATTGTTTCTAACTACAGGCATACCTGACCACCGCTTCTTCCATACTTTTCCAGGAATTACTGTTGTTGGACTACTTGCCTCCTGGCCAGGAATATATTTGTGTCGATGGTGGGTTTTAAAATGGAATCAATGGCTTTCTCCATCCCAACACCGATGGCTTGGAGTTTCGCCCAGCATGACTTTTTTCTCCGTTTTTGCTGGTGCCTTGCTTGGATCTTGGAGCCACCTTATCCTGGATTCCGTTATGCACTGGACCATGCAACCATTTTGGCCTTTCTTCCACAACAATCCTTTAAAGGGACAACTCACTGTTGAAGCGTTGCATCTGGGATGTTTTTTAGCTGGCGGGTTAGGTCTTATTCTAATGTTCTTACGCAAGAAAAATGAGATGTTATTCCCAAAGAAAATAAAATGTTGAGCAAGACCTGACCCCAGGCAGGAACCCGTGACGGATGAAAGGCTACATCTTTAGTTGGCGAAATCATCAAGGGGGAGTTTTGTCTGTTGTCTGGTTGGGTCTCGTGGTACGCTTATCCCAGTTGTCACCCTGCGAAGGAAGTTTCCCCATGAGTATCGCGATTGCGTTTGACACGTATGTCTTTGTGAAGAAACTCAAGGATGCTGGTATGTCGGAGGAGCAGGCCAGAATTTTGGCTGAAACCCATAAACGAACTGATTGAGGAACGTTTGGCGACAAAGCGGGATTTAAAAGAACTGGAAACCAACCTCCAGCGCGATATTGAGCTTGTCCAGCGCGACGTGAAGGAGATGGAATTACGGCTCATGATTCGCCTTGGCGGAATACAAACTGCATCGATAGCGATTGTAGCGGCACTGGTAAAGTTGCTTTGATCCCTGGGGGAAGTTGTTCTTGCACGACCCCTCCCCGCATAGCGGCCTCTTTGACACATTATTTTAATTGCTGTTGTATCGTAATGATCTTTGGTAAAATTTTGAGAAATTTCTCTACCAATTCTGGATCAAAATGACGACCACTCTCTTTCTTGATCAATTCCACAGCATCACCGATCGGCCAAGCAGGCTTGTAAGGACGTATACTGGTCAGTGCATCAAAAACATCGGCAACAGCAACAATCCGCCCTTCCAAAGGGATCTCTTCACCTTTTAACCTTTTGGGATAACCGCTTCCATCCCACTTTTCATGGTGCGTCAAAGCGATGGTCTGCGCCGTTCGTAATAGGTTGGAATGGTGATCCCCCAATATCTTGGCTCCAATCTCTGGATGCTTCTTCATTAAAACCCATTCTTCATCCGTCAACGGTCCCCCCTTCATTAAAATTTGATCCGGTATGCCAATCTTGCCGACATCATGCATCGGTGCCGCATAAAACAAACACTCCAGACGATCTCCAACTATGCCTGTTTCCTGGGCTAACAGTCTACAATAGTGACTCATGCGGATGACGTGCAAACCTGTTTCATTATCCTTGAACTCTGCCGCCCGACTCAAACGATGAATAATCCCTTGCTGCAAATCTTCCAACTCTTTTGTACGTAATCGGACTGTGTTCTCCAATACCTTGCTGTGCTGTGCCATCGCCATGTGGGCACGAACACGCGCTAAAACAACCTGGCTGTTAAATGGCTTGGCAATGAAATCCACAGCCCCCATGTTAAAAGCCCGCATTTCCAAAATTTGTCCCGCATTCCCCGTGAGAAAAAGAACCGGAATGCCTCGGGTCGAATCATCTCGCTTTAAAGTGGATAATACTTCATAACCGTCAATGTCGGGTAAAACCATGTCCAAAAGAATTAAGTCTGGAGGTTCATCACATTTCACCATGCCAAGAGCCGATTCACCATTGAGTGCCACACGTACATTAAAAAATGGAGAAAGAATCTCATCAATGGCGGTGACAATAATCGGGTCGTCGTCTACCACCATAACCGTGTTGGTGTCGGCTGACGATTCAAAAAGCATATCTCTTCCCCTTATGAATCATAATCGGGTTTATTATTTTCAATCCTATGCATTGAACTTGCCAAAATCTCTGCTGCCCGTTTCATATCATAGCGATTTAACTGGTCCGTCATCGTTTCAACGACATCTTGAGATAATATTTTGGAAATATTTTCTTTGTGTTTATGAAAAATTCGAATACTTCTCGTATCGCCCCGGTGTAACAACTCCTGAAGCCTTCCAATAATTTTGTCCGCGTTGGGATGATCATGAGAAGATTTTATGATAGCCTGCGGATTCTTTATGGCGCGAATTCCACCCATGACCTGTTCGAGAGAACACAATAAACGAGAGAGCAATTCATGCTCACCCACATCGGGATTGTTGTTCTTCATAAACAATTCTTCAAGCTTGATGGCATGAGACCTCAAATCGTTGGCACCCAGGGTTCCTGCAATGCCTTTCAGGGTATGCGCTAACCGGATCGCCTGATGACGATCACCAGAATTGAGTGCCGCCACAAGATGTAGACCTGACAATGCATGTGCATCATGAAAGCTCTTTAACAGCTTGCGATACAGTTTGATGTTATTTCCCAATAGAGCCAGGCCCACGTCGATATCAATGCCGGGCAATTCAGAAGGAAAATATTTTTCTTTCAATACAGGCTCTTCCAAACATGAGGTCTGTTTGGGTTCACAGGCCGATGATTGCTCATCCCTGACAGGGTGAACCCACGCGATCAGCTTTTTAAGAAGCGTCTCATAATCCAGCGGCTTTCCTATATAATCGTTCATACCAGCATGGAGACATTTTTCTTTCTCCTCCCCTTGAACGCCCGCAGTCATGGCAATAATGGGTAAATGGGTTAACTCCAGACGGTTGCGGATAATTTGCGTCGTTTGCAAACCATCGAGTACAGGCATTTGAACATCCATCAACACACCATCCATCTGTTGCTGTTCCAAAATATTGAGTGCTTCAACACCGTTGATGGCAATATGTGTCTTCAGACCTGCAAGCGAAAGGGCCTCCAAAGCAACCATACGGTTGATCTCATTATCTTCTACCAAAAGAATTTGGCCACCACCCAACAATTCCCGCGCACGAAGTTTTTTTGCAATTTCCTTCCAGTTCCTTTTCAATCCCCATTTCTTACCAGCATAGGATCTTTTCCCCTCTAAAAGATCCATGACAACATCCCATATCAAGGAGCCATAGACAGGTTTGATAATCATTGCAGAATAAGGAACATTCTCCAAAAGTTGGGAAGTTCCCCTGTTTTGGTCATAAGTGTTAATCAAATAGACAACTGGAAGATGTGCCAATCCCGGTTGGCTACGTAGTTTCTGAGTCAGTGATATCATATCAGAACCATACAGATTACAATCCAAGAAAACAATATTAACATTGGCCTTCCATTCATCCATGGCATCCAGCAAAGATATTTCATCGCTATAGCTATAGGCAATAAAATTCATGTCGTTAAGCGTGCGAACGAGCGTATCTCGTGCCGTAGCATTGTTCAGGGCACACAAGGCATGGATCGTTTGTTTCATGCTGGGTGTTTCTGGATGCTTGCCTGCCAAACGTTTCCATGGCAGAGAAACCCGAAAAGTGGATCCTGTTCCCAACAGGCTTTCGACTTCAATGGTTCCATCCATGGCCTCAACCAGTTTTTTACAAATGGTCAATCCAAGTCCGGTCCCACCAAACATTCTTGATGTGGCGGCGTCCCCCTGATCAAAAGCGGTAAAGATACGCGCAATATGGTCATTGGCTATACCGATACCCGAATCACGAACACTGAAATAGATCGTGGGAATGATGTCACTGGATTCGGATGCGGTCATTGTGAGAGATATTTCTCCGGCTGGGGTAAACTTGATGGCATTGCTAATCAGGTTGGACAAAACCTGTTGCAACCGAAATGAATCTCCGACGATCTGGTCGGGGACTGTCCTATCCTTGTAAATGACAAACTCCAAATTTTTTTCATAGGCCCGTGTAACGGTCGTATTGATGAGATTTTTAATCAATGGATCCAAAGAAAAGGGGGCGTTCTCTATTTTCATTCCCCCCGCCTCAATTTTGGAAAAATCAAGAATGTCGTTGATCGTCGTCAGAAGAATTTCTCCCGAATCCCGTAACCCTTCAATCCAGCGTTTTTGATTGCCCTTGAATCCGCTTGTCCGTAGCAACTCGATCATCCCCAGCATACCGTTGATCGGAGTACGAATCTCATGGCTCATCGTTGCCAAAAAATTGCTCTTCATGGCATTTGCCTGGACGGCGGCATCTTTTTCCCGCCGCAAGGTTTCCGTTTGCAAACGATCAGAAATGTCGTTCTCCATCCAGACCAGTTCACCACTACTCAACCGATAGATTTGCGATTCACACCACCCTTTCGTGCGACCATCGGCACAGGAATAAGGCCCCACCGATTGCGACCAAACCTCCGATAGTGTCGCTTTGAGAGCAGGCCAAACGGGTGTGCTTTCGATATTCGGAAAAAAATCTTTGAGCAATCGACCCAGACATTGGGATTTCTCCAAATGATTCAGGGATTCACCGGCGTGGTTGATATCGATAATTTTAAAATCATTTCCCTGGGGCTTGAGTACAATGGCCGCAACCATCATGTGTTCAAAAAGATTCCGAAAACGACCCTGACTGTCGTTAAGAAGCTGAATCAGTTCTCCGACATGGTTGACCGCAAGGCTGAGATGGAAAATTTCCAGACAACCAAACATTTCCTTCGCAGGCAACTGCCCCTTGGTTTGGTGTATCTCACGAAGTCGGCGATAAACCCTTTTGACCGGCCTGACGGCAAGCCAGTAGACAGCTCCACCAATCAGCAACGAATACGAAAGAAGAAAACCTGTAAAAAGCAACTGCAAATGCAATATGTGCGTTTCATGTTTTTTGATTTGGCTCGCCAAAACGTCAGCAGATTTTTCAAGGATTCCTAATGAACGACCTTCCAGGCGATAACCCAATTCCTGGTTGTGATAATCCTTTTCCATGTTCTTGAGCCACTGCAAATTGAAAGAAACCGTAATTACTAAAATAATCGATGAAACCACGGCTAGTTGCATGATCATCGGAATCTTAGAAACAATCTTGCTATATTTTGTTGTAATATTTCTCATTTGGGAATCTCATTGATTATAATTATTATATAAACGTCTATGATTGCAGGTAATTACTATGGGTGCGTTGGCAAAGAATTCTTCTATGACGACGGCGTCGCAAGCACCACAGCCAGAACCATGCCATGCGCTTTGAATGAGATCCTGAACCGGAAGAAAAATCTTGGATAAAATGATGTCTATATATTTGTTAGACAATGATGTTTTCCATTGGTGGCAACCAAGATGTTGATAGGATTTTGTTTCAGATTCACCCTTTTCTTGCACCATGCCCGCGCTCAGAAAGAAGAAGAATCTTTTATATCTGGCAATAATTCTTAGACCATTCTCAGCCATGCTTAAAGAAGCTTGAACAAAAGCGAGACATATCCGCACAATCGTCGTTTCGTAGGTGCAATATCCATTGAAAATGCACCCTGAGGGTGATAGGATGAAAATATCATCCAATCCGATCCTTGGAGAGCTGAATGAATAACCATAAGTTGAAGGCATGGCGTGGCCGTATGGGATGGAGCAAAACCGACGCCGCAAAAAGGCTGGGTGTATCGCGCAACCAGTATCTTCGTTATGAAAAGGGCATTGGCAACGATGAAAAGAAAGTCAAAATTCCACAAACCGTGGCATTGGCCTGTGAAGCCTTGGAAACCCGGCCAATTCTCGCCAACTTGAGGGAAATGGTAGGGCGTTATGGCGTGGAGGTGGCCGAAGTCGTTGACACCGCCCCTGTTCAGGACCCTCCTGAAGATCCTATGAAAGGAGAGACATTCCCAGAGGAAAAAAAGAAAATTTCAAAGAAAAAAACGCAAAAAATCAAGGAATCCGAACCATCGATAGAGAGGTCAAACCCAAAATGAACAGGCTTATGCAATTTTTCACATCCGGGTCATCCAAGACACGGCACCGTGGTTGCGAGGGATCGCTTTGGCAGTTCAGTTGGCCAGCCGTGAGCGATTTTGTGTTGCGTTGCCAAGATCGGGATTGTTTGCAAAATGGAAACCGGGGTGATGTGCTTCCGAATCCTCCAACGCAGCGGCGTCATCCAGGCTGAACTTCGACCATGACCGCCGTTTCGGCCCTATGCCACCCCAGGGGTACCCTCCGCAGGGCAATCGCATTTGAAATTGGCACGTCCAAATGCCTCGGAAAAGATAAATTATTAAAAGAAAAAAGGGGTCTGGGG
>PEAO01000038.1 GCA_002753615.1 Magnetococcales bacterium DCbin2
CATTGTGTAAAACGACAGGGAACAGCGGCGGTAATGGACCCGATGCGGGGATCTTTCCTTCGTGCAGCAACTGGAGCCACAACAGACTCATATACACCAAAACCCGCAAGACCATCCAACGGTCCGACTCTGACTGAAATTCCAGCAACACCAGAAGGTAAACATCGGGACCGGATCGGAGGGGAATACGCCAAATAACATCGCTTTCCCTTTTGGGAAGGCCAGGGACATGGAACTTGGATTTAATGGCTTCCATGTGGTCAAGATCCAGATCGGCAACCCAGGGTTCGTTCACGAACTGCCGTATCAAGTCTGCCATCATGTGCGGATGCGAGTAGAGTTGATGGTAAAGTCCATCGTGATCAGCCATGGTCACTCCTGGCATGCCAAACTTTATAAGCCAATCAACATTCAAAGACATCTTCGAGGGATTGGGCATCCAAAACCCGGTCGATCCAGGTTTCAACTTCTTTGAGGGTAGCACCCGCCAGTTTGTGATCCACCCAGCTTGGAAGGTCGGGACCAAGTTTTTTTCGCAGGAGACGTAGAAGTGTGCGTACTTCTCCCTTGAGTTCGCCTTGGGCTTCAGCCTCCTTCAGCCATTCCAGTTGCCATTCTTGTTGTTTCTGGCTTGTCCATGCCAGTTGCATTTCTTGCTGTTTCTGGCTTGTCCATGCTTCCTTCCATGCTTCCATTCGAGTTTGCAACATAGTCGGAATCTCCAATAGATCGATGGGGTTTCCCTCCTGAGGAGGTGTTTGACCACCAAGGGTTGTCATGGCATTCAACAACACGGTGGCTAAGGTTTGTCGCAATCCAGAAAACTCTGGATGCTTCTCCAACCAAGCGATGATCGCCTGCGCCAAACGTGGCAAGTCTTCGGGATTTGCACATTGTTCAACCAAGAACACCAACGAAGAGAGGGAATCTTGTCTCTCAAGGTCTTTTTTCGGCAAACGGCCTTCGTCGATCAAAAGGAACCGTCCGTCGGGTTGATAATGCCATAAGGGAGACCCCTCCGGCAAATCGATGAGGTCTTTCAGTTGCACCGGTGTCAACCATGGGCGGTCGCCATTGTGTAAAACGACAGGGAACAGCGGCGGTAATGGACCCGATGCGGGGATCTTTCCTTCGTGCAGCAACTGGAGCCACAACAGACTCATGTACACCAAAACCCGCAAGACCATCCAACGGTCCGGCTCTGACTGAAATTCTAGCAACACCAAAAGGTAAACATCGGGACCGGATCGGAGGGGAATACGCCAAATAATATCGCTTTCCCTTTTGGGAAGGCCAGGGACATGGAACTTGGATTTAATGGCTTCCATGTGGTCAAGATCGAGATCGGCAACCCAGGGTTCGTTCACGAACTGCCGTATCAAGTCTGCCATCATGCGCGGATGCGAGTAGAGTTGATGGTAAAGTCCATCGTGATCAGCCATGGTCGCTCCTGGCTCAAGATCAAGCCTGGGCCGGGCATGGGGGAGGAATGGCTCCTCCCCGAACCCAGAAAATCATCAGGCAATCATTGCGAAAGCAGGTTGCTCGGCGGTGGGGGCGACCGCAAATGGAAGTTGCGGAACGGCATCGGCTTTGGGTTTCACTTCGACAAACTCCCACGCATCACGATGTTTCAACAGTTTCCTTAAAAGATTGTTGTTCATCGCATGACCCGATCGGACACCTTTGAAATGCCCAAGGATGGGATGTCCAAGAAGATAAAGGTCGCCAATGGCGTCGATGATCTTGTGACGGACAAATTCCTTCTCATAACGCAATCCCCCCTCGTTGAGGATGCGAAAATCACCGATGACAATGGCATTATCCAAAGATCCCCCTTTGGCCAAGCCGCTGGCACGCAACGTTTCCAAATCTTTCAGAAAACCAAAAGTCCGGGCACGGCTGACATCTTTGATGAAGGTCGTTTCGGTGATATCAAGACCAACACCCTGTTTTGACAATAAAGGATGTTCAAAATCAATCATGAAACTGACGCGGAAATGGTCACATGGCTCAAACGAAACCTTTTTGTTTCCCGACGTGACCGACAGGGCACGTTTGATGCGAATCCATTTTTTCGGCTTGGACTGCTCGACAACCCCGGCACACTGAATGAGAAAAACAAAAGGGGCGGCACTACCATCCATAATGGGCACTTCAGGACCGTCCAAATCGACAAAGGCATTATCCACACCCAGGCCGACAAACGCAGCCAGTAGATGCTCTACTGTGGAAACCTGGACCCCATCCGCATTGGCAATGGTCGAACAAAGGCGCGTGTCCGTAACATTCTCGACCTTGGCCGGGATCAATGCACCCTTCTGGTCCGTGCGATGAAAAACGATGCCGGTGTTTTCCGGGGCCGGACGCAACGATAAATAAACTTTTTTCCCCCCATGAAGCCCGATGCCGGTGCAACGAATGGAGTTTTTGAGCGTTCTTTGAAAGTACATGCGGTGGTTTCCTTACAAAACGATCCCATAACCTGGAATCGGTTTCCTTGTGAGGCCGTCAAAACGCAACGTGCGCTTGACTTTCGAAAATCAAGGACTTAACGCATCAAGCCTCGGCTTCTGGCCCCGTATGTCCCTTCTTACGCACGCATTATGCCAAGTTAGAATAGTATCCAAAAACTCGTTTGCACCAATACAATCCAACCAATATTAGCAAATTAACGAAATATATCAATCTGTTATTGAACAGTCCATCCCATTACAAAACAAAAAACAAACCACGCTACGACTCCAGGATATGTTCCCAGGATTTCGCAAGGTCGTCAAGGAACCGTCAACTGTCTGAAAAATGACGTTGGCCATCGTCATCGGCCAACATTTTTTTGTCAATCCATTTGCCGCCGCAAAAAGGTCGGCACGTCAAACGAATCCTCATTATTGACCTGATCCAGACTGCGGTTAAACTCTTCGCGGTCAGCAACGGTACGCCGTTTGATCGGGTTGGCGCGTGGGAGAGGGCGTTCCTGAGGGTCGTGATGTGGCATGTCGTTAGAGGCCTGAGCATTCAGACTGGCCTGTTGCCGCGTGGGCTGCGCTTTCTTGGCGACAGGATCTTTGGTCTTGGAACGATCCGATGCCTCCAGGGTACCGATACCAGTAGCAACCACGGTAACGCGAACCGTGTCTTCCATGGTTTCATCCAATACGGCACCAAACACAATGTTGGCATCCTCATGGGCCATATCACGCACAACGGTGGCCGCTTCGTCAACCTCCTGCAACGCCAAGTTGAATCCACCGGTGATGTTGATCAATACCCCACGCGCCCCATGAATGGAAACATCGTCCAAAAGAGGGCTGGAAATGGCATTGGTCGCAGCATCAATGGCGCGGGTATCACCCGACCCTTGTGCCGCCCCCATCATGGCTTGTCCCATCTCATCCATGATGGTACGGACATCGGCAAAATCAACGTTGATCAATCCGGGAACGGTGATCAAATCGGTAATACCGCGAACAGCCTGTTGTAATACATCATCCGCCCGACGAAAAGCATCCAGGATAGTGGTATTCTTGCCGACCACCGACAACAGCTTTTGATTGGGGATGGTGATGACCGTATCAACATGACGCCGCAGTTCGGCCAACCCTTCTTCGGCAAACCGCAAACGTCGTTTACCCTCAAAACCGAAAGGTTTGGTCACGACGGCAACGGTGAGAATTCCCATTTCTTTGGCAATGGAGGCAATGATGGGGGCGGCACCCGTTCCCGTTCCACCACCCATGCCAGCGGTGATGAACACCATGTCGGCCCCTTCTAAAGAGGCTTTGATCTGGTCCCGGCTCTCCTCGGCGGCGCGCATCCCGACCTCAGGTTTGGCCCCGGCACCCAATCCCCGGGTGACGCTTTCGCCAATCTGGATGCGGGTCGCTGCCAAGTTGCGCACCAGTGCCTGGGCATCGGTATTGGCAACGATGAACTCCACCCCTTCAAGGCCCGAGTGGATCATATTGTTGATGGCATTCCCCCCGCCGCCGCCGACACCGACGACCTTGATGCGGGCGTCCATGATTTCCTTGGTCTCAAATTCGATTGCCATCTGACTCCCCTAATCCCAAGCCTGTCCTGGGTAAAATCCCAATTTAAAAAGCACCACGCACGCGATCAACAAAACGCTGAAAGGTACTCCTGGTAGCCCGGCTCTCGGCGGGCGTGAAGCGATTGGACATCTCCCTTTCATTAAGACTGGCGAATTGTACCAGCCCGACGGCAGTGGAGTAAATGGGGCTTGATACGACATCCGTCAAACCACCAATACCCTGAGGTAATCCCCGCCGTACCGGTTTGTTGAAAACCTCTTCGGCCAATTCCACCATCCCTTCCGTAATGGCCGAACCACCCGTGAGGACAACGCCAGCGGTGATCTGTTCCTCAAAACCGGATCGGGAAATTTCTCTGTTGACAAGGGTGAAGAGTTCTTCGACGCGGGGTTCGATGATCTCGGCGAGGATATGACGGGCCAGGGAGCGCGGTTTGCGTTCCCCAATGCTGGGGACATCGATGGTTTCCTCTGGATCGACGAGGGAAGAGAGGGCACAACCGTATTTACGTTTAAGGGCTTCCGCTTCCCGGGTCGGAGTCCGCAGTCCGACGGCAATATCGTTGGTGATGTGATCGCCACCGATGGCAAGGACCGCCGTATGTTTGATGTGACCTTCGGAAAAGATGGCGATGTCTGTGGTCCCCCCGCCGATGTCCAGCAGACAGACCCCCAACTCTTTTTCATCGGAGGTCAGTACGGTCTCGGCGGAGGCCAGTTGTTCCAGGATGATATCACCCACGTCCAATCCGCAACGATTGATACACTTGATGATGTTTTGGGCCGATGCCACCGCACCGGTGACGATATGGACTCGGGCTTCTAGGCGAACCCCAGACATTCCCAGGGGTTCTTTGATCCCATCCTGACCATCCAGGATGAATTCCTGAGGGATGACATGGATGATTTCCCGGTCCATGGGGACATTTTGTGCGCGGGCGGCATCGAGGACACGCTGAATATCCGCAGCGGTCACTTCGTTGTTTTTGGTCGCGACGACACCGTTGGAGTTTCCACTCTTGATGTGTCCTCCAGCGATACCGGCATAAACCATGTTGATTTCAACCCCGGCCATCATTTCCGCCTCTTCTACCGCCATGCGCATACTTTCGACAGTGGAATCGATGTCGATGACCACCCCTTTGCGCAGTCCCCGAGAAGAGTGGGTACCGATGCCGATGATATCCAACCGGCCATCCGGTTGAAGATCGGCGACGACGCAGCAGATTTTTGTAGTACCGATGTCGAGACCGACGATCAGGTTTTGATCCTGTTTGGGCATAACGTATCCCGATAGTGACGGTGATGTTTTTTGACCGAAGGTTCAGACTTGTTCAAGGTTGATGAAACTTCGGCACCCCCTTATGGACAACGGACGATTCTGGCGCAATTTGGCATAAATATCCACTTAAAAAGCAGACAATGGACGGCAAAGATTGAAAAAAGTGTTCAATAACTACTGTCGCACCGCAACTTTTCCTGGGATGCGTAGTTCCACCTGTCTGATTTTCCTGTCCAGTATCTTGTATTTTTTTTGCAACTTCAGCAATAGTTCCAGTTCCTGTTCCGCATTCTCCGAGATGAGAAGCTTGATGCCACTGTTGGTATAAAGAACCCAACGTTTTCCAGCGAAACCGACCGCCTCGGAAATGATTGACTTAATACTGGAAAAACGGTCCAATAAATTGATCATCCAAACAATTTCCCGTGCCGCCTCCTTTTTACCTTTGGGACGAACCACGGGAAGCAGATAGGGATCGCCCACTTCAAAGGGTTTGATCGGTTGACCATATTCGTCCAATATCACCAATCGCTCATCGACAATCCCCATACATACGGGGATTTTTTCCGAGATCTGGACCGACAAGGCATCCGGGAAAACACGCCTGACCTGTACCGACCGGACCCATGGCAAATCCTGAAGACGCTCCTTGACGGCCCTGGGATCGATCCTGAGAAGGTTGGATCCTCCCTGGATATCTATTTTTTCCATGGCCGTAGATTGTTTGGTCTGGACCAAGCCTTCCAGATCGATGCGCACGAGTGCGAACCGCCCTGGTTGTCTGGCCAGCCACACGCCCAGTACGACCGTCGCAACCACGAGGAGGATTCCCCCCAGGATCACGAGTCGGCGCAGCATCGATCCAGCCGGGAGCCGGCAAGAATCCGGGCTGCCAACGCATCAAAAGAAATACCGACCGCCAGGGCCGCCTTGGGTGCAAGACTGGTCGCCGTAAGACCCGGTGTCGTATTGATTTCAAGAATCCAAGGGCGTTTGTTCAAATCCACCATGAAATCGACCCGGTATAATCCGCGGCATCCCATGACCCGTCCCGCCTCCAGTCCCAATTGTGTTACTTCATCCAAAACCCTGGCATCCACATTGTCCGGGGGGATCTTATAACAAGTACGACCCGCTGTATATTTATTATCGTAACTGTAAAACCCTTTTTCCGGTTGAATTTCGATAATCGGCAGGGGTTGGTCATCCAAAATGGAAAGGGTTAGTTCAAAGCCAACCACCGCTTTTTCAACCATGAGGGCGGAGGTCTCCTGGTATGTTTCGGACATTTGCGCCGATTTAATCAGAACATCCTTGAGACTTTCAAGTGTTTTTACAAAGAAAACACCAAAAGAGGATCCTGAACTGGCTGGTTTCACGAAAACCGGGGCTTCTACCCAAGGTGTATCGGGGTCCCGTTTGTCGATTTGGCCATCGCGGACGTGCGCCAGGGACCAATCTGGGGTTGGTAGACCCGCATCACGCAACAACCGTTTGCAAAGCACCTTGTCCATGCAGATGGCGGAGGCGGCGATGCCAGAACCGGAATAGGGAATGGACATTGTTTCCAATAAGCCTTGGATGGCACCGTCTTCACCGCAGGGGCCATGGAGGGCAAGGACGGCGGTTTGTATATTTTTTTCGATCAGGGTGGGGACCAGGGAACGGAAACTTTGAATATCCATGGGATGGACAGGGATATTGAGCCGCTGGTAGGCAGCGACCAGTGCGTTGCCACTGCGCAGGCTGACTTCCCGCTCTCGGGAAACGCCCCCCATGAGGATGGCAATGTTGCCATAACGGGATATTGGGATCGATTGTTTGTCATCCATAGGAGTGTTTGGTCCTGTCGTTAAATGGGGCGTTGATTTGGAATTAGAACGCTGTCAAACCTCTGGGCTGAAGAAGGGCGACCTCGGTTTCGAGGGTGATCCCGGAATGTGAAAAAACGGCGTCGCGTACATTGCGGATCAGTTGTGTCATGTCCGTGGCGGTGGCGTGACCCATGTTGACGAAAAAGTTGCAATGTTTGTCCGATACCCGTGCGTCGCCCACCGCGGCACCACGCATCCCAGACGCGGCGATGAGTTGCCATGCGGGGGATCCTTGTGGCGGATTCTTGAAGGTGCTGCCGGCGGAGGGCTGCGAAAGGGGTTGATGGGTGCGTCGATAATGATTGTAACGTTGCATGGTCTGGCGGATGATCCCCGGGTCAAGGGGGGTCAGGCGGAACCTGGCGGCTGTGAAGATCCACCCGTGAGGCAGATGGGTGTGGCGGTAGTTCATTTGGAGATCATTGGGGGTCAGGGTGTGACGCTGACCATCGGGATCCAGGGCCACGGCGTCGATCAGGATATCCTTGAGTTCGCGGCCATGGGCACCGGCGTTCATGACCAAGGCACCACCGACCGATCCGGGAATGCCCGACAAAAACTCTGTGCCACTGAGGCCCAGCCTACGGGCGGCATGAGCCAGGGAGCGGGTGGATGCCCCCGCTTCGGCAACCATGATCGCCTCCGGGGTCTCTTTGCCCGCAGGGCTTTGGAGGGTGATGCGGTTGATCCCGCAGCTCAGATCTAGGACGACGCCATCGAAGCCGGCATCCGATACCAGGATATTGCTGCCGCCACCCAGCACAAAACGCGGTGTTTCGGGAGAGAGTCGGCTCCAAAATATCTGCAATGCATCATGAGTTTCAAAGGTTGCCAACCACCGTGCCGGACCACCGATACGCCATGTCGTTCGCGGTGCCAGGGCGACATATTCTGTCAGGCGGCCCGCCAGGGACGGTGGGGGAGGAACATCGGTTGCCATGGCTTTAGGAAACCTTATAAGACCAGGATCCGGCATAGTCACGGGCGCGATGGGTGATGGAGCCAGCACCCAGAAAGACCAAGACATCGCCGGGAAGCAGCAACCCTTCCAGGGCTTCACGCCAATTTTCTCCAGCCGGTAAGGCCATGGTGGGAATATGGCAATGTTGGTGAATCCCCTCCAGCAAAGGGATGATCTCTCCCTGAGGAAAGTGGTTTTCCGGGAGTCGTTCGCCTGCGCTGTGGACCCGATCAACCAAAACTAGGTTCGCATCGGAAAAGGCGTGGAGAAATGCATCAAACAGCGCGATCAAGCGACTGTAGCGGTGCGGTTGGAATATGGCGACGATACGCCGTTCTTGGGGATAGACGCCGCGAGCCGCTTTGAGGGTTGCCATGATTTCGGTTGGATGGTGGGCATAATCATCGATGACGGAGCGGATGGGGCTGTCCAGGAGAATATCAAAACGTCTTTGCACCCCTTTGAAATGATCCAATGCCGAAGAAATATCGCTCCAGGGAATGTCCAACTCCAAACCGACCGCCACCGCAGCCAGGGCGTTGAGGGCATTATGATTCCCTGGTTGGGCGAGACGGAGTTCTCCCAACGAGGTCATGGCCCCGGTAATGGGGGTTCTCCTTTGGACAGTGAAACAGTTACGTTGGTCACGCCGTTCCTGGCCAATGGCGCGAATATCGGATTCTTCATCGAATCCATAGCTGATGATCCGTTTGTCGGTCAACTGGGGCAACAGTGCCCTGGTCTCAGGATGATCGTGGCAGATGACGCCCAATCCATAAAATGGAATTTTTTCGATGAATCCCAGGAAAGCATTACGCAACACCTCCAAGGTGCCATAATGTTCCATATGTTCCGGTTCAATATTGGTCACGACAGCGATAGTTGGGAAAAGTTTCAGAAACGTGCCGTCGCTTTCATCCGCTTCGGCGACGAGAAAGTCACCGTTCCCTAGGCGGGCATTGCTGCCGAGTGCCTTGACGATGCCACCATTGACGATGGTAGGATCCATACCCGCTTCTCCCAGGATGGATGCGACCATGGAGGTTGTTGTGGTTTTTCCAT
This sequence comes from Magnetococcales bacterium DCbin2, assembly GCA_002753615.1. Lineage (GTDB taxonomy): Bacteria > Pseudomonadota > Magnetococcia > Magnetococcales > UBA8363 > UBA8363. Next base: position 9,234 of record PEAO01000038.1, read on the forward strand.
GGGTACCGGCAATGGCGATGCCATACTTAATGCGCATCAATTCGGCCAACATTTCGGCCCGTTTGGCGACCGGAATATGATAGTTGCGTGCCGCCTGGATTTCGGGATTGTCGGGGCCTACGGCGGAGGAGCGGATCACCACGTCGCATCCGATGACGTTTTGGGCATCATGGGATGTTTGGATGATGGCCCCAAGTTCCGCCAAACGTTGGGTTCGGGCGTTGCCGATGGGATCGGACCCTGAAACCTGATAGCCCAGATTGATCATCAGTTCGGCAATACCACTCATACCGATGCCACCGATGCCGACAAAGTGAAGTTTACGAATTTTTTCGTACATGGTTGATTCCCACCCAGTGGTTTCGGAAAAAACTCATCCTGACTTTTTTTAATCTTCGCGTCCAGGGCAAAGTGTATTTATTTTTAAGGTTTTGGCAACGATATTTTTTAAATTTCCCATGAACCATGATGATGACATGGTTTTTTGGCCTGATTTCCACGACCTTGTGTTTATTCGGTTGCAAATTGGTTCACTCCATGCAAGCTTCAGGCAAGACGCTGCGGTTAGGAATGAAGGGCAGGTCAGGTATCGTTCAATGTGTGTGCCTATCGCATCCAGATGGATAACGTGACTTGATAAAATTGTATAAATTTGAGTTGGTCATCGTCGTTTATCTTATAATCCAGTCTACGTATGGGCAATTGGAAAGGGAGATCTATTGGGGAGAATTCTTCCTGATGCTCATTATCTTATTTGGAATGCGTCTCAAATATACCTATATGAGCAACCATCAAAATTATTTGGGTTTTATGATTTATTTTTCGTATATTCTTCCAATGATCGCCATGATTGCCGGAAGTTTTCATGATGATTTTGATTGGTTGTATTCGCTCAGGCATGCAACTTATTTCTTGTATGGAGCATTTTTCATCTTTGCTTTCGTTCATGCATACCGGATCATATACATTCTTGGAAAGTTAGTACCTGTTGTTTTCGTTTTATCCTTTATAAATGGTTCTTGGCATCTGATGGGGATGGCCTGGGTAGGAATTGCTTCAAACCCAGTATTAAGAAAATATACAATAGTCGTCATTTTTATAACTATATTAAATATGCTATTTCTAGGCGAAACGATTTCGGATTCACTTTATGAGAGGCTCATGACAATTACGGTCGTTGCCACTATCACAGCTACATTATTAAAGCGTTGGGCAACCCTATATGATAAGAAGTCAATTATTATTATAAGATCTTTTATTTTAACTGGTTTTGTGCTTATGGTTGGATTTTTCTTATTTCTTTCGATATTTGTTCGGGAATTGCATTTGGAAAATGCAACCTCATTTGGTGATATTTCGGACAATGTTTCTGTGATTGATGATAATAACACCACTTGGCGTGCGGCCTATTGGGGTTATTTACTGGGCCGACTTCCTGAAAATCCGGCAGGCATCGGAATTGGCCGCCCGATCCTACCCCTGAGCGTCAAGAATGTGTTCCTCTATGATCAGGGCAGGGGGTTACGCTATGAACATTTTTTTACAGCAGCGCACAATGGTTTGGTCACATTGACTGTGTTGACCGGACCATTCTTCTTGATACCATTCATCTTTTTTCTATGGCATATTCCGAGGTTGGTGTATAAGTCGGTTTCTGCTTACAGCGTAGATAAAAACTCTGGGATTTTGTTGCTGGTGTTATTCCTGAACGCCCTTCATGCTTTCATCGGTATCGGCGTGCATGTCTATTTGGAAAGTCCTTTACATGCATCAATTGTATGGGTTGCCCTTGGGCTTTGGTTCCGCATGGCTGTTGATTATGGCAATGCTGGTTTCATCATGGTCAAAAATTCTAAAGAAACTAGGAAAATACCATTGACTTGGGGAGATGAAGTTTGAGCTTATACCCAAGCAAGGGAGGTCTTGCCCCGCCCTTCGTCTCCACGCGGGCGTTGGGCTTGAACTGTTCCAGATGCGTTCAAAAGGATACAGATGGATCCGTTCGTTTGCCCACAACGGTATAGAGTTCATCGCCCTCAAAAGTGAGAGAAATGAACATATGGTAGAAAGCGTACAAACATCAAGAGATCCTTTTGGCCAGTAAATTTCTGCCCCTGGTCTGTGATTGTGCCTTTATGAACGCCCAATATTCGGGTAGTGGTCCGCAGACCAAGGACTTCGCTCCGTATTCTCAAAGCTGCTGCAATTTCACTGAGGGTGGGGGGTGAGTATCGATAATGCCAAAATATACGAACAGGAACGCAAGTTAAAGAAGCTTAGAACGATTGCCGCCCAGTGCCCGGTAAGTCAGGACCAGAAGAATACACCCCATGGCGGAGATAGAGATCCAGAGGCCAAGCGTCGTGGAAAATGGACGATAGGTGAATTTGATACTGTGCTCGCCAGATGGGAGAAAAACAGCGCGGAAGCGGGTGTAAGCTCGATAGATAGGGACCGGTTCTCCGTCCAAATATGCCATCCATCCGGGATTAAAGATATCGGATATGACAAGAACACGATTGTTGATATTATTTGTACGAATCAAAACTTCTCTTGGGGCGTAAGACTCAATGGTAACCGTGTCCGAAGGGGTGTTTGGTCCCAATTCTGGAATTATGTAGTGGTCAGAAAATAAAACAGACTTTTCTGGAAAAAAATCTTCGCCGACCATACTCTCAATAAGTTTACTATCGGATTCTATTTCTTGTATGTTTCCAACTGTGAACACACGAGGCAGTGCGTGTGGGTTTAAATGAATCTTGAATTTTCCATCATGAACAAGTGGGTAGCGGTCCTGGTCAACATCATCGGTACTCGTTAGAATATATTTTACATTCAACAGATTTAGGAAACCTGGATTTTTTAGCGTAACCATAGGATAGAATTTATAAATAGGTAATGTAAATTCTTGGACACCGAACGTAAAGTACATTTTAAAATACAAATTAGTTAGTTCAGGAAAAATCCATGGTTTATTTGGATCATTGATTGTGGTAAAGCGCTCAATCGAAAGGTTCTTATTTAAAAATGTGAAAGATTTATCTTTTGGAATAGTGCTGAATTCTTTGGGATCGATGATGGGGACATAGGAAAAGAAGAAACAACCCAAATCAAAACATGTCAATAAAATAACAACAAAACCAACAGTATTGCTTCTGATGATTCTGTGATAAAAAAGAAGGAGTACAATCCCGAAAATGAGTGGTACAAGTACCGTCGTTTGAAGCATTATATTTTCGAAACTAAAATAATTCAGGGTGTTGTGAAGTCTTTCGATGTTAAAATCAAACATTTGTGGAAAAAATTCCATAATGGGTCTGGAATTGATATAGTGTTTACCCATGGAAAAAAATAGTGGACTATAAAAATAGATGATCGTTGCTATCGTAACCCAAATGGTAATAAGAAGGAAACTAAAGACAAGCAACCAGCGCCCAAATTCTAGAGCATTCTTTCTGTTTTCTTGACGAATAAGGTAGTCAAAACCAGCACCGCTTAAGAAGGCAACACAGAAGGCGAAAAACACAAGGAAACGCATGTATATGTAGAGAAACAATGGAGTGAGAAAAATGAATGCAATGGAGGTGATTCCAATGTTCCGGAAAAGATCGGTTTTATTGTTTTTTTCCCGGAATCCGGCGATATAGGCAAGAACTATAGGGAGAAACCCGGCATATCCATAGACAAAGTCAGACCATTTTCCATTGATGAATGAAACAGGACTCAAAATACTGTGATGTCCAAGAAAGTGAGGAATTGCAAGAGAAATTAGGAATGGTATTTTCAGAATATTGTTATAGGAATAACTGATCCAAGTGTGACTATCATCAAGGACATGATTTCTAGCACCGCCTGCAAGGAGTTCAAGAAACGGAATAATGGCGGTGGCTGCTACCAATAAACTTATGACGCCACTTAAAGTGAGGTTAAAAAGAATAATTTGATAAAATCTCTTCGTCCCATTTCTTTCAGAATAAATTCTGGAAAACATCCAAATCGTGAGGAAAACAAAGATCTGAATCATGTTTTGAGCATTGCCTGCCAAATGAGAAAATCCCAAAAACAGCCCTGCTACAGCAATGTTGACAAACCGAGAATTATGTTTCAGGCTTTTCTCGAGAAAAAGAATAATATAGGGGGTCCAGAGAATAGGGCCTAAACCCCAATAAAATGAGTGTAATGTTACAAAGAGACCGTTAAACATGAACGCGACTCCGCCAAGAATCGCCCCCGTTTGAGAAATTCTATAATACCTCATCAAGGCAAACATCCCGATGCCCGATACCCATATTTTTAATGCGGCTATGACAACATCCATTTGAATGTCCGCAGAAAATAAATAAAGAATATTAAAAATATCAAGGAAAACTGGAACGGAAAGCGAAACCTGTGAAAACCCAAGATTGTTGTACGGATTCCAGAGAGGCAGTTCAAAATTAAATATGCTTTCAGCGATTTGTCTTTGCATTGGAACCATTTGACGGGCGACATCCCAACTGAAATGGTTCTGCACGGAACGAAATTGAGTATCTCCCCAAGGCTGTGACCATGTAAGCAAGTCAAATGGAACGTAGGTTTTTCCTAGAAATAAATAAGGATAGAAAAATACCAGTACGGTCAATAACAAAAAGGCAATAGGAAAAAGCACTGGATAACCATTTCGCGCATGTTTATCCTGGACAAGAATGTTGTGGTCATTTTCTTTATTCATTATTATTTTCTTTAATTGATTTTCGTTTTTCTATTTTCCTATAAACTCTTGAAAACATAATGTTCAATAATGTGCGTGAAACCGGAAAGATATTTTTAAATTTAAGGATTGCGCTTTGTTCTCTACCTCTTTCTTCATGCCCATGCTCAAGAATGGGAACGTGGACATGTACGTATTTAAATCCCTCATAAAATAACCTGCAAATAATTTCACTCTGGTAAGCCGGACTGCTAAAATATATCGGTATCTGAGAAATCACTTCTCGTGGGAATAAAACTGAGCCGTTATAATAGAGTATTTTGTTTCCGCTGATCAGGTTGACAACAGTTGTGAAAAGTCGCGATATGACAACCCGGTTGCGGGATCTCGGGTCCATGGACCCACTATGATGGGGGATGACGATATCCTTATCATGGCGTTTCTCCAGAATGGCGCGTAAACTTTCAACCAATACAACATTATCCCCTGGTATGTAGATAATCCACTTGCCACGTCCATGAATGGCGGCAAGCAGAAAAGAGAAACCAACCCCACGGTTTATTCCGTTACGCAAAATTGTGATGGGGACATTACGATGATTTTGTTGTGCCCTGAGAAGACTTTCAAAGGTCCCATCTGTGGATCCATCGTCAACGGCAATGATTTCGAAAGGTGCAATATTTATACAGGTATTATATATTGTCTCTATCGTATCATAAGAATGTTTTCTTTCGTTCATGCATGGAATAAAAAACGTTATTTCTGGACTGAAACCAACCGCTTCATGTTCCATAGAAGAAATACCCCATAACAGGCTTGATCAATTGAGAAAAAATACGCCGCAAATGGAAATTTTTCTCCATGCGATATTTCTTCTTGTCAAGTGAATAAAAAAATATGGAAACACAGGAATTTGACGACTCCAGCGAAGTCCATGATGGCATGATCAAGGAACAGTTCTAAATAATGGAAAAGACACAAACAGTTTTTTCGAGACCTTTCCAAGATTTTCCATTGGCCGAAACCTGTGGCATGATAATTGAGACTTGCCTGCGATGCAACATTTTCCAAGGGTAATATTTTACATCATGGTTAACCAGGAAATCGTTCAGTCCATCATTCATCAGACAACCGAAGGGAAGGACATGCAAAACTCCAGAAAACGCCCAATTCTCGGATTTTATAGCATTTTTCCGAGCAATTTCAGTACTTTCCCCGTACAATTGGGTTACGATAAATGATCAGAGGGTCAGGACAAATAGCGATGTCACTGCGAGACATTCTATCCTGTGAATTGGCTGACAATCCAGGGAAATTTGTTTCGGGTAACGCTTGCAACGCATTTTGAGTCAGGTTGATAAAGACCTGCTCCAGTTGCAACGTAGTGCCACGCACAATGATGGGTGCCAGATCACAGTTTAAAGAAAAATGATGGGTATTTTTCCTTTGTTCTGATAGAAATTCATAGAGTTGCTGTGTTCTGTGATGCTATAAGCTCGGGATTCAGGGAGGTATTTCCACAACAGTTGTCAACCTGATCAGCGGAAACAAAATACTCTATTATAACGGCTCAGTTTTATTTCCACGAAAAGTGATCTCTCAGCGTGTGATTCAGATTTGACCGGTTCCCTGCTTTGGGCCTCAGTTGGTAGGGGACTCTGAAAGGATACACTACGCTCCATTTTTGCCAGGGTAGGGTGCTTGGCTGATGGTGCGCAATCGCCAAGCAACTCGGATTCCCCATAGAGTTAACAGCGTCCCCCCCAATCCAACGCTTATGATAACAAGCCCGTCATTGACGTGGGAACTCATGGAAGTGATCACCCTGAATGTGGCGATGGCGGACCAGATCAGGATGGCCCCACTGACGGCGGCGTCGGAAAAAACCGCACCGCCGGAGAAAAATCCCGTCACCCGGGAAACGATGCCGAGAATTAACACGGTGATGACACCCGCCCCCAGGAGGTGGACCATCGAATCCACTGGGATTCCCTCTGGCCACCCCAGCATCATGATGGCGGTAACTGCTATACCAAGGAATCCTGTACTCAAGGTGAGGCTGATGGCGGCAAAACCAAATTGTTTTATCGCTGGAATAAATTGGGTTCCCCAAATCACCATGGATAAGGAGACCAGCCACGCCAACCCTGGAATACTCCAGGGCCAGAGGTGGGCAAAGGTGGCCATGGCGGTGGTCAGCCATGCTAGGCAGAGGAGGATAAAAAGTGTTAATCCAAGTTTTCCACTCAGCTTTTTCCCATGCAATACATTGTGGATCAATTGCTGCCCCGCCACCAAAGCGGCGGTGATGGGGCCGCACCACAGGACAAATAATGCGGTTTCGGAGTTGGCCAGATCCAGCCAGGGGGCGGCTGCCAATACCAGAAAGGCGATGACCAGGGGGATTCCCCGTGCAAAGCGCAACTGCGGATCGCCATTCAGCGTTATTTTCAGCAGAAGAACGACCGGACCGACAAAGGCCAGGGTGATGCAGGCGTTGCCGACGGTGACCATGGTGGCAGAGGTGGTGATACTGCTCAATAAAAGGCCGATCCACAGGATGGGCACATGGGGGATGACATGGCGGAAAGGTGGGGGGGTGCCACCGACCACATGGGGACCGGCCTGGAGGGCAAATCCTAGGAGAAAGGATCCGGCAAAACCGAGAATTTGAATGCGCACATGCCATAACCGGAATGACTGATAGCCCTCTGCAACATCCATGATTCCCGTTTGCATCATCCACAAAAGAAATCCCAGGGAAAACCCCAGCACCATGGCCACCAACCCGCCGGCCCAGAAATGATGCAAGATTGGCCTACGGGTATAGTTCATGGGGGAAAAAGATTGTTTAGGATTGAAAATGTTATCAAAAAGTTTCATGTTTTTACGATGATCCGTAGGCTAGCGTTGTGGCGTGGTGAATTAAATTTCCGTTTCTGTGAAATCACTGATGGGCAGTTCCACCAAGACGGTGGTGCCGCAGTCTGGCTGGGACGTGAACGATAAGCGTCCTTTGTGATTTTTGATGATGGTGTCGGTAATAGATAGGCCAAGTCCCATACCACCACTTTTTCCCTTGGTGGTAAAGAAGGGGGCGGTGATCCGTTCCAGATAAGGTTTGGGTATCCCTTGCCCCTCATCGGTGACGGTGATTTGTACCATCCTGGGATCGGGTTGGTGCAGTACATCCACTGAGACATTGCAATCGGTGTTGGGTAACGCTTGCAACGCATTTTGAATCAGGTTGATAAAGACCTGCTCCAGTTGCAGTGCATTGCCGCGCACGATGATGGGTGCCAGATCACAGTTTAAAGAAAAATGATGGGTATGTTTGGGAATTTGCGCGTGCAAAATGGATACGGCGGAACGGAGAATCTCAAGAATGTCCAATTCTTCCGTTGTTTTTCCTTCATCCTGGCGTCCCATGTGTTTCAGGACATCGACGGTTTTTTTGATCCGATCCACGTTGCGTCCGATCCCGTCGATCAAGCGTGGCATGGTGGTCATGACCTCATCCAAGGGCATACCACCCAATTCCAGATCATCCCGGTGTTGCCCAACATCGTGGAGTACCGGAACCATGTCGCGCCAAAAATTACCGAGGGATGAGGCGGAAAATCCGATGGCGTTGTTGGGATTGTTGATTTCATGGGCGACGCTGGCGGCTAAAATCCCCAATGACGCTAACCGAGCATTGCGGATGGCTTGAACTTGCAGGGTCCGTTTTTCGGTAATGTCGGTCAACACCATCATGACCGAGTGGGGTTGGTTTTCTCGAAAAATGGGGGCCATGCGAATTTCCCACCAAGTATCGTTTTCACAAACCACCTGGAGGGAGGAGGCGGTATTGGTGGTGATGACCCGCTCCAGGCAGCGTTGACACTGTAGAAAAATATCGGTTGGGAGAACATTGCGTAAATTGTGTCCCAGGACCATGTTGGGAAACATTTCCGGCTGTTGGCGGTTGAGAAATTGTACCTCCTGATTACGGTCCACCGTCAGGATTAAATCGGGTGAATTATCGAACAACGCACGCAACCGCTCCTCGACATTGCGGCGTTCGATGATTTCCATCATGAGCGCATTGTTTGCCTTTTCCAGGGCAAACGTCCGGTCGGCTACCCGTTGTTCCAGCTCTTCATTCAGTCCCCGCAGACGGGATTCAATCCGTTTGTATTCGGTGATATCCTGAATGAAACCTTCCATTTTTAACGGGGTTCCCTGGGCATTGCGGAGTATCTCACCCAACAGATGGACATACCGGACCACACCATCGGGTCGGACCACACGGTACTCCATGGTATAATGGGCTTGGGGGTTGGCCAACGCCCGGCTCATGGCGTTGCGTTCCAGTTGTCGGTCTTCGGGATGGACCGCCAGCAGGAAAGCTTCGTAGGTGGCGCGAAATTCTTGGGGTTTCAGACTGAAGATGCGATAGGTCTCATCGGACCAGGTAATGATATTGGCGGGGATGTCCCAATCCCAACTCCCCAGGTGGGCCAGTTCTTGCGCCCGTGCTAGGCCACGCTGGCTTTTTTTCAACGCCTCTTCCGCACGTTTGCGGTCGGTGATGTCATAGAGAAAGGTGATGAAATAATCGACTTTGCCATCGGCACCCCAGACACAACGCAACGAGGTGATGGCATGAAAAATTTGCCCATCCTTGCGGATAAAACGTTTTTCGCGGGTATATCCGGCGATCTCTCCATGCAAGGCGCGTCGAAACTCCAATAACTCTTCATCCAAATCTTCCGGGTAGGTCAACTCGACCCAGTTGGTTCGGCGTAATTCTTCGGGGCTGTAGCCAAGAATTTCGCACAAACGCTGGTTGAAGCGTAACCAACCGGTTTCCAGTGAGGTATCGGCAATACCAACCAATCCCACATCATAGTATTTTTGGAAGCGTTCACGAATATCCATGACTTCACGCATCAGGGTGATCCGTTCGCTCCAGAACAGGGTGATCAAAAAACCACAGGAAAACAGAACGACCACGACGATCACAACGGCTGCGGGCCATAGGGTGGCTCGGAATGCTGCCAGATCACGTTGGATGACCAGAATAAATCCTTGTTTTGGGTCTTCATGGACGGCGATGAGGGATGGTTCACCCAGGCTATTGGGTCCAATCCATTGGAGGGCAGTCTTTTGTTCCGTCAATAGGATGAGGGATTGGGGAAAGGGGTCATTGGCTCGGAGTAACGTATGGGCCGGTTCCATCCACAACCCATTGGGACGGCGAAAGATCAGATCAAGCTGTTCTCCCCCTGTTTGCTCCGGGGGGCGCATCAGGGCAAAGGCTTGTTCCAAGGGGATGGTGCGGGTGGCTTGGGAGAGATGCTGGGCATAGGATTGAGCCTGGAACCCCAGTCGGACTTTTTCACGATTTTCCTGAATTTGGAACAGCACCGTGATTCCCGCAGCGTCGATCAGGATGATGATGATCAACGTCATCAACAACAGAAGCGGCAGACGTTTGTCAGCATGTTCCAGTCCATTCGATGCCGAGGGTGAAATCGTCGAATAGTTTCTGGTTGACATCTGTTTAAGCTGCATGGTTTTGAGAAATAAAGGTTGCCATGATCTTGGCTGTCCAGAGCCATCTTTTTCTTTTAATAATTTTTTAGGGGGGATCTAAACGGTTACCTATGCTATTTCCTTGCTGAGAAAATTCTTCTACCCGCTCAGGATTCTCTTTCAAAGCATTTGGCGCAAACGATACAAGTTTTCTGCCAGACTCCTTTTCCATTTCTTGCAATGCTTTGACCATGGCCCGCATATCGAAATTGAACTGAGCGGAAAAAGCCTCCCGGTTTTTACGGACTTCTTCAACAATTGGATCGGTCCACATAATCAATCCTCTTCTGGTAACTCTTCTGGTGTGACGATCATTGGAGGTAGCATTCCGTGAGACCTCACCGCATCATCAATAAAACGACGAGTTCTACCATTGGCAATATGCCGACAATTCCATGTTAGCAAAAAATCCATGCTGTGAAATGCCGCCAGGGCAATATGTAAGGCGTCCGCATTTGCCTTTTCGGGTAATTGTGCGCATTTTTGCAAATGCTCTCCGAGGACAATCGTTGAATCATCAATTGCCAATACAGAGATAGATTCTACGAGCGACAACCGTTTCCTGGCAGCATTTTTATCTCCCATTCTTATTTCTCGAATCACCAATTCCGATACGAAAATTTCATACCGACTACGCCGTTCTGTCCACCACTCATGGGTGATCTGCTGATGGGCGGCAACGACCAGATCCCGACTCGGTAAAGCAGCCAAATAGCTGATGATGCTTGTTTCCAGATAAAGACGCGGCTTCATGTAGGACTTCCTGAAATGGGCAAATTTACGCTGAGCCAGCGTAAACGATTCAGTACCGTGAGGAACTCGCCCTCACGGTACTGAAATCTTATGAGTCTACATCAAGGTTTGCGCGGAACCAAAACGGTATGGTCAAATTCCAGAACTACCGCCGGATGATATTTTCCTTCGGCATCCTTGTAGGGAAAATCATTGCAAGAATGATCTTTGGCCGCCACCATCCGAATCCGCAAAGCACCAAAATCACGGCGTCCCGGCAGTTCATCTTTGCTCATCACCTCACTCCAGGAATAAACCGTATCCCCCGCAAAGATGGGTGCCACATGACGACCGCCGTTAATGGCAACCAACTTGAACGCATTGGCCAAACCATTGAAGGCAAAAGAACGGGCCAGACTGATGACATGGCCACCATACACGATCCGTTTGCCAAACCGCCCTTCCTTTTCCGTATGCCAATTAAAATGAACCTTGGCGGTGTTCTGATAAAGACGGGTGGCGGTCATATGGTCCGCCTCTTCCACCGTCATGGCGTCCACATGGTCAATCTTTTCCCCTTTTTCATAATCTTCCCAGAAGAAGGGTGATCCCGCCAGATTGGTATCGTAGTGGGCAAAATTCAGTCCCGACGGTATCACCAAGTCGGCAATGGCCACCGCCTTGGGTAAATCAGGAACCACAGCGGTAGGGGCCGCTGAACCGACATCTTTTTTACGCACCATGACCCAGCGGCAATATTCCAGAACCGTCTCGCCCCGTTGGTTGCTCCCCACGGAACGGACATACACTGTGCCGGTTTTGTGGTCTGAGTTTTCTTTGACCCCGATCACCTCGGAGACGGTACGAATAGTGTCTCCAGGATAGGCCAAAGCGTGAAAACGACCCGCCGCATATCCCAGGTTGGCGATGGCATTCAAAGAGACATCGGGAACGGTCTTGCCGAACACCATATGAAACAACAGCATGTCATCAATCGGTGCCCTGGGTAGCCCGATGGATTGAGAAAGGGCATCGGACGATTGAATGCCAAATCGGTTGCCATAAAGTGCTGTATAGAGGGATACATCCCCCTGGGTGATGGTCCGGGGGGTGGCATGATTGATGATCATCCCCACATGGAAGTCTTCAAAGAAGTTACCAGGATTGGTTTTATTGCTCATTTTCATTGTCTCCAGATTGGCGTCTATGGCCGAATCCTATTCACCTGACTGGTTTTACGGGGTCATGGGTGTTTGGTTGGAAGCCAGGAAGGCTTTGGCTTCATCCTTGCGCTCAAAAATATGGGGCGCGATGTTGCGTTCCGACAACGCCTGATCCAACTTCATCCGCATGAAGGCGGAGGTGGCATAACGGGTAATGGTGGTGTAGTGATGCTCCAACATGTAACGATCCATTTCGGCATAGTCGTCGTAAATGTTTTCGTTGATGCGGAAGGAATCATAGTTGATGAATACCCCGACACGTTTGCCAATCGCTTCGCAATGCTTCACAAGAAGTCCACGCAGGGTTTCGACATCTTCGCTGACCCGCATGTACAGACCTTCCAGGTTGATGAACAGAATGTTGCGTACTGCGTCGTAACTGATCCGATCCGGGAGGTCCAAATTCAGAAGATTGGCTTCCAGATTCATGGGGCCTTCGCGGAAAATACGCGGATCCATGGTTACCGGATCGCGGACGATGGGTTGAAAATCCATGTGGGCCAGAATATCGCGTTCAATATCGATACCGGGTGCCACTTCCGTCAGCACCAAGCCACGTTTTCCGCGTCGGAAGACGCACCGTTCGGTGACAAAGTAGACGGGTTGTTTGCGTTCGACCGCATAGTCGCCACTGAAGGTGACCTGTTTGACCGCTTTGACAAACTTGTGTGATTTCCCTTCCTTGAGAATTTTTAACTGGCCATCTCTGACGACCACTTCCAGACCACCGGCGGTAAATGTCCCGGCGAACACCATGGATCGGGCATTTTGCGAAATGTTGATAAAACCACCGCAACCGATGATCCGATCCCCAAAACGGCTGACGTTGACGTTGCCGCGTTCATCGACTTCGGCCAGTCCCAGACAGGCCATGTCCAAACCGCCGCCGTCGTAGAAGTCGAACATTTGATTTTGATCGAGTACGGCATCCACGTTATAACCGGCACCAAAACTGGTACCGTTGCACAGAACCCCACCGATGGTTCCCGCTTCGGAGGTGAGGGTGATGTACTTGGTGATTTTTTCTTCATTCGCCACCGAGGCGACCCCTTCGGGGATACCGACACCCAGATTGACGATTCCGTTCGGGGGCAGTTCAAAAGCGCAACGCCGGGCCATGATCTTGCGTTCATCCAACGGGATGGGGGCGATATTGTCCAGGGGGATCCGCAAACGTCCCGCCAAGGCGGGATCATATTGGACACCACAGTTCATCATATGTTCTTCAGGTTTGTCGGCGACCACGATACAATCCACCAGGATTCCTGGAACTCGGACCTCATGGGACCGCAGTGATCCTGGTTCGGCGATCCGTTCCACCTGGGCGATGACGATGCCATTGCTATTTTTGGCCGCCATGGCTTGCGCCAGATTGTCCAGGGTGAGAGCCTCTTTTTCCATGGTGATGTTGCCGTTGGGATCGGCGGTGGTTCCACGGATGATGGCGACATCGACCGATGTTCCCTTGTAGAATAACCATTCTTCACCATCGATCTCCACCAGTTTGACGATATCTTTGGTGGTGACATCGTTGACCCGTCCCCCTTCCAGACGCGGATCGACAAAGGTATGCAGACCAATCTTCGAGAAAAATCCCGGTTTTCCAGCAGCCCGGGTCCGATACAATTGGCAAATAACCCCCTGAGGAAGGTTATAAGCGTAGATTTTATTCTCTTTGGCCAGTTTGACAATATTGGGTGCGCGACCGAAGTTTCCCGATACGAAACGTCGTAGCAACCCTTCGTGGCCCAGGCAGTTGGTCCCTTTGGTTTTACCATCCGATTGCCCGGCGGCCCCGATGAGGGTCAGATTTCTCGGGGAGCCGGTTTCAAGAAACCGCCGTTCCAGGGCATGGATCACAGCGTCTGGATATCCGGTCTGGACGAAACCGTTGCAGCAGATGGTATCTTGATCCTTGATCAAAGCAACCGCTTCATCCGCAGTCACAATCTTGCTGTACATTGCTTGGTTCTCCTGTTGGATTCACCGCAGAGTTCTTAGATCAATTCAGCGGAAGCGGTCATGGTAATTTTTCCGTGGGGGCCATGGGCTTCCAGTTCCACCGTTTCCCCTTTGGGTTTGCCGATGAGGCGAAACGGGTGGAGATCAAACAAGGGTGCCCGTCCCTGGAAGGTGAATCCACCAATCCGCTTGCCACTTTTTGCACGGGTCATTTCCAAGAGCATCAGGGCGGTCAGCGGACCGTGGACGACTAGTCCCGGATAACCTTCCTCTTTCAAGGCATAAGGACGGTCATAGTGGATCCGGTGGGCGTTGAAGGTCAGGGCGGAAAACCGGAACAACAATACCGTATTGGGGGTGACATCCTTGACCCAGGTATTGGGACCGGGATCGGGGTGGGCCGGCAATGGGACGGGTGCTGGGACCGGGGGACCGTCTTCCTTGTAGACGATATCCTGTTCCTCTTCGACACACAGTTCATTATTTTGCCGGATGCGGTAGCGGGCGGTGACGAACACCAGATTGCCGCTTTTGCCCGACTTTTCCGAGACGTTTAAAATTTCCCCTTCACGAACGGCGGATTGGCCGATGATCAGGGGTTTGAGAAACTTCATTCTGGCACCGGCAAACATGCGCCGGGGCAGGGTGACCGGGGGGAAAAACCCCCCCCGTTTGGGATGGCCGTCATGGTCGATGCTTGACATGGGGGCTTTGGGGAGAAAATGGAACCAATGCCAGAGGGCGGGGAGGGGATCCCCCGCCCCAAACCGTTCGCCATCCATATCCAGCATGGCGGCAACGCAGTCGGCAACCACCGCTGAGATGACCTCTTCGCGGACTTCTTGAGACCCGATCCAATCGGTCAAGGGTTTGTTTTGTTCACTCATCATGAAATCTCCACAGGTCCAGCGACGATGCCGGCATCGCGCAGCGTTTTGATTGCACCCGCATCCAGTCCCAGATCTTTGGCGAGGATTTCATCGGTATGTTGTCCGAGAATCGGTGCGGGATTGGGTGGTTCGCGGGTGAAGGCACCAAAATCAATGGGGGAACCGGGGACCAGATAACTGCCGATGCTCGGTTGCTCCACCATGGAGAACATGGGGTTTTGGGTGGAGACCCGTGGGTCTTCTTCGACCATTTGTTTGAACGTCCGATACGGACCCCAGCACACCCCGGTATTTTGAAAAATCCCTTCGATTTCCTTTAAGGTGCGTTGGCTGCACCATTGACGGATGGGGACCGAAATTTCATCACTGGCGAGGAAACGATCCCCTTCTTTCTTGAAATTTTTACCAAGCTTGGTTTCTATTTCTTTAAAGGTATCGGTCAGTTGGGTGACCTTAGCTAATTCGGTCCACATACGGTCGGTGACGACGACGATATAGAGACGGCGACCATCTTTGGTTTCATAGTCGTTGCCGTAGGCCCCATACAGATAGTTGCCGTATCCTTTGCGGTCTTCCTTGTTGATCTGCACTTCCGAGACGTAGCCCAGATTGGCGGTCATGGCAAAGGCGATGTCGGAGAGGGCGATTTTGACCAGTTGCCCCTCTCCAGTGAGGCGGCGATGGCGTTCGGCGGCCAGGACCGCCAGGGCCAGATTGATCCCAGCGATGGCATCCCAGGCGGGGAGGACATGGTTGACCGGCTTGGCCTTGGGATCGGAATGATGGGTGCCGGTGACGTAGGGAAAGCCACAGGCGCAATTGACGGTGTAATCCACCGCCGAGGTGCCATCGGAACTGCCGATCAGATTGACCATGATTAAATCTTTGCGATGTTTTTTCAGGCTTTCGTAGCTCATCCACCCTTTGCTGGCGGGAAAGTTGGTCAAAAAGATCCCTTTGCCTTCCCCCGGTTCGGTGATCAGACGGGTGAGGAGTTCTTGTGCCTGGGGTTTGGAGGCATCGATGGCGAGGGATCGTTTTCCCTTGTTGAGTCCGACCCAGTAGAGGCTTTTACCCTCTTGGGTGATGGGCCAGCGGCGGGAATCCATACCACCCCCGACGGGATCGAAGCGGATGACATCGGCCCCCATCTGGCTGAGGGTCATGCCGCCCAGGGGGGCGGCGACAAAAGCGGATGCTTCGATAATCCGCATTCCTTGTAATACCTTGAACATGTCGTACTCCTTTGCGGCTTTAGGAAAGATCAAAAGCCGTAGGCGGAAGCCCTTTGGGGATCTTTGGTTGCGACCAGTTTGGCCAAGTCCACGATCACCTTGGCTTGTTTCCAGGTGGCATCATCCTGCATTTTGCCATCGATCATCACCGCACCCGATCCATCGGGCATGGCTTCGAGGATCTTTTTGGCAAAGAGGACTTCCTTGACATCGGGGCTGAACACCCGTTTGGCAATATCGATTTGGGTGGGATGGAGGGTCCAGGCACCGGCGCACCCTTGGAGGAAGGCGTTACGGAATTGGGCTTCGCAGGCGGCCTCATCTTTAAAATCGCCGAAGGGGCCATAAAAGGCACGCAGACCGTTGGTCAGGCAGGCATCGACCATGCGGGCGACGGTATAATGCCACAGGTCTTGTTGGTAGAAAGCGCGGGGCGATCCATCTTCGTTGGGATCGGCGAGGACACCGTAGAAGGGGTGTCCACCACCGACGCGGGTGGTTTTCATCCCACGGGAGGCGGCGAGGTCGGCGGGTCCGAGGCTCATCCCGTGCATCCGGGGGCTGGATTGGGCGATATCATTGACGTTTTTGACCCCTTGTGCCGTTTCCAGGATGGCATGGATCAGGATCGGTTTTTGCACATGATGTTTGGCTTCAAGCTGGGCGAGCAATTGATCGACATAGTTGATATCCCATGGCCCTTCGACTTTGGGGACCATGACGACATCGAGTTTGTTGCCGACGGCACCGACGATTTCCATCATATCATCGAGAAACCACGGGCTGTTGAGGGCATTAACGCGGGTCCACAACCCGGTTCCCATCCCTTTGAAATCGACCGCTTTGGCGACTTCGATAAACCCTTTCCGGGCCGCTTCTTTGGCTTCTATGGGGATGGCATCTTCCAGGTTGCCCAGGAGGACATCGACATTTTTAGCCATGTCACCCGCTTTGGCGCGCATTTTTTCATTGTGGGGCGGCAGAAAATGGATTGTCCGTTCCAGGGTGACGGGGAGTTCACGCATAGGCATGGGTGCGCCGATGGCGAGGGGCTTATAAAAGGCTCCGGGGGTTTTCATCATGGTTCTCTCTCCTTGAATCGTGAATAAAATTATTGAAAGAAAAAAGGGGTCTGGGGGATTGCCCCCAGGGT
>PEAO01000140.1 GCA_002753615.1 Magnetococcales bacterium DCbin2
GCCAAAGCCGAGCCATCCTCCCTGGAGAAATGGAGCCTTCGATTTGTGGATGCCCAGTCGCTGGACGATGTTTTCTCGGACAAAGTGTAACGCCGTTTTCCGAGAAAAATTTGCGTACAGGAGGGAATGGCGTATGGGTATCACCCTGGGGCAATTCCCCAGGGTTCCGTAACGTTGTTTCAGGTCGGTTCCACTTTCGGACGAACCACCCGGCGCAATTGCAATTCCTGTAACTGACGCTCGTCCACATCGGAAGGGGCTTGGGTCAAAGCACAACCCGCCTTTTGAGTTTTCGGAAAAGCAATAACATCGCGGATGGATTCCGATCCCAACATCAAAGCCATCAACCGATCCATCCCCAAGGCCAAACCGCCATGCGGTGGGGCACCATACTCCAACGCCTGCAACAGAAAACCAAACTTACGATCCGCCTCCTCCGCGCCAATGTTCAAAAGCGACAAAACCCGCTTTTGCATCGCCGGATCGTGGATACGGATTGATCCTCCACCCACCTCAATCCCATTCAAAACCAGATCATAGGCCCTGGAACGGACTTTCAGGAGGTCATAGACATCCTCCGATTCCAATAAAGCCAAATCTTCCACCGATGGGGCCGTAAAAGGGTGATGGACGGAAACCGGACGCTTTGCCTCCGCATCCCAATCCAATAGCGGAAAATCGGTGACCCACACCAACGAAAACGGTTTATCCTCGATCATGTTCAGATCACGGGCCAACCGAACCCGCAACCGCCCAAGAGATTCGTTGACAATTTTGACGGTATCGGCACCAAAAAATAACAAGTCCCCCGCCTGGGCCCCAGTAATCCCCTGGATGGCATCTTTTTCCGCATCGGAAAAATGTTTGACGATGGGAGATTGCCACCCCTCTTCACGCCAAGGCCCATTCACTTTGATCCATGCCAACCCCTTGGCACCATAAACAGAGACAAACCCCGTATAATCATCGATCTGCTTGCGGCTTAGACGCTGCCCACCCCCCGGGACGCGCAAAACCTTGATCACCCCGCGAGACCTCCCTTTGTCATCCAACCGAACTTGGTCGGCAAACACCTTGAACCCCGTCTGGGCCATGATGCTGGTAATCTCTTTCAATTCCATCGGAATACGGACATCTGGAGCATCCAAGCCATAACGATCCATCGCCTCGGCATAGGTCATCCGGGGAATAGGCAACGGTATTTCCCGGCCAAGGGCGCCGTGGAAAATCCCTGCCACCACTTTTTCGGTCAAAGCCATAATATCTTCCGGTCCAACGAAGGACATTTCCAAGTCCAGTTGGGTAAATTCCGGCTGCCGGTCGGCACGCAAATCCTCATCACGGAAACAACGGACGATCTGGAAATAACGGTCATACCCGGAAATCATCAGCAATTGTTTGAAAAGCTGCGGGCTTTGCGGCAAAGCATAAAACTGACCCGGATTGACACGGCTGGGGACCAGATAATCGCGCGCCCCCTCCGGGGTACTGCGGGTCAACATGGGGGTTTCAATCTCCAAGAATCCCGCCTCATCCAGGATACGGCGCACCAACTGGTTGGCTCGATGGCGGAATTGAAGATTTTTTTGCATCTTTTGGGTGCGTAGATCAAGGTAGCGATATTGGAGCCGCACCCCTTCGCCGACATCCTCATCATCCAATTGAAACGGAAGCGGCTTGGAGGTGTTGAGAATCTCCAGCCGTGTCACATTGACCTCGATCATTCCGGTGGGAAGATTGCGATTTTCCGTCTCCTTGGGGCGCGGAGCGACAATCCCATGGACCTCGATGACATGTTCACTTCGAAGTTCGTGGGCACGGCGGTGAACTTCCCCCTCATGCTCAGGGCTGAAAACGATCTGAACCAACCCGGTCCGATCACGCAAATCGACAAAAATCACCCCGCCATGATCACGGCGTCGGTGAACCCAACCCGAAAGACAAACGCTCTGGCCAATCTGGTGGTCGCGGACATCGTTGCAGTAATGAGTTCTGTTCATGGTGTCTGATCCTGCACCCGATCATCGCCATCCTGATCGGTGGCATCATCGGGTTCATCCTCCAGGGGTTGATGGTTTCTTGCCCGCTCCAATGATTCGGAAACCAATTGGTTCATGTACATTTTTTCTTCATCTCGAAAATCGGCCATCAATTGCTCGGCTTGGGTATAGGACGCCACCGCCGCATCCCAAGATTCGACATGATGCTGCAACATCCCTTTCAAGTAATGGTTGAACGGATTGCCAGGATTGCCTTCCATGGCGACGTTCACCCAGGTATCGGCGTTTTCGGTATCGCCCAGATCAATGTAGAACGCCGCCAGCTTTTGGGCCACCTGCCATTGGGTGACCTTGCGCGGATGGTCATATTCATCCAGCAGGAATTGTTCACCCTCCTTTTCCCGGGCCGCTTCCACCAACCATTCGGCATAGCGCGCAATCCAATAATCCCATAAGAGGTAGGGGTCATCACGTTCGTCACGCAATACGCTGGAAAGGAGTTCGAGGGCCATTTCAATCTGGCCATGACCGTGGTACGTGGCCGCCATTTCCGTCAAGGCCATAGCACTGGCTTTGTCACGGGGAACCCGGTCCAAGGTCTCCAGGGAGCATTCGTGGATCAAACGGGAGGTCGCCATAGCCCGAATCGCCGGTGTCGGCGAACCCAGTTTCCAGGAGACGGTGCTTTCCTGGCCCAGATGGCATTGCTTGAATTTTTTGCCCGATCCACAGGGACACACATCGTTACGGCCAATTCTTGGAGGCTGGGCGGTTCGCCGATCACGCACGACAAAACCACGTTCTGGATCCGGTGCCATATCCATAAGCCGTTCGGCAAAATGGAGGAACCATTTCCAGAACGGCCCCTGGTGAGCCTCTGGATCATCGGCCAACCACCGCGCCAAATCTTCGGCATCCCCCATTCTGGCCGCCTGATAAAGGGCTTCGGCATACACTCCGGGATTATTCAAATCTTTTGGTGTTCCCACGGCAACTGGCTCCTTTTCCTTTCCTTGGAAGACGCTTTCGACCCATAAACGGCCATAATCGGATCTCTATTAAAGTGAAGTAATGGATTCTAAATCAACCCCTGGCCAGGAAGCCAGGATACAAGAACATGACACACAGCCCCCTCATGATGTAGTCTATTCGCGTTTCTTTCAATGGCTCCCAAGATTTTAACGAAAGGTTTAAAGATTTCCATGGCTCTCAAAACCCGTTTTGCCCCCTCTCCCACCGGATTTTTACATATTGGCGGTGCCAGAACCGCGTTGTTTTGCCATTTACATGCCCGTTCCCATGGCGGAACCACGGTATTGCGCATCGAAGACACCGACCGTCAACGCTCCTCACAGGAGGCGGTCGATGCCATTTTGGAGGGGATGCAATGGATGGGGCTTACCCCAGACGAAGGCCCCTTTTTCCAATCCGCCCACCAAGAACGTCACCTGGAGGAGGCGCACCGGCTGCTTGCGGAAGGGCGGGCGTATCGTTGCATCTGTAGCGTGGAAGAATTGGATGCCATGCGTGAAGAACAACGCAATCAAGGGATCAAACCGCGCTATGATGGACGGTGCCGTGACCGGGATCCCGCCTCGTTAGGGTCCACGCCGTCGGTTATTCGCTTCAAGACCCCCAGGACCGGAGAAGTGGCCTGGGACGACATGATCCAGGGGACAATACGATTCGACAACAATGAATTGGATGATCTTGTCTTGGTCCGCTCCGATCATTCTCCAACCTATAATCTGGCGGTGGTGGTCGATGACCATGACATGGGGATCACCCTGGTTTTGCGCGGCGAAGACCACATCTCCAACACCCCCCGTCAGATCCATCTGCTGGAGGCACTGGGCTATCAAAGACCCCAATATGCCCATATGCCCCTGCTCCATGGTGCCGATGGTGCCAAACTGTCCAAACGCCATGGGGCCGTCAGCGTTTTGCATTACCGTGAAAGTGGTTTCCTCCCTGCGGCGGTCAACAATTACTTGGTACGATTGGGCTGGTCCCACGGCGATCAGGAAATTTTCACCATGCAGGAATTGGAATCTTTGTTCGACGTGCGAAGGCTTGGACGTTCGGCCACCATTTTCAATATGGAAAAACTGCTGTGGCTGAATGGACAACATATCCGCGCAGCAAAACCGGATGATCTTGTATCCGAACTGTCCTGGCATCTCAAGCGACTCGGTCTGCCCAACCCAGGCCATGAACGGCTACTGACCATCATTCCCCATTTTCAAGAACGTTGCAAAACCATGGTGGAAATGTCAGAAAAATGCCACTTTCTCCTCATCGACACGATCCACCACTACGATGAGGAAGGGGTTCGCCGCCATGTTTCCCCCGACTTGCACCTCCCTTTGGAAAATCTCTGTAGGAGGCTGGAAGCCCTTGATGAATCAACCTGGGACCACCCATCCATCGAACACACATTTAAGTCGGTTCTCGAAGAGTTCCAATTGAAAATGGGTAAATTGGCACAACCTGTGCGTCTGGCCCTTACGGGGACCACAACATCGCCAGGAATCCACGAAACCTTGCTGCTTTTGGGGAGAGAAAAAACCATTTCAAGGTTGAAGTCTGGTTTGATTCTTTTCCGCAACGCGCTTTGTGTGCATGCGAACAGTTCCGGTGCGCCGGAATTCAAGGTATAGAAACCCATGTATTTTAATGAAAATATGCATAATATCTCGTTCAGTCTTGAGAAATTTCGCTCACCGCCAAATATGAACCCTTCCATTTCAGTTACAACTCGGCTACCTTGCGCACATCTCTCCCGTGAGAAGTCAATAAGGTCTTGCTCTGCGGGCGGATTGAGTCGTTCAGTCGTTTTTTCTGCAACTGGCCAACATTTTTTTGTTGACAGTAGATCTTATCATCTGGCAGAATCCCCACCACTCTCGGTCCATGAGCTGTTTGGTGTGGACATATGGTCTTTTATGTGTTATGAAATGGGGGCTTGCATTTTTACCATTGGAACTTTTAGAACTTTCCTGTATCTTTCCGTCACTAACAATATCCAAGTATTGCGGACTATCCCCTTCATGGGGACTTCAACCTAAAAAGGAGTGATCTGCCATGGAACATTGGGGATTCAATACCATGTCCAAAAAAGTAACCATGTTGACCTTAGCTGCTGCCTTCACCGTTGGCGTGGCTGCCTGCGGCGGCGGTGGTGGAAGCTCTTCTTCCTCCACATCATCCGGTTCTGTCTCCGGTCTGGCCGTTGAAGGCCCGGTGGGCAGTGCCAGCATCATCGTCTACAACGCTGACGGCACCACCTGTTCTGCCGCCGGTACGACGACCAGCAGTGCCGACGCCACCTTCAGCTTGAATATCGGCACATGCACCCCGCCGTTGGCCATTGAGCTTTCGGGCGGTACCGACTCCGTACATAGCACCATGGGTGTGACGGTTCCGCAGGCCAACATGCGCTCCATCGTTGGTTCCACCAGCCAGTCGGTTGCGAACATTTCGCCCTTCTCGACCCTCATTTACTACGCCCTGGTCAAGGATTCTGCCAACTTGGCCGCTGCCGGTGTCACCACCAGCAACGTTGCCAGCAGCATTACCACCAGTGCCAGCACGGTTCTCACCAACTTTGGCTTCGGTGTCGATTCCAATACCGATGGGACCAGCAACAGCAGCTTCAACCCCATCACCGCCACGTTGGGTTCGACCAACTACGCAACCTTCATCCAAGCGGCTGAGGCCCTTTCAGAGACCGTTCGTCGCGTCGCCAAGCAAGCTGGTAGCGTCTCCTCCAGCAACATCGGCTCAATCTTCGCCCTCCTGGGTAAAGATCTTTCCGATAGCACCCTGGACGGCAACGCGGGTACCACGGCTCTCAGCTCAGGCATCACCGGCTTTGATATGGCGAGTGTCCGCGCCTATGCCCAGTCTTATGCCTTGTTTGTCCTCAACGAGGTTTTCTCCAGTGCCGGCTTGAACGTCACCGATAAAAATGGTAGTGCGACTTCTGCTTTGTCGGCCATCAAGAGTGCCGTTCTTGGAGTCAACAAAAACGCGGTCAACAGCTTTGATAGCGTGAAGGCCAGCACGATTGCTACGGCTCAGTGGGATAAAGCCAAAACGGCTGCCCTTGCCCTTTACAACGTGACATCTCTCTCCCAACTGGGTATTTCTTCGGATCTCACGACATCAACCGCTGTCGGTAGCCGTCCGTTGACTTTCGACTCCAGCAGGGTTGCTGCCTTGTCTGCCGATGTCTCTGCGGCCAACAATGCGTTCGTGAATGCTGCAACGTTCAACGTCACGCTCAGCACCGTTACGTTGACTGACTATCCGAGCAATACCGCGACGACTTTGACACCGTCTACCCCGTCCATTTCGTCTGGCGTCCTGACTGTGTCGTTGCCTTCGACCAGCACTGTCAGTGCCTCCAATTTGAATCTCTTGGCAAGTGTAGACGCTGCTTCTACGACGGCTACACCGCCGGTGATCAATTTTAATCTTAAGAGCGTCCCAGCTGGGTCTGGAACGGCGGGGGTTACCATGTCTCTCCTCGACGGTACCGACTCTACCCGCAGTTCTGGTGAGCGTGCGATCTCTGCTTCGTTCAATGTGCCTTGGAGCAGCAATGGTACGACTTTGACCCTGAGCAAACCGACCGGGGCCTCTGTAACCTACTACAACATGACGGCGACGTCTGCCTCCACAGCAACCCTTTCCAACACTGCGGTGGGCAGCCTGATGATTACCTCTTCCGGGTCCAGCCAAGTGTCTGGAACGGGTGGTCTGAAATTCCAGATCGCTGAGTTGTTCAATACAGCAACCAAACATGGTGGTTCGGCTCTCGCTACGGCCTTGAAAGGGACGAGCAGTGCTGGCTCCTATGTTTATTCGATCGACTTCAGCGGGATCGCCCTGTCGGGTACGCCTGCAAACAGCAGCACCGCATCGACCTTCAGCCGTGTTCAAGGTTCCTTCACGGCCAAGTAAAACGTTGGTTGGTTTTTGTTTAAAAAGGGCACACTTCGGTGTGCCCTTTTTTTTATCCTTGAATAAT
>PEAO01000141.1:0-6810 GCA_002753615.1 Magnetococcales bacterium DCbin2
CGCAAAAACAAAAAGCGCGAAAAAAATGCTTCGGGATAAGGGGCGCGTGAAAAGCAAAGTCAAAAGAAAAATCAAAAGCAAAGTCACAACCCTGGGGGCAATCCCCCAGACCCCTTTTTTCTTTTAATAATTTTCCAGGGGAACGTCAACACGCCCTAGTTCCCGTGCTTTCTCAACAAGGGATATCCCAACGCTTCCCTTTGCGCCACGTAAGCTTCCGCGACCGTGCGTGCCAGATTTCTGACGCGACCGATGTAACCGGCCCTTTCGGTGACACTGATGGCACCACGCGCATCCAACAGGTTGAACGCATGGGAACATTTGATCACCTGGTCATAAGCGGGAAGGGGGAGATGATCTTTGGCGAGGGCGAGGGATTCTTGTTCGTGCATGGCAAACAGTTGGAACAACATCGCCACATCGGCCCGTTCAAAATTAAACCGGGAATATTCGACTTCATTTTGATGGAACACATCGCCATAATTGATTTTTCCAGACCATTGGAGGTCATAGACATTGTTGCGCCCTTGAATGTACATGGCCAACCGTTCCAAACCATAGGTGATTTCGCCCGCAATCGGATCCAGATCAATGCCACCCACCTGTTGAAAATAGGTAAACTGGGTCACCTCCATCCCGTCCAACCAGACTTCCCACCCCAATCCCCACGCCCCCAGCGTAGGACTTTCCCAATCGTCCTCCACAAAACGAATATCATGGTGCGATGGATCGATCCCGATGGCCACCAGGGAGTTGAGATAAAGATCCTGGATATCCTGGGGTGAGGGTTTCAGGATGACTTGGAACTGGTAATAATGTTGCAGCCGGTTGGGATTTTGGCCATACCGCCCATCGCTGGGACGGCGGGAAGGTTGAACATAGGCGGTGTGCCAAGGTTCTGGCCCCAAAACCCGCAAAAACGTGCTGGGATGGAATGTCCCGGCCCCCACTTCCATATCCATGGGTTGGACTACGACACACCCTTGTTTGGCCCAGTATTGTTGCAACGCGAAAATCAATTCCTGAAAGGTCACGTCACCACTCCGCTTTAAATTTTTTCGATGCTCAGGATAATCACGCTGGACAAGCGTAGAGTCAAGCGGATTCTGAATCATGTGTACAAAGTGATGGTTGCCCCTTCAGCGGCTTCAAAAAAAGAGGTGGCACCCGCATATTCAATGCCATCGATAAGATCATCACGCGCCATATCGAACAGATCGACCGTCATCTGACAGGCGATAAACCGAACATCCGATTCCAACGCCAACTCTCGAAGCGTCTGAATGGAGGCCACCCCCTTGGACAATAATTTTTTTCGCATCATGGCGGTGGCCATAGCCTCCATGCCAGGAAGTGCCTGCATGAGGACC
Organism: Magnetococcales bacterium DCbin2; assembly: GCA_002753615.1. GTDB lineage: Bacteria > Pseudomonadota > Magnetococcia > Magnetococcales > UBA8363 > UBA8363. Next base: position 1,371 of record PEAO01000141.1, read on the forward strand.
GGTAAAGAGATCGGCATGGGCATGGCGGGATTGCCCAAGGGCGAAAGGCGGAGATCCAATTTCTTCTTCAATACCTGTAGCCCATAGAAAGTATAAAACATGGAGACACGATAATCCAATGCCGCCGCCGTGGTTGCCAGGATCAACGGTGGGTAAGCCCAGTCCAAAGTTCCCTGGCTTGCAATAATAACCATACTTTTGGGTGTCGTCATGATGGAATCTCCCTGAACGAGTATATAAGGATGATATTCAGCCACTAATGTTAAAATCACCTTGACATCATTGACTTTTAAAAAAAACATCCATGCTTTGGCCCAACCAACCCAGGGAAGGGGAAACAACTTCCACTCCCCTGGGATGTTTTTCAGTGCCGCGACAATACAGTCTAGTTTTTACGAATTTTATAGAAAAAAACACCACCGTTTTCCGAAGCGGTCAGCAAGCTGTTCCCAGTTTGGGTACAAAATGATGCAAAATCTTTGGCAGATCCGGGATCCGTGGCTTCCACGGCCAAAATCTGGCCCGAGGTCATTCTTTGTAGGGATTTTTTTGCCCGAAGAATCGGTAAAGGGCAATTTAATCCTTTTGTGTCAAGTGTTTGATTGGGCATGGTCATCTCCTTTTAAACGTGGCTTATACATAAATTGACAAATAATAGACCGGTCATCTTGTTCATGGGCCGATTGACGAAAAACATTCCCTGATCCAAACATGACCAATCCATTCTTAACTGACCGTTCGGTTAAATTCTAACCCAAAAAAAATCAATCTTTCTACACGCGGCACAGCCGCAAAGCCATCTCTTCCTGTCCCAACAACACATCGGGATCATTGCGATTTTTTGCAATCATCAGGATTCCTTCTAAAAAGGCGAGCAATGCCTGTGCGGTGGCATCGGTATCGATTCCCGGCGGAAGGTCGCCAGTGGCTATCGCCTCTTCCAAGGTATCGCGGAAGTTGGCGATGACCATGGCAAACAACCCCTCGATAACGGTGCGGATTTCTTCTTCACGGGTTCCAAGCTCCAGAGCCAAATTTCCGAATGAACATCCCAACACACATCCGGTCTCAAGTTTTCCATCACACTGCATGACATGACTCAGACGGAAAAATCGGCGTATCCGTTCCAGCGGCGGTACCTCTTTGGAGAAAGCGGGGACAAAAACACGCTGTTTGATCTCTCCCATCATCTCATCGAGAGCCGCCAAAGTCAGTGCTTGCTTGGAGGGGAAAAAATGGTAAAAACTCCCTTTTTTGATCCCCGCATGAGAGCATAACTCCTGGACTCCAACATCCGCATAACCACGGCTGTGGATCAAAATTTTGGCACTCGCCAGCAAACGTTCCCGGGATGTATTTTCAATCGCCATAGGGCATAAGTTACTTGACCGGTCGGTAAAATGTCAAGGATGATTGTTCATCCCCATTGAAAAAACCGCTTTTTGAGGGGGGACTTTCCATCAAATTTTGGCTTGACTTGTCCATCCAGTGTTACCATAGACCGATCTTTTTTTGAAGCCCAGAAGAATCCTTTTAGGAGACGGATGGAGTACCCATGATTCATCTTTACACTTTATCGCTTTTTCTCGTCATTCTGGTGACGTTACCTTATTGGATCTGGCGTTATTGGACCACCCCCAAATATCGTGGCACGGTTTTGGAGCGTTTGGGAATCGGGATCCAACAGCGCGATGCCGCACCACGGATCTGGATTCATGCGGTCAGCGTCGGTGAAACCTTGGCGGCGCAAGGGTTAATTCAGGCATTGCAACGGGATTATCCCCACTATGAACTGGTCCTTTCCACGGTCACCAAAACAGGACGTCAGATTGCGCAGGATAAATTGACTGGAATCGGCGTTATTTTCCACCTCCCGGTCGATCTTCCCATGATCATCCGCCGCGTCATGAAACGCATTCGACCGACGCTCATCATCATCATGGAGACAGAACTTTGGCCGGGATTGCTCGCCACCGCCAAGGCCAGTCATGTGCCGGTGGTGATCGTCAATGGCCGGATTTCTCCCAGGTCGTTTCAAAATTATCACAGGGCCAAAATGTTCATGGCCCCTTTTCTGGCGATGGTCCGTTTGTTCATCATGCAATCGCCCATGGATGCCGAACGGATGGCCACCATGGGTACACCCAAGCAACGCATTCGGGTTTCTGGCAATATCAAATATGACCAAGCGTTGGTTCGCCCGACGGCCACAGCCATGGATGCGCTGGAACAAAAAATTGGTCGCGCCGACAGCCCCATTTTTCTGGCCGCCAGCACCCACCCCGGTGAAGAAGAGATGATCCTCGCAGTTTATAAAAAACTTTTGCAAAATCAACCGATGTTACGCCTCATCATGGTCCCCCGGCATCCCGAACGGGCCGGGCCGGTGGCGGCACTCATGGAACGCCAGGGATGGGCGGTGCAAGCGATTTCCCAATCCCATGGTCATTGGAAAAACAAGGTTTTATTGGTCGATCAGGTGGGTTGGCTCACCCGTATTTATGGTGTTGCCCGTTTGGTTTACGTGGGGGGCAGTTTGATCCCCCATGGGGGGCAAAACATGTTGGAACCGGCGGCCTGGGGGGTACCCACCGTTTTTGGACCGCATACGTTCAACTTCAAAGATGTGGTGCGACTGTTGCTGGAGGCGGGGGGGGCGGTGGAGGTCCAAGACGCTGAGGGTTTGTTCAATGCTTTGAACCGACTGTTGAACGAGCCAGACACCTGGGAACGGATGGGAAAAGCGGCGCGACAGGTGGTTCAAACCAATGCCGGGGCGTTACCCCGCACCATGACCGAAATCGCCGCCATCCTTGCGGAAGTCCGGCCATGCAGCGATTGATCCCCCTGCTGGAAGGTCGCCGACACCCTTCCGGTTGGATAGAACGGGGAATGATGACCCTCCTCGGCACCCTGGGGGAGGGGTATGGGTTGATTCAGGCTGGAAGGGGGTATGCCTACCAAAGGGGGTATCTGACACCATGGCGTGCCGATTGCCCGGTCATCGCTGTTGGCAATCTGACCGCCGGAGGGACCGGAAAAACACCTATGGTGGCGTGGTTGGGACACTATTTTCTCGACCGTGGCATCCCCTTGGCCATCGTCAGTCGCGGTTATCGGCAACGGTCGGCATCACCCATCACCGTGGTTGCCGATGGTACCCGGAGAATTTTGGATGCCCCAGAGGCGGCGGACGAAGCGGTCCTTCTGGCCCATGAACTTCCGGGGGCGGTCATCGTGACCGGGGCCAACCGCCGTCGTCTGATCCAGTATGCTACCCAACAATTGGGGTGCAAACTGGTCATTATGGACGACGGTTTTCAACATTTACAGATCCATCGTGATTGGAACCTGCTGTTGTTGGATGCCCAACGTCCTTGGGGCAACGGTCGTATTCTGCCGGGGGGAACCCTGCGGGAATCGCTCAAAGCCATGGGTCGTGCCGATGGAATTCTTTTTACCCGTGCCCACGTCGGAATTGATCTCACGGTGGCCCAAGAGACCATCCGGGGCACTGTTCCCGCAATGCCCATGGCCCAGTGTCGTCATCAACCGTTGCATTGGATCGATGCCGCCACGGGCGAACGGTTCCCCCTGGACACCCTGCGACACCAAAAAATCATGGCTTTTTGTGGTATCGCCAATCCTGAAAGTTTTCGGTCAACTCTGACCGATTTATCGATTATCCCTGTCGATTTTAAGGCTTTCCCAGACCATCATGTCATCACCCATGCAGAGATGACGCAGTTGGAGACTCAGGCACGAAACCACCCTGTCGATTTTCTTGTCACCACCCAAAAAGATTGGGTCAAAATCCCCCCAAACGCCACCACCCTACCCCTTTTTGTTTTGGCCATCGGTATGCAATTTTCGTCCGTACCACCATGGCTCACAGAACGTTTGGAATCTCTTGTCGCCGCGTCTTCATCCGGGTCGCCAAGAGAAAGGCGAGCTGGATGAATCTATTGGAAAATAAGCTCGATTTTGTCTGCGCTAAAAACTTTCTTGCTCCACCCTTTCAGAGTGTTTAAGTCGGCCTCTGCCAGTTTTGCACGAACCCAGTCTGGTATCGCCCCAAAACGGTCCTGAAGAAGGTCAAGCAGCATTTCCATTCTTTCTTCCAGTTTTCCTTCCAGTTTTCCTTCCAGTTTTCCGTCTTCCCGTGCCTGTTCTATACGCCCTCGTGCATCGGCGATGGCAATGCCGGCTTTGTCGTACAGATCTAACTCATCCCGGGTCATGTTAGCCACTCTGGCCTTCTCAAAAGCGTGCCGGATGGTATCGGCGCACATTTTGGGCGGAATTTCCTCAAGAGAACCGGCATACCGGATAAAATAGAGCCATTGATCAAACATGTTGTCGCACGCATCCAAATCTTTCGTAAACTTGGGGAGTTCGACAAAGTAATGAAGAATATCGGTGAGATAGGGTTGGTTGGTGATGGTTTCCCGCGATTCGTGGAGGGAGACGCAATGGTCAAAACGATCAAACAAAACGTAATCTGTGATGGTGATCGCGATGATTGGCCTCAGTTTGTTGTAATCTTCACCCTTGCCGAGTTGTTGGACATAGCCCTTTGCGCTGTTGTACTGGATCCGCTTCAGAAACGAGGGTACCTTTTCAACCTGCATCTCAACGACATAGGAGATGCCGCGATGATCTTTGCACTGCACATCCAGGACGGTGGATTTAAGATCCTTGATGCGGGGGGCCAGAAAAGGATCCAGAATGGTCAATGTGGCAATACGTCGGTCCCCTTCCAGTTCCAACAGACTCTCCAGGAAGGAGATCAACACATCTTTGGCATCTTCACTACCAAAGATCTTTTTGAAGGCAAAGTCGATACGGGGGTCGATAAATCTCATGGTGGGGTATCCGGCTATTGGAAAACAAGCTCAATTTTGTCTGCGCTAAAAACTTTCTTGCTCCACCCTTTCAAGGTGTTTAAGTCGGCCTCTGCCAGTTTTGCACGAACCCAGTCTGGGATCGACCCAAAACGGTCCTGAAGAAGGTCAAGTAGCATTTCCATTCTCTCTTCCAATTTTCCTTCCAATTTTCCTTCCAATTTTCCTTCCAGCTTTCCGTCTTTCCGTGCCTGTTCTATACGCCCCCGTGCATCGGCAATAGCAATGCCGGCCTTGTCGTACAGATCTAACTCATCCCGGGTCATGTTGGCCACTCGGGCCTTCTCAAAAGCGTGCCGGATGGGATCGGCACACATTTTGGGCGGAATCTCCTCAAGGGAACCGGCATATCGGATAAAATAGAGCCATTGATCAAACATGTTGTCGCACGAATCCAAGTTTTTCGTAAACTTGGGGAGTTCGACGAAGTAATGAAGAATATCGCTGAGATAGGGTTGGTTGGTGATGGTTTCCCGTGATTCGTGGAGGGAGACGCAATGGTCAAAACGATCAAACAGGAGGTAATCGGTGATGGT
>PEAO01000141.1:6912-7034 GCA_002753615.1 Magnetococcales bacterium DCbin2
AACGAGGGTACTTTCTCAACCTGCATCTCAACGACATAGGAGATGCCGCGATGATCTTTGCACTGCACATCCAGGACGGTGGATTTGAGATCCTTGATGCGGGGGGCCAGAAAAGGATCCAG
>PEAO01000039.1 GCA_002753615.1 Magnetococcales bacterium DCbin2
CGTTGAGTGTCTGTTTAACCCCCAACAGCCCGTCCGCCCCCCCCCCTCCGGTGTCGGCAATTCTTTCAGGATCACCAAGGCCGACACATCCCGACCATCCACCACAATGCTCCCCGTTTCGCTGACATAGCCAACATGGGAAACCCTGATCTTATACTTGCCATCGGGCAAAGCGATACCGGGGGTATAAGCAACCGAAGAATCGAGAATTTCGACCATAGACTTGTAGGGATCGGTCACGATGACGACGCGGTGTTTCCCCGTTTTCTCTTCACGATTATTTGGAGCATCCGCAGCTTCGGACAAAGTGGAGAAAACAGGGGAAAAGAACGCCATAAACACAAGCGTGAAAAAAACGGGCAACCAAGTGATACCTGTCAAATGTTTCATGGACTCACTTCCTTGCCTCTTAAGCCGGTTGGACGAACAATCGATCTAAGGAGTGAACTCCCCCAATCCACCCCCGATTTCCCCGTCCGCCAGGGTAGCCCTGTATTGATTGAAAATCCAGAAAAATCGGACCATCATCATCGCCCATGGAAGGCAAACAAACCGCTTGCCCCTGATTCCCCCTCTCTGAAGGGATGGAAAAAGAGGTTGACGTATGTTAGAAATCATCCGGTGTCCGCGATGGGTCACAAACCATCCCCTGCCAACCCCCATGAAGATTCCACTGGATGACGATTCAACATACCAAACTCCTACATGCCCTCACCCAACGCTTCTCCGGCACCACCATTCTGGTCGCCGGCGATTTGATGTTGGACCGTTACCTGTGGGGCGAAGTTTCTCGCATTTCCCCGGAAGCCCCCGTCCCCGTCGTCCGCCTGAACCGTGAAAGCGAAAGTGCCGGGGCCGCCGCCAACGTGGCCATGAACTTGGTACGCCTTGGCCTGCAATGCCGTCTGGCTGGTTTCGTGGGCAATGATCCCGACGGCGTCAAATTGACCGAACTCATCACCGCCGCCGGTATCGACCCCTCCGCCATTCACCAACTGCCCCACCATCCCACCATCACCAAAACCCGGATCATCGGTGGTCATCAACAAATGCTCCGTCTTGACCTGGAAGAGACACGCCCCCCCGATGCCGAAGATCGTGACCGCTTCATCGCCCATGTGATTCAAATCCTCGATATCCCCCCCACCCCCGCCGCCGTAATCCTATCGGATTATGGCAAGGGAACCCTGGGGCGGGAAACCTGCCAAGCACTCATCCAGGCGGCCCGTGCCCGCAACCTTCCGGTCATCGTCGATCCCAAAGGGTTGGATTATTCCCGCTACCAGGGGGCAACCGCCCTCACCCCCAATCGACGGGAATTGGCCGAGGCGATCCCCTGGCCTTACGCCGACCTTGCCGGATTGCTTGCCAAAGGGGAACAGATGATCCCCTCCCTGGGGCTTGATTTTCTCACCGTCACTTTGAGCGAGCTGGGAATCGCACTCCTGGAACAGGATACCCCTCCCCGGCTCATCCCCGCCATGGCCAAGGAAGTGTTTGATGTCTCCGGGGCCGGCGATACCGTCGTCGCCACCCTGGCCGCCGGGCTTGCAGCGGGTCTGTCACGCATGGAAGCGATCCATCTGGCTAATCTGGCCGCAGGGGTCGTCGTCGGCAAGGTCGGAACCACCCCCATTACCCATCCCGAACTGCTCACCGCCCTCTCCACCGATGTCACCATGGGCGAAGCGGACAAAATCTGTGATCAAAACAAAGCCATCACCCGCGTCAACGCCTGGCGCGAACTCGGCAATAAAATCGTCTTTACCAACGGCTGCTTCGACCTTCTGCACGCCGGACACGTCACCTATCTTGAACAAGCCCGCCGCCTGGGACAGCGACTCATCGTCGGACTCAACACCGATGCCTCCGTCCGCCAATTAAAAGGCCCCTCCCGACCGGTCACCAACGAACACGACCGCGCCCGGATCCTGGCCGCCCTGGCCTCCGTCGATATGGTCGTCTTTTTTAACGATGAAACGCCACTCGCACTCATCGAATTATTCAAACCGCACATCCTTGTCAAAGGGGCCGACTATACCGTGGAACAAGTCGTCGGTCATACCCAGGTGCAGCAATGGGGGGGAAAAGTTGTCCTCGTCCCCCTGCTCGAAGGAAAAAGTTCCAGCCGCCTGCTTGAAACCATCAAAACCGCCCATTGAAAGGAGTGCCACCATGATCATCGTCACCGGAGGTGCCGGATTCATCGGTGCCAATCTTATCGCCGCCCTCAATGATCAAGGACAGACCGATATCCTGGTGGTAGATAACCTGGAAAAAAGTGATAAATTTCTGAACCTGCGCGATCTGCAATTCGCCGACTACCACGATAAGCGCGAATTCCGCGAAGCCCTGCGCCAGGGCCGCTTCAAAGAAACCCCCATCTCGGCCATCTATCACCAGGGTGCCTGCTCCGATACCATGGAGTACAACGGACTCTATATGATGGATAATAATTATGCCTACTCCAAAGAATTATTTCACTTTGCCATTGACCGGAAAATCCCCCTGATCTATGCCTCCTCCGCCGCAACCTATGGGGCCTCCACTACCTTCACCCAACACCCCGATCATGAAAAACCACTCAACATCTACGGGTATTCCAAACTCCTCTTCGACCGTTATGTTCAGCAACATCGGGCCAACATCCAGAGTACCGTTGTCGGGTTACGTTATTTCAACGTCTACGGTCCCCGTGAAAGCCATAAAGGGCGGATGGCCTCCATGGTCCATCAGCTTTATCATCAAATCCTCCAAACCGGTCACGCCCGCCTTTTTGCCGGATCCGGGGGCTATGGCGATGGCGAACAAAGCCGCGATTTCATCCATGTTTCCGATGTCGCTCGCATCAATATCGCCCTCGCCCAACAATCCCCCCCCATCCAAGGGACCTTCAACGTCGGCACCGGCATCAGCCGCAGTTTCAACGCCATCGTCCAAAACCTTTTTACCGCCATGAATCGTCCATCGCAACCAACCCACTATATCCCCATGCCTGAGGGACTCGCCGCCAAGTATCAAAATTTCACCCAGGCCGACATTTCCCATCTCCTCGCCATCCCCGGACTGCATGATCGTCCCATGACCCTGGAGCAAGGGATCAAAAGCTTTGTCCAGGCCAAGGAAGCGGGACTTTGACCCCTGCCCACCCCCATAATGCCCCGGCCATACTCGTCGTCGGCCCCTCCTGGGTCGGCGATATGGTCATGGCCCACCCCCTGTTTCAATTGCTCAAGATCAAATATCCCACCGTTCCCATCGATGTCCTGGCCCCCCCCTGGAGCCAACCCCTGGTGGAACGGATGCCTGAGATTCGCCAAGGGATCCCCATGCCGTTGCAACATGGCCAATTGGGCCTGGGGATCCGGTGGAATCTGGGGCAGAGCCTCCAAGGGAGGTATCATCATGCCATCGTCCTACCCAACGCATTCAAGTCGGCCCTGATCCCCTTTTTTGCCCGAATTCCCCGACGTACCGGCTTCATCGGGGAAGCCCGCCTGGGCGTTCTCAATGATTTGCGCCGCTGCGACCCCCAAAAATATCCGCAAACTGCGCAACGTTTTGCCGCCCTCAGTCTTGACGGAACCGAATCCCTCCCCACCCCACTGCCGCCCCCCCCCCCACATCATCTCCCCCAACGGGTCTGCGCCACCTTTCGCGGTCTGGGGTTGCGGCTTGACCACCCCCATAACATTGCCCTGTGTCCCGGTGCCGAGTTTGGTCCCGCCAAACGCTGGCCCCTACACCATTTTCAAACCCTAGCCACCCTGTGCGCCGAGGCGGGATACCGCGTATTGGCCCTGGGATCGCAAAAAGAATACCCTTTGGGTGAGGCGATCCGCTCTGCCGCCGGACCCCATGGGGTCAACTTGGCGGGTGCCACCACCCTGGCCGAGGTGGTGGATCTCCTTTCGTTTGTCCAGGGGGTTGTCACCAACGATTCTGGATTGATGCACGTTGCCGCCGCCCTGAACCGTCCCGTCATCGCCATTTTTGGCTCCTCCGATCCCCACCATACCCCCCCCCCTGTCCACCAAGCACACATTCTCACCCGAAATCTTCCCTGCGCCCCCTGTTTTAAACGCCAATGTCCCCTGCAACCCCAAGCACCCTGCCTAGAAGAGATTACGCCGCAGATGGTGATGGACCAGTTGCATCACATGTTGTCACCATGAAGGTACTCATCGTGAAAACGTCCTCTCTCGGTGATGTGCTGCACACGTTGCCCGCAATCACCGATGCGGTTAAACAGTTGGGGACCATCCAGTTTCATTGGCTGGTGGAAGAGAGCTTGGCAGAAATTCCATCCTGGCACCCTGAGGTCACGCGCGTCATCCCCTTTCCCTGGCGACGTTGGCGACACCATCCCCTCGCCGCCTTGGGCCAGGGGGAACCGATCCGTTTTCTCCAAGAACTGCGTCACCACACCTACGATGCCATCATCGATGCGCAGGGGTTATTAAAAAGTGCCATTCCCGCCCGTCTCGCTAAAGGGAAGGTCTGGGGCCATGATCGTCACAGTGCCCGAGAACCTTGGGCCTCCTGGTGGTATCATCACCCAGTGAAGGTCGCCACCGGACAACACGCCATCGACCGCGTGCGCCAACTTTTCGCCCAGGTTTTGGGATATCCCCCCCCGACAACGCCGCCCGATTATGGTCTGGCAGGATCCTGGCTCACCGACCAAAAGCGTGGCGACCATCTGGTTTTCATCCATGGAACAACTTGGCCCAGCAAACATTGGCCGCAAGACCATTGGCAGCAGTTGGCCGCCAGCCTGGATGGAACATGTCCTATCAGGTTACCCTGGGGTAATGCGATCGAAAAAAAAAGGGCCGAGGCGATAGCCGCCGCAGCCCCCCTCTCTGCAAAAGTCTTGGAGAAAACCACCTTGGAACAATTGGCGATGGTGCTGGCCACCGCACGCAGGGTTGTTGCGGTAGATACCGGCCCCGCCCATCTGGCTGCGGCCCTTGCGACACCGGCACTGTGTCTCTACGGACCCACCGATCCCGCCCTGGTCGGGACCGTCAGCGGCAACCACGACCATGATTGCGGCCCCTGCCCCCGGGCACCATGCCGACAAAAAATCTGTCCGCTCATCAATCGGGATGCGGCACCACCGTGCATGGCCGCCATCACCCCCACGATGGTCCAAAAATGGTTGGAGCATAAAGGATGAAAAAAACACCCCTTTCCGTCGTCATCATCACCCGGGACGCGGGCCATCTCCTGACGGATTGCCTGGAGAGTGTTACATTTGCCGATGAGATTGTGATCGTCGATTCGGGGAGCCGTGACAACACCATGGCCATCGCCCAGGGATACCAAACCCGGACCATGTTTCAACCTTGGCTAGGGTTTGGCCCGCAAAAACAGTTTGCCGTCTCCCAAGCGACACATGATTGGGTGTTATGTCTGGATGCCGATGAGCGCGTCAGCCCGGAGTTGCGTGGGAATATCCTAGAAACATTGGAAAACCCGATATTCAAGGCATACCGTTTCCCCCGGCGCAACCGTTTTCTCGGTCGTTGGCTGGCACACGGCGAAGGATACCCCGACCTTAGTTTGCGCCTGTTTCACCGCCATCATGCCGCATGGTCCGATGATCCCATCCACGAAAAGGTTCAAACCCGGGAGGCTATCGGTCAACTGCGTGGTGATCTTCTGCATGAATCGGAACAAACCCTGGCCGATTATATTGCCAAACAAAACCTTTACACCACCCTGCAAGCCCAACGGATCCACCAGTCCGGTCAACGCATCGCCCCCTACCGCATCGTCTTCAGCCCCCTGGTCCGTTTTATCCGATTTTATGTTTTTCGCCTCGGTTTCCTCGATGGTCTTCCCGGTTTGATTCACATCGCCATCGGTGCCTTCAACAGTTTTTTAAAATATGCCAAAGTCACTGCCAAACGCCTGGATGGGGACAATCCAAGAGACTGATCGGGGGTAGATTTCTATAGCGCATCCCATGCATCAAGAAAAAAATTCATCTGTTATCTGGTGGAGGCGCGTGGTATGCTGCGGTCGGTGATCATCTTGAGGAAGGAGTGCTTTGCCGTGAGTGCAGCCATAACGTTCGACACATATGCCTTTGTGAAGAAACTCAAGGATGCCGGTATGCCAGAGGAGCAGGCCAAGATTTTAGCCGAAACACACAACGAGCTAATCGAAGAACGTTTGGCGACAAAACGGGATTTAAAAGAACGAGAAACCAACCTTAGGCATGAGATGAAAGAGATGGAAAGGCGACTCCTGATCCGCTTGGGTGGGATGATGGCGGCATCAATCGCCATCGTGGCGGCACTGGTAAAATTGCCTTGACATCAGGAAAAAATGACATCGATGGCATCTACGATCAATAAAAATTTGATGATCACCATCGAGGCCCTCTACGATGCGGTTACCGATCAAAGAAAGTGGGAACGGGTACTCAGGGAGATGTGCCTGTTGTTGCAAGGGGATACCGCCCATCTGGGACATTTTGATCATGAAAATCCTTTGTTTAACGTGTCACTGTTGTGGACCGATAATCAAGATAAGTGCTACTGGGACGCCGAAATACAGCAAAAATTTGAACGTTTGATGCCCGAAGACCCGCGCCTCATCCTCTGTAATCGCTACCCCGAAAAGCCCATTTCCTGCCGCATGCACATGACCGATGATCAATTACATGCCTCCAAAATGTGGCAGGAGGTTCTTCAATATTCCAAAGCGGAGTATTCCCTGATTGTCACCCTGCTTGGCAGCAACAACGAGACATTGACGGGTATCGGCGTGTTCCGCAATCCGGGAAAGGTTCCTTTTGATCAGGAGGAATGTGACCTGATGGGAGAACTGGTTCCGCATTTCAAACGCGCTTTTACCCTCCATAAACAACTGGCAAACATAGACATGAATCAACGGATGGCCATGAGTGCCCTGGATCATATTCCCATGGGGATTTTCGTTGTGACCGGGGAGGGAAAGATCCGTTTTTCCAACGACAGTGCCCAGGAACTTTTAAACCAGAACGATGGCCTTTCCAACCGTTCCGGCTATTTATCACTGAAGATGGCCAACGAGGACAGAGCCTTCCACCGTTACCTTGGCAATGCGGTCAAAACATCTGACCCGGGGACTTCCCCCACCCCGTCACAAACTTTTTCCATCACCCGCAGGAATGTGGCCGAACCTTTATGGGCCATGGTCTCACCCCTGGCGTCCAACAACCTCCCTCTGGGAATGGGCGTTATGGACCAACCCATGGCAATCGTTTTTATCTCCGATCCCCGAAAACCCCAAGAAACACCCCCAGAATTATTGCAACGGTTATTCGGCTTCACCCGGCGCGAAGCCGAAGTTGTCGAGCAGTTGGTTTCGGGACAAAGCCTTCAGGAGAGTGCCAAAATACTGGACATATCCGAACAAACCGCCCGAAGCCATCTCAAAAGCGCGTTTGGAAAAACTCAGACGACCCGCCAGAGCGATCTGGTACGCATGGTTTTATCGTCTCCCGTATGGATTCGCAAGACAACCACACCATCCGATCCAAAAACAAATATTGAGGACACCTTAAAACACGGTACCCAATTCCGCCTGTTCTCACCATGAACTAAAGTGCCTTGTGCGCCCATGTCAAAACAATGTGCGCGACTATCACACTTTAGTCGGAAAAAACAGCCTCCAGAGACTGGGCATCCAATATGCGAAGACTCCACTCCTCCAGGGAAGGCGGCTCGGCCATGGCGATTTTATCGCTCACCCAACCCGGTACAGCACCAAAACGACGCTGAAGCTGGCGTGTCAGAATCGTGGCTTCCCCATCCCGATGACCTTTCTGCATCCCCTTCTGCATCCCCTTCTGCATCCCAAACCGTTCTACACTCGAAATGTAGGGCATTTTCTTGCTCTCCTCAAAGTCAACAATCTCCATCCACAATCGTTTGTCAGCTTCTTCGGGTAGATGAAGCACCCAGTCGATAAAACAAAAGAGGCTGATCACCTGCTGACGGTCAAAACCGCTCTGGTACAGCCTTTTGACAAGATGCCATTTCGCTTGATAACGATCCTCCGTCCGATGTTTGGTCCTCTTGGCGTGCAGGTGCGCCAATGTCACAATCGCAAACGGATTGCTCGATTGTTCCAATGCAGCCTCTGGGTAGTCCAACAACTTGACCGACGTAAATTGATAACTTTGTTTCGTTCCCCATAAGTCATAACTGAATTCCGTCGGTCGCCAACCATCCTCCTCATCCGCCAAAATAGCCAAGCCAACGACCGGCACTTGGTACAGATCATAGGCCCGGTATTGATAGACATACATCCCTTCGGCAAAGTTCGTTTTACGGTCTCCCTGAATTTCTATGTGAATCAACACCCACAACGCAACACCATCGCGCCGCCACACCTTGACCAACTTGTCCATACGTCGATCACCCATCTCCGCCTCACGAGTGATCCGGGCCAACTCCTTATCTAAAAATTCAAACCCACGCCCCCAATCGATACCATCGTGGGCCTGCGGCAGAAAAAATGCCAGAAAATCCCTAAAATATAACCTGAGAACTTCCTTCCAGGGGGTGTCGAATTCGTCGTTTTGCCGTTTATCGTTCTCTTCCAGTGTCGTCATATCATCCCTTCACCATCGGGGATATCCTCAGCGGATCAGATCTGAACGGGAAGATAGAAAATGAAAAGCGCGACGCAATTCGTTGGTCAGACCCGCCAGCGATAACGCCAAAGAATCCATGGCCGCCGTCTTCAACGCACACTCCAAATCCCGGGAAGACTCATAGACACCAACAGCACCCACATAACCCGCCAAAGATTTCAAGGTATGCGTCAGTCGCATGGCCGCAATCCTATCGCCGCGCTCAAGGGCCGCCAGAATCGTCTGCGGGGTATGCTCCCGGTCCGCAAGAAAACGACGGCATAGAATGGCATACAAGGACTTATTATCGTTGAGGCGAAGCAACGCCTTCCGATAATCAATCGCGTCGCTCTCATCCTTGGTCTCATCCCCGGTCGGTGCGGCCGCTGGAGCTGTGCTGCTGGAAATCATCCCTCAATCCCGTTCTTCCAGCCAAACCTGCTGGATGGTCTCAAGAATTTTTTCATTACACCGTTTGCCATCATCATCAAATCCGGGCAGTGCCATCACCCATTGCATCAGGTCGGTAAAACGGATCGCCAAAGGATCAATATCAGGCTTTGAATCCGCCAAAGCAATGCCAATTTCACGAACATCGGTCCATTTCATCCCCGGCCCCCTTTTTTCTGATCCACGCTGATAGTGACCGAATATTCCGGGATGGTCACATCCAACCCATCCTGGCATCGACAACACATCACACCTTGTCAAAAAAAATATCATCCAAAGATTGGGCATCAAAGATACGAAGGCTCCAATTTTCAAGAAATGACAACTCAGCCTTGGCAACTTTTTCACGAACCCAGTCAGGGACAATACCAAAGCGGCGTTGCAACTGGCGCATCAAAATTTTGGCCTCCCCATCCCGTTCGCCTTCTTGGTGTCCATCACGATGTTCTTGCACCAAGCGATGCTCAAACTTCGGTAAAGAAAAAAGCTCTTCCTCCGGCGTCGCGTCCACCATCGACTCAAACCACTCTTTTCCAAGCTGCGCCACATACTCAGGAGTGATCTCTTCCATATCAGGGCTATTGAATGCACCTTTCATTTTCAATCTCCATAAACCGACAATCATTTGACCAAACGCTACAGAAAGATTAAATAACCCAGCGTGTTTTATCGTCGCAAACGCTTTTTTTTGCTCATCCTGGCGACTTGCGAAGCATTTTAACGGAGCGTTGCGTGGCTCTCATCCGCCAATTCATTCAAAAAAATCAGTCGAACAACGCCGCCCCAAGTGGGCTTACATTCATAAACGCCTGCCGGCCCAATAGGCTTGAACGAATATTTTTGCAAAAAATCTTTCTGAGACGTTATAGAACTAATGATAACACCCCGTAAATGATGGCGTTTCAATTGTGAAGATTTTAAATACAAATGATCATATACCGAAAATTGCATGAGTGCATCTTCGTTCAAGCTCTCGGTAATTTTTAACTCGACCAGAATTTGGTCTGCATCGAGATCACACAGCCCATCGGCCAAGCGCAAACGCTGTTCTTGGGTCCAACCCTGTTCGCTAACTTCCTTGCGCTGAATCAAGATAAGATCCGCGATAGGCGGCGCAGAAACAACTGGAACTTCCATACGCACTTCAATACCGACAGGTTCCAGCAATACTTTCAACGTTTCGCCAACCAAGCAGTGCCAGTATGTTTTCTTATCTTTCACGAACGTCGGCCCATTTCATCCCTTGCCCCCTTTTTTCTTATCCACGCTGATATTGACCGAATATTCCGGGATGGTCACCTCCAACCCATCCAACGCCTCGGTCACCTGCAATTGGCACCCTAAGCGACTCGTCGGTGTCAAACCAAAGGCGCGGTCCAGCATGTCCTCCTCATCTTCCGCCGCTGCGTCCAAGCGGCCATACCAGGATGCACCGACGATCACATGACAGGTGGAGCAGGCCAGAGAACCTTCGCAAGCCCCCTCCAGTTTGATCCCATGTTCATGGGCCGCCTCCAGGACACTCGTCCCCGCCGCCACCTCGACGGTTTGATTCATGGGCAAAAAAGTAATCCGGGGCATGACGTTCTCCTCAAGTATCCGATCATCAATCGTGGTCATTCACGCACAAACCTTTATTGAAACTCATCCACTTTGCGCCCGGTCATCACCTTACGAACGCTGCGATCCATCCGTCTTTCGGCAAAAAACACCGTTTCCCTGTCCAGCGTCTCCCGGGCACGGTTGATCCCCTCATGGTCTTCCTTCTGACTGGCTTCCCACAAAGCCAACATCAATCCCTTGACCCGTTTCAACTCATTTTCATCCAACAAATCACCATCTTCCCGCAAGGCCGCCCCCGCAGCACTCAAAACCCGTTCCGCTTCCACCTTGGCCTCATGGAGCAAGCGTTGACGCCAATCCGCCTCCCCATGGACCATCGCCTCCCGCAACATCCGTTCAATCTCCGCATCACCCAGGCCATAAGACGGCTTCACCGCAACCGATTGTTGCACCCCCGTCGTTTGTTCCTGGGCCGATACCGTCAACAATCCATCGGCATCCACCTGAAAAGTCACCCGAATACGCGCCGCCCCCGCCGTCATGGGGGGGATCCCCCGCAACTCAAAACGGGCCAATGATCGACAATCGCTCACCAGTTCCCGTTCCCCCTGAAGCACATGGATGGCCATGGCGGTCTGACCATCCTTGAAGGTGGTGAAATCCTGAGATCGCGCCGTCGGAATGGGTGCATTGCGGGCAATAATTTTTTCCACCAACTCGCCCATGGTCTCAATCCCCAGAGAAAGCGGCGTCACATCCAACAGCAACATGTCTCCACGGGCAGTGCCAGACAACTGCTGTGCCTGAAGTGCCGCCCCCAGGGCAACCACTTGATCAGGATCCAGATCGGATAACGGTTCACGGCCAAAGAGTTCTTTGACATATTGCCGCACCATGGGAACCCGCGTCGATCCCCCAACCAACACAACCCCTTGAAGATCATGGCCCCGGATACCAGCATCCTTCATGGCCCGCCGACACGGCGTCCCCGTGGCACGGACCAGATCATCGATCATCTCCTCGAAGAGTTCCCGCGTCACCCGAATACCAAACGGCTCCCCATGAGGAAGTGCCACCCGAACCTCGCAGACATCCACACGGCTCAACATCTCCTTGGCCTGACGGGCCGCCGCTTTGCAGATTTGCAACACTGCCGGGGAAGGATCAGCCTCATCGATCTCTTTCAGGATGTACTCACACAGAAGATGGTCAAAATCATCCCCCCCCAACGCCGAATCGCCCCCCGTGGACAAAACCTGAAAAACCCCCTGGGTCAACCTTAAAATGGAAATATCAAACGTCCCGCCCCCCAGGTCATAAATGGCATACAACCCTTCCCGCCCCTGGTCCAAACCATAGGCCAACGCCGCCGCCGTCGGTTCATTCACCAAGCGCAGCACCTCCAACCCCGCCAAGCGTCCCGCATCCTTGGTGGCTTGACGCTGGGCATCGTCAAAATAGGCGGGAACCGTAATCACCACCCCATCCAGCGATCCCCCAAGGGCCTCCTCGGCACGACTTGCCAAAACTTTAAGAATATGCGCCGAGACCTCAACCGGCGAAACCCGATGATGGCTGGTGACAATGCGTACCATCCCCCCCTCACCCGCTTCCAAGCCAAATCCAGTCCGATGTTCCGAAGCGACCACATCGTCCAAACTGCGCCCCATGGTCCGTTTGACCGAGACGATGGTGTCGGTAGGATATTGCTCGGATGCCGCAATGGCCCTATCCCCGACCAAAATCCTCCCATCTTGCGGATAACACACCACCGACGGCAAGGCCACCCGCCCTTCATCATCGGGAATACACGCCGGTTTTCCCTGAACATCCACCGCCGCCACCAGAGAAAACGTCGTTCCCAAATCGATCCCCACCACCCGCTTGCGATCTTCGGGACGGACTTCATGCGGGCGCAAAGATTGCCCAGGTTCGGCAATATCCAATAATACGGACATGATCAGGTTCCTGTTCTTATAACGGTTTCAGGGTCATCGTTCGGTCCCCCTTTAAAAAAATAGCTCTGATTTTCGGTCCAACTCGTCCAGAAAACGGGTAAAATAGCGCAGGCGATCCGTATGTTGGGCCGCAACAGCCAAACCCTCCCGTTTGCCACCCACAAACCAATCATGAAAGCCCTTGCCAAGCGTAACGACCTCGGCATCACACGTCTCCATCATCCGGTCGCGCAGTTGTTGCAACTGCATGGCAGCATTTTTCCCCTTCAAGTCTACCTCCTCAAGGGTCTCCCGCCATTCCATGATCTCAAGCAAAAACGCAGGATCCGACGGTGTGGCATTTTCCGGTGTCTGCTCCCGAAATCCCGTCACCTTCAACAGATATTCCCCGCGTGTCAAAGGATCCTTCAAGGTCCGATACCCCTCATTCAGACGGGTGACATGCTCCATGGAATAACGCCGTTCCGTCGCCCCACGAGAGACAAACAAATCGGGGTGAAACTGTTGTTGCCGCTGCCGATAAACCGTATCCAACACCCCCAGATCCAGGTCAAAACCCGGGTTCAGTCCAAAATAGTGAAAATGGTCCCGACGCGGATCGGGAGGTTGAATCACCCGACAAGTCGGGCAAAACCCCTCCCCAGCCACCACACCACCACGACAAGACCAACAAACATCCACCCGGTTCATAACCTTAAATCCCCGTCATATCTTGAACGATTCACCGCACCCGCAGCGTTCTTTTTCCTTGGGATTGCTAAACCGAAAACCCGATTTAAACTGTTCGGTGACAAAATCCATCTGCAAACCCTCCATGACCATCATCGATTTGCCATCCACCACCACGCGAACGCCATGCTGCTCAAACACCCGATCCCCCTCTTCGGCGACATCGGCATATTCCAGCTTATAAGACATCCCCGAACAACCTGCCGTGGTCACCCCAATACGGACCATTGCCTCTGGGGTGCCACGCTTGGCCAACATCTCCCTGACTTTTTGGGCCGCCGGTTCCGTGACCTTGATCCCGTTAAGATCCGCTTGCATTCACCCCTCCCTTCTGTTTTTTACGATAGTCATCCACCGCCGAACGGATGGCATCCTCCGCCAGGACGGAACAATGAATTTTCACTGGCGGCAAGGCCAATTCCTCGGCGATGTCCTTGTTCTTGATCGATAATGCCTGGTCAATGGTTTTCCCCTTGATCCATTCGGTCACCAACGAAGAAGACGCAATGGCAGAACCACAACCAAACGTTTTAAATTTAGCATCATCGATGACACCCGCATCGTTGACCCGAATTTGTAATTTCATCACATCACCACAGGCGGGTGCCCCCACCATGCCGGTACCCACATGGAGATCATTTTTGTCCATGCTTCCCACATTTCTCGGTTTTTCATAGTGCTCCAGCACTTTATCGTTGTAAGCCATGTCCGTTCCTTTATTGTTTAGTGTTCGGCCCAGCGAATGGAATCCAGATCGATCCCCTCCTGAACCATTTCCCACAGGGGGGACATCTCCCTGAGTTTGTTGACCGCCGCCACGACCGTGGCGGTGGCATAGTCCACTTCTTCCTCGGTGGTAAAGCGGCCCAGTCCAAAACGGATGGAGGTATGGGCCAATTCTTCGTTCACCCCCAAGGCACGCAAGACGTAGGAAGGTTCCAAAGAAGCTGAAGTACAAGCGGAACCCGACGAAACGGCGATATCCTTGATGGCCATCATCATGGATTCCCCTTCGACGTAGGCAAAGGAAATATTCAAATTGCCTGGAAGCCGATGCACCGGATGGCCATTGAGTTCCACATGGGTCAACCGATTCATGATCCCTTGCTCCATACGGGTACGCAATGCCGTGATACGGGCATTTTCCTCCACCATTTCCCGACTGCAAATCGCACACGCCTCCCCCAGCCCGACAATCAAAGGGGTTGGCAAAGTTCCCGAACGCATCCCGCGCTCATGACCACCGCCAAACATCACCGCCTGAAGACGGACCCGGGGACGCCGCCGCACATACAAGGCACCGATCCCTTTGGGGGCATAAATCTTATGCCCCGATAGCGATACCAGA
Source organism: Magnetococcales bacterium DCbin2 (assembly GCA_002753615.1). Classification (GTDB taxonomy): domain Bacteria; phylum Pseudomonadota; class Magnetococcia; order Magnetococcales; family UBA8363; genus UBA8363. The sequence goes on from PEAO01000039.1 coordinate 14,684, forward strand.
TCCAAATTCATGGCGTTGACATCCAAAGGGATCTTCCCCGCCCCCTGGGCGGCATCCGTGTGAAAATGGACCTGTCTCTGCCGACAAATAGCCCCGATTTGCGCCAACGGCTGCACGACGCCAATTTCATTATTGGCGGTCATCACCGAAACGAGGATCGTCCGATCCGTAATGGCCGCCGCCAAAAGTTCCGGGTCCAAACGGCCATCGGTCCCCACCGGCAGATAGGTCACCTCGAACCCTTCCGATTCCAAATGACGGCAGCAATCCAACACCGCCTTATGCTCGATTACATTAGTAATTATATGGTTTCCCCGATTTTTATGAAACCGGGCGATCCCCAAAATAGCGATATTGTTGGACTCGGTGGCTCCAGAGGTAAAGACAATTTCCCTGGGATCGGCACCGATCAACGTGGCCACCTGGGTCCGCGCCTGTTCCACCGCCTGTTCCGCTTCCCAGCCAAACGGATGGGAACGGGAGGCGGGATTGCCAAATTTTTCGGTAAACCAAGGCAGCATCATCGCCAAAACCCGTGGATCGACGGGTGTTGTCGCCTGATAATCCATATAGATAGGAAGTTTCATAAGTTTTACCTTGCGCTCTCTTTTGAGCTTTCAGACCATTGCGCCTGAACCACCACGAAGACGGGCCACAATGGAGATCAATTGTTGAATCAACCGTTCCACCTCAAACATTTGGGTATTCCATCCCAGACTGATACGCACGGCACTTTGCGTCAGTGCCGCCGACACCCCCATGGCACCCAAGACATGGGAACCTTCCCCCTTCCCCGATGCACAAGCCGCCCCGGAACTGATACCGATTCCCGCCAGATCCAGATTCATCACCAGGGTTTCACCATGAATCTGGTCGATCCCCACCATGGAGGTATTGGGGATACGCTCGGCCTCACTGGAAAACAGAAACAACCCCGGTATATTGGCCATAAGTTCCCCCTCCATGAGGTTACGCAACCGGGTCATGGTGGCGATCTCTTCCTGGGGGTGATGAGAAAGGATTTGCGCCACCGCCCCCAATCCCACAATACCGGAAAGATTGGGTGTCCCTGCCCGCCGTCCCCGCTCCTGACCACCCCCCACAATCCGGGGTTGCAACGGCACGGTCCGTTCCATGATCAAGGCACCAACCCCCATGGGTCCACCCAGTTTATGGGCCGAAAGGGATATCAAATCCGCCGGCAACGTCTCGTACTGCCAAGGGATGCGTCCCACACTTTGCACCGCATCGGTATGGAATAACACCCCCGCCTCCCGACAAATCTCCCCCAGGGTATGGATGGGTTGGATGACCCCTGTTTCATTATTGGCGTGCATGACGGAAACCAAAAAGGTATCCGGTTGCAGTGTTGTCCTGAGTTCCTCCGGGTTCACACGGCCAGCCCCGTCCACGTTCAAAAAACTCACATGGTGTCCTTGCTGTGCCAGAAGGTCAAAAGCGGCCAACACCGAAGGGTGTTCAATCCGGGAGGTGATGGCATGACCCGGTTGATTTCGCATTCCCGAAACGCCGAGGATGGCCAGGTTATTGGCTTCGGTGGCCCCGCTGGTGAAGCAAACCAAACTTTCATGGACGCCAAAAAGTTGCGCCACCTGGCGTCTGGCCAGATCCAACCCCTGGCGGGCACGCCGCCCGAAACTGTGGACCGAAGTGGGATTACCAGATGGCCCTTCCAGATACGGTAGCATGGTTGCCAGGATGCCGGGCCGCAGGGCGGTGGTGGCGTTATGGTCCAGATAAATCACCTAAATCACCTTTTTCCCACTCGGAATGGAAGGGCCATGGGTTTGATCATTCGTCTCCTGTGTTAGCCATGCAAGGCTGACCGATTCCAGATAACCGTTGAGATGTTCCCCCAAGCGTTGCCAAAAATGGTGGGTAATACAACGACTGGTGGAGCGACAACCTTCGGGGCTGTTGCAGGAGGTCGCTTGGAGGGGTTCATCGACGGCGCGGATGATATCGGCGATGCTGATGGTCGCCGCAGGGACCGCCAGCATATAACCACCGCCAGGACCACGAATACTGCGGACCAACCCTTTGCGCCTGAGTTTGGCAAAAAGCTGTTCCAGATAAGAAAGGGATATTTCCTGGCGGCTGGAGATTTCCGCCAAGGCGGTGGGGCGTGTCTGGCCATGCACGGAGATGTCCAACATAGCCGTCACCGCATAACGCCCGCGTGTGGTGAGTTTCATGGTTTATTCTCCTGAGCGGGTTGATCAAGAGCGACACTGGCTGTTTCGAGTGTTTTGAGGCGATGTTCCAGATGATGGACCTGTTCCAACATACACTTGACCGCTTTGGCGACGGGATCGGGCATGAATTCAATTTGGCCGTAGGCGGAAAACAGGGGAGAATCCTGTCGTGGCGAAGTATTCATCCCCATGACGACACGACCGGGAATCCCCACCACGGTGCTGTTTTCCGGCACGTCCTCCACGACGACCGCATTGGAACCGATGCGGGCGTTGGCATGGACGGTCAATGGCCCCAACACTTTGGCCCCGGCCCCGATAATCACACCATCTTTGATGGTTGGGTGCCGTTTTCCCTTGTTCCAACTGGTTCCCCCCAGGGTCACGCCGTGGTAGAGTGTGACATTATCGCCGATTTCCGTTGTTTCGCCGATGACGACCCCCATCCCGTGGTCGATAAAAAAACCGTTACCGATCTGGGCGGCGGGATGAATCTCGATGCCGGTAAAAAAACGCGACAGGTGGGAGACCAACCGCGCCAACAGATACCAACCGTGTCGCCACAAGCTATGGGCGATGCGATAACCGATGACGGCATGTAACCCCGGATAGCACAGCAACACATCCCACAATCCCCGTGCAGCAGGATCCCGCTTGTGGATGACATGGATATCATTCTTGATACGATTCAACATGGAACCTCTGCAAAAAAACGGTGACGATCAATCCTGGGGACCATTGTGCTAATTCTGATCGTTTCTGTCAAGTATTCTGCGAAGCTCCATCCGCCGGGGAACCATAGTTGACTTGATTACGAGTAACTACCCAGGTACCCAGCAACCATTCAGTCCGTTTCATAGATCACCTCCTTACCCCTATGAAAACCGGACAAATCATGTGCTACAAGACCGGACAATTCATTTGCTGCCGACACGAGCAAATTATTTTCTTGCCTTAGAAAAGTCCTTCCGATAGGATTTGGTATTATTTAGTCATTTTGATGATGTTTCTCGGTTGTTTTTTTTCATCATATGGATTCGGGTTGAATGAGTCCATGAAATTGAATATATAGTAAAAAAAAATTGTTCCTTTGATGTCATTGCTGGACAAGTTGTTTTGCGATTGGCAGTCAAGCAATACCAGAAGACGACAATTCGGGAGAATACCTCTGAATGATGCGTTCCTATGAAGCGGAGATTGATGCATCGGGCAGGATTCAACTGTCGGAACCGGTACAGATACGGGGTCCCTGTCACGCCGTTGTAACGGTATTGGAGTCACCGTCTGAAGATGAGACGGACAAGATGTTGCTGAGATTTTCTGAGAGGTCGTTATCCCAAGATTGGGAAAAACCCGAAGAGGATGAGGCATGGGCTCATTTGCAACCGGACAGGTAGTCCTGCTGCCATTTCCTTTTTCGGATCTCAGTCGAAGCAAGTACCGCCCCGCTGCCATTCTTGCGGATGCCGGACGGGGAGACTGGGTTTTATGCCAGATAACCAGCAATCCTTATGCGGATTCTTTGGCCGTAGAGTTGGATGGTGAGGCGTTCTCTTCCGGTGGTTTACAGCGGATAAGTTATGCCCGACCCGGAAAGTTGTTCACTGCCAATGAATCCTTGCTGGCCGGCATCGCCGGTCAGTTGTTGCCTGCTATGCATGTTGAGATCGTGGAACAGGTGATTCACCTCTTGCGTGAGAACGAAAACAGATAAGCTGGATTATGGGAGTACAATAGAAACAAGGTAAGGTGTCCCATCCTTTCCTTTTTTTTCAATCGTATTTCCGCAAGAATGGCGGAACAATCCTGGGGGCCATTGTGCTAATTCTGATCGTTTCTGTCAAGTATTTTGCAAAGCCCCATCCGCCGGGGAACCATAGACGGGTTTGTCGGGATAGACGCCGGTACGGACCCAGTGGAGAATCTTTTCCACCGCCCGGTCATAGGAGTTGGCCTGGGCAATCCTCATGGGGTCACCTTGGGGAGTCTGTGTCAAACAGTGCCGTAGCGTCTCCTGGCTGGAAAAAAACAGACATTCATCATCCCATGTCTGCGGTTCATCCGCCGAGCGTTGATCAAAAACGACCGGGATACAACCACACGCCGCCATCTCGACCAATCTTTGGGTGTGAACCAGAAAAATCGACGCCGCCAAGGCATACCGAGCCTGGTTGTAGATGGCGCAAAGCCCCGGACCATGGGGAGCGGCACCTTTGAAAAAAGGGGAAACAACCCGATTATTCTCCCAACCATAACCATAAATTTCCACATCATAGTCCAAAGATCCGGCCAACGAACACAACCACATGACGGTATGCTCGCGGATGACAAACTGCATGATGCTGTAAACCAGCTTGCTTGAGACCTGCCATTGGGATGCAACGCGCTCCATCAACGAAAGATCAAATTTTTCACCGTCCACAATCCATTGTTCGAGCAAGTTCAAAATTTGATACGGTATTCCACTCTCCCGACTTGGCCTGTCCTTGACGTAACTGCTCCCGACAAAGATAATTTTCTTTCTTTCATGGGGGGGGATAACCGGGAAAAAAAGATCCAAATCGACACAAAAGTTTTGACGGATGATCGCTTTCGGACCGGTTTTACACACATGCCGATCCAAAAAACCATCGATGGATAAAACCAAATCATGGTTTCTCCAGGGTAACGCAACCCCTTTTTGCAGCTCTTCCATGAGATCATCCTGCCACCAGACAATATTGCGTACATGATCATTCAGCCAAAGATGATTGGCATGATTAATATTGACCGTGACGTGGGGATTCCAAGATGCCTGCGCACGATACACATGAAACCCACTCAAATCTTCCCGATCATTTTCTTCCATGATGAAAAGGACCTCACACCCTTTTTTCTGGAATGTGCGGGCGAGATCACGAGAACAATGGGCCATCACCGTCGTCAAACGGGATGCGGATAAAAATACCCGTAACGGTCCGTTGGCGGCATTCCCAGGGGTTTGCTGCTTGATCGCCAGGAGTGCTTGTCTCAATGCCGACCGACGCATCCCAATGACATGCTCCAACAGATGACCGATTTGAAAAGCCTGATTGACCTGTGCGATGGCGTCGGGGTCAAAATCGATGAAGGTGGGGAGCCTGAGTCGGGTGAACAGAAAAAAAGGGGCGGTCTCCTTCCCCTGTTCCACAGCGATCACCGTGTCAGAGTCACCCTGCTGCTTGGGGCCAAAGTGATAACAAAGCTGCGGGGCATCCACAACCCGTGTTTGCTGGACACGTTTTCTCTGAGACGCCACCTGACGCCCCTTTTGAGGATCCAAAAAAAAAGTATCCCGCACACGATCCAAGTCAAAGACATCATGATCGATGGCCGTTTTTTGGGGATCAAAATGTTGCAGCAGGCGCATGACGATGCGCGCGACGACAAACCACTCTTTGGCAATGAAAATAGTAATAAGATGCAGATAGGCTTCCAGGTTCGTCCTGTCCTGCGCAATCACCTCTTCCAACAATGGCAAAGCGGCGTCAAAATTCTTTTGCCCCACCAGAAGACCACCCAACCGACATTTGCGATGAATGGCCTCGGAAGGATCGTCTGGAAGTACATTCATAGTTTTTTCCCTCATGGGGTAGGATGAACCAACACCCGCAACAGATTCAAAGCATTGTTACCCGCATCCGTGAGACTGTAGTGCCTGTCCGCAGCTTGGCGAATCAACGCCGCTTCCTTCAACGTGCGCAGATGAAACATGGTCTTCGTATGATCTTCAAAGCGCAATGCCATGCTGATATCGGTCATACGCATGGTCCGGGATTGCCCCAACATCTCGATGATGCGGCGGCGGATGGGGTTGGCCAGAGAAGCCAAGGTTTGGTCCAAATTGCTCGATTGGACTTGCAACTCAAAACTGGCCTCTTCCATGGAGCGGCGCACAACCGCAACCAACTCTTCCAGGCGAAATGGTTTGGATAAATAATCGGAGGCCCCCTTGCGAATGGCCTGTACCGCCGTGTTGACCGTGGCAAAGGCGGTCATGACGACACACTTGGTACCGCTGCGCATCTTACGCATTTCCTGCAAGGTTTCAATCCCATCCAAACCCGGCATGATCAAATCCAACAGCACGACATCATAGGGATTCCGCGCCAAAATCTCCAACGCCGCCATGCCCGATTCAGCCGTCCCCACCACAAATCCCTCATGTCCCAAAAGTGTCGCCAGATTATCACGCAGTTCTGCCTCATCATCGACAATGAGAATTCTACCCGCTATCCCCATCTCCTCCCCCTTGAGCATCATTCATGGGTGATCGGCAGACGTAACGTGGCCAGGACACCACCGTCCACGGCATTGACCACATCCAACGTCCCCCCGTGCTGACGCACGATACTGGTGCAGATCGGCAAACCCAAGCCGACGCCAATACCCGATTTTTTGGTGGTAAAAAAGGGATCAAAGATCCGTTGGGCGACATCCTCCGCCATACCGGGACCGTAATCCCGGACTTCAGCCTGGAGCATCCCCCCCTCACAACAGGCTCCCACACGAATCAATCCATGATCTGGGGTGGCATCCATGGAATTTTGAATCAGGTTGCGAAACACCTGCCCGATTTTTTCCCGATCACCCCGAACAGGCAACGGTCCACCGATATCCAAAATAATGTCCATGGGACGCGCATCGGCCTGCATCAGGTCCAAAACTTCCTTCAATTCCTCCCGCAGATCAAATGTGGTGATTTCCGGTTGCCCCGTCCAGGAATATTCCAACATCTGCCGCGCCACCCGCGTGGCACGCTCAATATGACGCTCCACCTGATTCAGACGATCCTGCACGCCATCGACCAAATTATCCGGTGCCAATAAAAATCGGATGTTTTGTAGTCCCATCATCGCCGTGGCCAGTGGATTATTGATCTCATGGGCTACACGGACGGCAAACTGTCCAATACTGGACATCTTCTCCGACACCAACAACATACGCCGCAATTCGTTACGTTCCCGCAACGCCCCTGCCAGATGCTTCACCGCAATCAACAACCGATCATGGGGAGAACGCGCCACCACCGTCACCACCCAATCATCCTGCGCCAAACGCTGTACCAAATCGGCAACCCGATTTTCCGCATCAACCAATCGACCCAACGAACGCATCAGTTGACCGAATTCATCCTGTGTTATTTCTGAATCAACGATGGTCTCGGAACAAAAATCACCACAAGCCACCGCTTCCACCGTCTGAATCGCCCGGCTCAAACCTCGATTGACATCGCGGGAGATACGCACGGCAATCATGATTCCTGCGATAAAACTTAAACACAGCATCACCAACAAAATCCCAAAAGCCAGAAAAAAATGTTTCTCCGACTGTTTCTTAGCTTCAAGCATCCGTTGTTCACTGTTGGTGGACAAAACCTGCAAGGAATCGCGCAACCCCAGCAAAATGGGCTGTCCGCGTTCCTGGAAAAATCGTGTTGCCTTGTAATTGCCATTTTCCAAGGTCAAGGAGCGTACCTGACGAGAAATTTCCAGATAACGATTCATATACCGACGAAATTCACCGATGGTTACGCTATCTTCCCCCAGGCGCACCCCATGTTCGAGTTGTCTAAGAAGTTTGATCAAAACCACCGTATTCCGTTCCATATCACGGGCATAACGACCCATTCTTGCCTCATCGGTGGACAGAATCATACGAATTTCATCGTTGTGTATCGTCAACAAAAGCCGCTGCATCTTTTGGATGATGGTGGTGATCCAAAATTGATGCCGCGCCTGCCCCCACGATTTTACCTGCCAACCTTCCAGATAACGGCGCATGATTTTTTCCAGGGCCGCCGTCGCCTGAAACATCGCCGCCTGTCCCGCATGTTCCGACAAATGGGCCGCACGAACATTGGAATTGAGCATCCCCAAACGCCGCATTTCCCGATCCATAGTCACCAGTGCCGCAATCGCCTCGGCAATTTGCATGAGTACCCTTTTCTCTGGGTCACTATGGGCCAATGTATCCAAAATCTTCAATGCCTGTTGAAGTCGCACATGGGCCAAGGTGATTTCCCGGGTAAAATGGGCCATCTCTTCAGGATTGTCCGACAAAATAATATTTTGTTCCAAACGGGCGATTTCTTGGACGCTGTGATCGAGAACACCCGCCATGCGGACTTTTTCAACATCATGTTCCACCAAATCATTCACGCGACCATTCAAATATCGCAGCATGGTAGCAGCGACGAGGAAGGAGACCAACAAAAATGTCAATAGGATGGTAAATCCACCATACAGTCGGGTACGAATGGACAGGGACATGAACGACCTATTTTCCCACAGTCTTTATCGATTATGGAATTTATTCATGATTTCGAGCAATTGAGACTTCCTGACCGGCTTAGTCAGATAGAAGTCGCATCCAGCCTCCAAGGTCTTTGCCAGATCCTCTTTCAATGCGTGGGCCGTCAAAGCGATGATCGGGACCGCTTGTAATCCCCGCTTTTTCTCCTCATCGCGTATCGCCCTCGTCGCCGAGTAACCATCCAACACCGGCATGAGCATATCCATCAAAACTAGGTCGATATCCTGTTCTTGGAAAATAGTAATGGCCTCGGAACCGTTGGTCGCTTCGATGACGCGATAAGAAGATTGTTTCAAAAATGCACGAATCACCATACGGTTTTCATCAACATCGTCCACAAGGAGGACATTCAAAGGTTTTCTCGCTTGGGTTGCTTCAGCCAAGCAAAAATCAGTGCCGCAAGCGGTTAGCATACCAGGATGGTGGAAAGATACGGGGGGGAGGGACAGGCGGACAGAAAAACAACTCCCCTTTCCAGGATGACTTTCCACCGCCATGGTGCCACCCATGATCTCAACCAACTTTCTGCTGATGGTCAGGCCAAGCCCTGTGCCACCATACCTGCGCGTGATCGTTGAATCGGCTTGAATGAACGGATGAAAAACAGTTTCGGTTTGTTCTTGGGACATCCCAATGCCGGTATCCCGTATTGTGAACAGGATACATTGGTTTGGATCTTTAGAAACGGTGACGGTCACCATACCTGTTGTAGTGAACTTGATGGCATTATTGATTAAATTCAACAAAACCTGCCGTAATCGATCGGGATCTCCCCGGACGTGATGCGGCACTTCCGGGCCGATTCTCACTTGAAAGCCAATCTCTTTTTCCCGAGCCGCAAAACTTTGTAGATTCGCGATATCTTCGATCAATCTGACAACATGGAAATCGGTCACGGTCAGATCCATCTGCCCGGCCTCGATCTTGGAAAGATCCAACACATCATTAACCAGCGACAACAGCGTCTCACCACCAATTTTTAATGTTTTCAGATAGTTTTTCTGTTCAAGGGTTATCGGGGTTTCGCCCAGAATCTGGGTCATTCCCAAGATAACGTTCAGTGGCGTTCTAATCTCATGGCTCATAGAAGCAAGAAACAGTGTTTTGGCCCTGGTCGCGGCTTCCGCTTCCCGTTTGGCGGACTCCAGGGCGGCTTCAACTTGTTTTTGCTGCGTCACATCCTGAATCAACCCGATGGATTTCAGAGGAAGTGCGTTTGCAGCAAAAAAAGTTTTGCCAAAATGTTTGACGATCCGCTCCTGGCCATCCTGGAGAATCATCCGATGGACCAACTCGAACGGATTCCCATGGTTGACGGATGCCTCATAATGATGCCGAAAATTCTCCTGGTCATCGGGATGAATGCGTTGCTGAAGGTCATCCAAAGAATGTCCCGTCAAACCCTCTACACCCAAGATGCGACAGAGCGTTTCCGAAACACTCAACCGACCGCTTTGTTCGTTGATTTCCCAGCTATCGATGGCTGCCATACGTTGAAGTTCAGCCAACTTGGATTCATTCATCCGATTCGCCAAATCCTGCTGGCGCAATTTTTTGAGTTCCTGTTCCTGGTAAACCAGTTGCAATTCCAACGCTTCAACCCGCAAAGCCAGATTTTCCAGGGGATCATTCCCAGCCATGACAATTTCCAATGGGCAGTTCGAGTCGGTACAAACTTCCCGACACCCGACTTTAATACGGATACATCAACTCTTGTCAAGTACCGCCTCGGCCATCTTTGTTCCGATGATTCTGGCACGAATTTTTTCAAAGGCAATCTCTCGGGAAGTCGATACATCATCCACAAAAGGGGAAAAACCACAATCATCACACGTACCCAACTGATCAAGAGGGATAAATCGGAGGGCTTGCAGGACACGATCCCGGACCAATTCGGGAGATTCGACCTCTGGGTTGATGGGATCGATCACACCAATAAACACGCGAATTCCTGGTCGCAGCAAGGTTTTGATAATGCGCAACCCCTTTTCGGGATCTTTCTCATGGGCCATGGCGATATAAAAATTGGCCACGTTGATACGAAACAGGGTGGGGAGCAAATCCTTATAATCCACATCGGCACTATGCGTGGCATCCCGATCACTGCCGGGGCAAGTATGGACCCCCAACCGTTGACGTTGCACATCGGTGAAACCCGACAACCCTTGATTGATGAGATCCACCATCCCCTGGAGCAACTCCCCAGAAGGATCGAGCTTGAGGGACAATCGCCCCTCGGTAAAATCAATCTGGACCTTGTGGGCACCCAGGGAGAGACAACGCTCAATCTCGGCGGCATGTTCGGAGAGGATATCTTTGATGAACTGTCCGCGACTGTAATTCTCGATGCCCCCCTGGGGATAGAGCAGGCTGATCACCGAAGGAGAGATGACCGCCTGTTTGACCGGGACTTGCGCCAGTTTCCGGGAAATTTCCAAAAAACGGTCGGCTCCCTGTTGGTATCGGAACGGCCCACGGGTTAACCGGGGCAAAAAACGGCTATGCCCATCGGAGAAGACGATTTCAACGCCGTCGGGTGCAAGATTGGTCGCTCCGTGCAGGCAATAGCTGGCAAAGCCATCAAATTTTGACTGTTCGCCATCGCTGACACATGGCGAACCCGTCTCTTCCAGACGCTGGATCGTCTCCCTGGTCGCTTCCAGGGCAATCTCTTCCAGAGAGGCTCTATCCAACTGACCCCTTTTGAATCGTAGATAGGCATCGACCAGTTTTTGCGGTCGCGGAATCGAACCAATATTTTCTGTTGGGATCGTCATGACCATTTTTTCAGCCCCCCTGGACTAGAGCGTGTTGACATTAAATAATTATTAAAAGAAAAAAGGGGTCTGGGGGATTGCCCCCAGGGTTTTGACTTTAAATCAAAAGCCTCAAGATGGAAACCTTTTTGTTTAAAGTCAAAAGCAAAACCCTGGGGGCAATCCCCAGGGCAATCGCATTTGAAATTGGCACGTCCAAATGCCTCGGAAAAGATAAATTATTAAAAGAAAAAAGGGGTCTGGGGGATT
>PEAO01000040.1 GCA_002753615.1 Magnetococcales bacterium DCbin2
ATCAAAGTCAAAGTCAAAGTCAAAACCCTGGGGGCAATCCCCCAGACCCCTTTTTTCTTTTAATAATTTTCTAAGGGGGGTAACAGAGATTCGCGCATGTCCACCAAAAGTCTTACACTCATCATCACGCAACGTGGCCATGTCATGGACGATATCATGGCGATTCTACAGCCATTTCCTGGACTGGAAAGTTGCCACCTGTTTTTCCTCCATCACGGAGTTGGTCTGGTCGATCAAAATTTCCCAGAACTTCCCCAGGGACAGCGCGTTTATTGCGCGTTTGACCATGAAAACCATCGAGGACCACTCCCCGCCCCCGCCAACCAAGCGGGCAGTCTCGCAACCCTGGGCCAATTCCTCCACAAAAGCGAAAAGGTCGCCTGCTGGCCCAACGGCACATGTGGCCCCGTCGCCGGTTTCGGTATTCATCTGGATGGCGTTCCAGAACTGGCACAGGAAGGGTTGCGCATCGCCGCAGGGCTGGCCGGGTGTGACCTGTCCGTGGCCCTCTTTGCCGCATCAAACAGAAAATGGAAATCCCTGGCCGATTTGGCCAGCCTAAACGCAAACACCATGGCCATCATGGAAGCCTTGATCGCCATGAATGTTTTCCAAGAGAACATGCCGCTACCCGATCTGGACCACCAGGATTCCCGCGCCATCATCCGACTATGAACGGTGACGAACAATCCACCGCAACAGTTCTGTCAAAAGCAAGGCCCCAAACGCCCAGATACCCAGAGAAATTTGAATTTCAACCGCTGATGGGATATAGACAACCCACTCGCCCAAGGGTGTCGGATTGAGTCCTGAGATCACCAACCCCAGCCCCTTCTCCATCCATATTCCCGTCAAGGTGAAGACGCAAGCGATTGTGACCATTTGCAAATTCATCCGCCCACGGAGATAGATCATGATGAGGGTTGCCAGGATGATCAATCCGATGGCAACCTGGGTCCAAAGGGTCCAGGGGATTTCATGATGGTCGATGCCACCTTGATGGACAAAGGGATAAATGTGGGAAAAAGATTCAACACCCAACAAGAAAAGATGGGTCAGGAGGGTTGCGGTCAACACCTGGGAAAGAAAACGGATGGCCGATTGGGGCAGGGAAAATAAAGCCAAGCGGTTTAAAATCAGGAATAGGATGATCATCAAAGCAGAACCGGCAGCAAATGCGGATACGATAAACCGTGGTGCCAGAAGGGGGCTGAACCACATGGGTCGGGAGGGGGTGCCGGCAAGCATGAAGGCGGTAATCGTATGGATGGAAAGCCCCAGGACGATGGCGATGATGGAACCCATGCCGACGGTATATCGGGATGGGGGTGCCGATGGGGTCATGGTTCTGGATTGACGCCATACCTGACCGATGTTGAGCAGCAGATAGGCTGAAAGGGCCAAAATATCCCAAGCCAGGATGGATGTGGGAAAATTCAGGGAACCCAGGAGCGGTAGGGCATGCCAGATCCTTTCCGGGTGTCCCAGGTCCGCCGTGACAAACAGCAGACTCATCAAAACGGCGGTAATCGCCAAAGCTTTGGCGGGAAGAAGGGTTGGCGACAAATCCTGACGGTGAAACAATTGGACCGCGGCCAAAAGGACGACAGCCGATGCGGCGATTCCCACCAAAAACAAGAAATTGGCAATATATAACCCCCAAGGGGTTTGGTCGCTCAGGGCGGTTACGGCAAGTCCCCGCTGCCATTGCTGCCGATACCCTACGAGTCCCCAAAAGAATACACCGACCAACCCGATCATCCACCCACGGTAATACCATGGGCTTGGGCAACCGACAGTCGAATCAGAAGGAACCATTTCACACCTATTTTTCTTCCAATATCATGTTATCCACCCCTTCGATGGAATATACTCCATTGTTTCAACCGGATGACAGGGGACACACAATGTTACCGCAATTCCTTGCAAATATTCGGTCGTCCATCCATAAACTCCCATCCCAAACCTGGATACGGGTGTCAGCGGTTTGATGAGCCAACAATTCTGGAGAAACCATGAAAGAGTCATTGAAACACTGCGTGAATGGCATGATCGACACACTGCGTGGAGAAGGTGTATTGCCGACAATAGCACTCCCTCAGTTTAGAATTGACCGTCCCAAGGAACAAGATCATGGCGATTTTTCCACCAATGCCGCCATGGTCATGGCACGGGTGGCACGGATGAAACCACGGGATTTGGCGGAGCGGATGCTGGCCGCCATGCCAACCGACCAAACCGACATCCACCGCTGGGAGGTGGCTGGACCTGGTTTCATTAATTTTTTCGTCTCCCCCACACGGTTGCGACGCCAGGTGCATGATATCCTCACCGCCGGCCCCAAGTATGGTTTTTCCCCCCTGGGGCACGGGAAAAAAATTATGGTTGAATTTGTCTCCGCCAATCCCACCGGCCCCATGCATGTGGGACATGGGCGTGGTGCCGTCACCGGCGATGTTTTGTGCCGTTTGTTGCACGCGACAGGTCACCAAGTCCATCGGGAATATTACATCAACGATGCGGGGCGTCAAATTGATGTCCTGGGCCGTTCGGTACTCCACCGTTATCGTGAACGGATACAGGGTTCCGAATTACCGCAACCAACCGATTTTTATCCCGGAGAGTATGTCTTCGATATCCTCGATGCCATCCCTACCCCGCTGCAACAATCCCTTCAGGAATGGGTTGCCAATCCAGAACACCATGAAAAAGAGGCGGACCTATTGGGGGCGATAACACGGTTTGCGGTAGACTGGGTATTGGAAGATATCCGCAAAGATCTGGGCAAACTGGACATTCATTTCGATCATTGGTTTTCTGAACGTCAGCTCCATGAACAAGGTGGCATCGATCATGCTTTAGAAGTATTGCGCGTCAAGGATCTGATCCATGACGGATTGTTGGAAAAACCCAAAGGGGGTGGTGAACGGTTGCAGGATGCGTGGGAAACACGCACGCAACCCTTATTCCGGGCCACCGCTTTTGGGGATGATGTGGATCGTCCATTGCAGAAACCGGATGGCCAATTCACCTATTTTGCTGCTGATATTGCCTATCATCTCAATAAATACGAACGGGGTTTTGACGGCCTCGTCAATATTTGGGGGGCCGATCATGGCGGGTACATCAAACGGGTTGAAGCGGCATTGGAGGGGTTGACCGGGAAAAAGGGGCTGCTGCACGTCTTATTGGTGCAGATGGTCAACTTGACCCGGAACGGCCAGCCGGTGCGGATGTCCAAACGGGCTGGAAATTTTGTGACGTTGCGTGATGTCGTTGAACAGGTGGGAGCCGATGCGGTTCGGTTTTGGTTTTTGACGCGCGCTTCTGCGAGTCAACTGGAGTTTGACCTGGATCTGGCGGTAGCTCGCAGTAATGACAATCCGGTTTTTTATGTGCAGTATGCCCATGCCCGGATTTGTTCCATTTGGCGTCAGATGCAGGAAAAGGGAATGGAGGAATGCCCCTTGGACGCGAATGCGCTTGGTTTGGAGGTGGAGTTGGACTTGATACGGTTTTTGGATACATTTCCAGAAACGGTAGAGTCGGCGGCTACCCACTTGGAACCACATCGAATTGCCTTTTATCTACAGGATCTTGCAGCAAAGTTCCACAATTATTACAATGCGACCCGAATTTTGGAAGATGATCCCAAGGTGCGCGGTGGCCGTTTGGCATTGTGCCAGGCGGTACGCCAAGTCATTGCCAATGGCCTTCAACTGATGGGCGTTAATGCGCCTGAGCGAATGTGACACCACGTTATCCCACCCATAATCGGTATCGTCGGCGTACAAACAAGTCGCCGATTACCGTCGTTCTTCTCGGTCTCGTGGCCGGCGGAGGCGGCTATCTGTTGTTTGGCGACCATAGCAGCAAGCCGGTCGTGCAAACCATTGCCCCCATAACCGCTCTCCCCGAAAAAACGGATTCGTTGGATATAGTTACGGAAAAAGTCAGGAATGTCTTGGTGAAGGAATCCAAGAAAGAGGTAAAAGCGAATGTCTTGGAGAAAGAACCCAAGAAAGAGGTAAAAACAGGTGAAAGCGATCAAGAGAGAGGGAAAAAGAGGACGATTGAAGAAAAAGTTGACTTGACGGCAGTCCTTGAAGCGGGAAACCGTCATCTGGCCTTAAAAACTTCCGAAGCCATGGCGATACCCGCCCGTACCGCTTCCGCCCTGCAACCTGTCGCAACAAAACCTGTGGGTGTCATTGAGAAAACCGAACCTACAGACGATGCAGTCACAGACGAGGTGGCCAAGGAAAAGAAGATCCAGGATCTTCCCCCCCTACCCCAGGATTTGACCCCAAAGGTCAGACCCCCCGAGGTGGAATTGACTTTCTACGATACCTTGGCCAATCGCAAGGTCATATTGCCGTTGGATACTCGGGAGCAGGTCGTTTACTCCGCCACCCATGCCAATCCCCCTGTAAAACCTCAGTTGCCGGGGATGCAAACCCGACCGGGAGTATCGGCCAGTCCGACCGCTTCGACCAACCCGACGACACAAAAAAAGAATCAAGATATTTCCGCATTGATTGAGAATTCGCTTTCAGCGAAGTCGTCAAAAAACAATCCAGGATCCGATGCGGGACCATACATGGTGCAACTGGCAGTTTTTTCAAATTATGACCGTGCGGCGCAGATGGTATCGCAGTTGCAGCGCAAAGGGCGCGTCGCGCACATGGTCCACAGCGATGGGGCATCCGGTCCGGTCTACCGTGTCAGGACAGGGCCGTATCCCTCGATGGCGGATGCCAAAGTTGCTATGGAAGCCCTACCAACCGATGGTCAATCTCCCGTCATTATCAAACCTCCCCCGCGCTGACCGATAGCCATTCACGCTAGAAAATCACTCTCACGGGTCGATGCCCCCTTGACATCGGGCAATAATTCGACAATTCTAGAAATATGGATACATTAAAGGCTTCGGAACTCCTGGCCGCATTGGGACACGAATCCCGTCTTGCCGTTTTTCGATTGCTGGTGGAGGCAGGGTCGGACGGCATCCATGCACGGGCCATCGGCGAACAGTTGGCACTTGCCCCGGCAACCTTGTCCTTTCACTTGGCCCATCTGAGCCGCGTTGGACTCATCAAAGGAAGGCATGAAAGTCGTTTCATATTTTATTCCGCCGACTATGAGGCGATGGATCGTCTGCTGACTTTCCTCACGCATAATTGTTGTCAAGGCCGCGCATGTCTGCCTGACAGGTCTTTGGAGAAAACCATGCACACAAAAAAAACGGTTCTCATCCTCTGCACAGGGAATTCCTGTCGATCACAAATGGCGGAGGTTATTATCAATCATGATATGGCTGGAGAAATCCACGCCCTGTCCGCAGGAACCAAACCACAACCGCACGTTGCAAATGGTGCCATCGAAGCCCTGAAACAGGCGGGGTTGCCCATCCATAATCTTTATCCCAAAGATGTCGATTCCGTTATGGATGCATCGGTCGATCTGGTTGTGACCGTCTGTGACAACGCCAAAGAGGCTTGCCCGATCTTCCCGCGCCCGATTCCCCACCTTCACATCCCTTTCCACGATCCCCATGGCGAACCGTTGGAAAGTTTTATCGGTGTGCGTGACGATATCCGCACCCGTCTGGTTCCGGCCATCCGCAAGGCACTGAATCTGCCGTGAAATATCCGTAAAAACCAAGAACAGGGGCTACTCAATGAGCGTTTTTGAACGGTATCTGACAGTTTGGGTATTTCTCTGCATCGTTCTCGGCATCGCACTGGGCCAAGTGGTCCCGGAACTGTTCCAAGCTATTGGACGGATGGAGGTGGCTCAAGTCAATCTTCCCGTTGGCCTTCTGATCTGGGTGATGATTATCCCCATGCTCGTCAAAGTCGATTTTGGTGCGTTGCACACAGTCAAAACGCATATGCGCGGCATCGGAGTCACGTTGTTCGTCAATTGGTTCGTCAAGCCATTTTCCATGGCCTTTTTGGCTTGGCTGTTTATCCGCAACCTGTTCGCCCCGATGCTGCCGGTGGAACAATTGGACAGTTATATCGCCGGACTGATCCTGCTGGCAGCCGCCCCGTGTACCGCCATGGTGTTCGTCTGGAGTCGGCTGACAAACGGAGATCCTCTGTTCACGCTATCCCAGGTGGCACTCAACGACACCATCATGGTCTTTGCCTTCGCACCCATTGTCGGGCTGTTGTTGGGTATTTCGGCCATTACGGTGCCATGGGATACGCTGTTTGTCTCGGTGGGCCTTTACATCGTCATCCCGGTGATTCTCGCCCAAATCTGGCGTAAACACTTATTGGCGGCAGGAGAGCCATCGTTCGATGCTGTGATGGCAAAGATCGGTCCCTGGTCCATCGCAGCCCTGCTGCTGACCCTGATATTGCTGTTTGCTTTCCAGGGAAAAGCCATCATCCAACAACCCATCGTGATCGGACTGCTAGCCGTCCCCATCCTGATCCAAGTTTTTTTCAACTCTGCGCTGGCCTACCTGCTCAACCGCGCCGTGGGTGAAAAGCATACCGTCGCGTGTCCGTCAGCCCTCATCGGTGCATCCAACTTTTTTGAACTGGCGGTCGCCGCAGCCATCAGCCTTTTCGGTTTTGAATCTGGGGCAGCACTGGCGACGGTTGTTGGCGTTCTGATTGAGGTGCCGGTGATGTTGCTGGTTGTCCAAGTGGTCAACGCTTCAAAGTTCTGGTATGAAGCGGGGTTGACGGAAAAAAGATCTTCATAAAAAAAACAGGGCATGGTAATCTTTTTGTTTAAGGTCAAAACCCTGGGGGCAATCCCCCAGACCCCTTTTTTCTTTCAATCGATTACAACACGATACGATGAAATTTATCCATGCCGCCGATTTGCACCTGGATGCCCCCCTCCGAGGTTTGACGCGGTATTCGGGGGCACCCCTGGAACGGATCCGCCAAGCCAGTCGCAAAGCCTTTGAACGGTTGATGGATGCCTGTCGCCATCATCGCGTTGATTTTTTATTGTTGGCCGGAGACCTTCTCGACAGGTCGGGACGGGATTATCAAACCGTCCTGTATCTGGCAACCCACCTGCGCCGCCTCAAGGAAGACAACATTGAAGTCTTCATCGTTCTGGGTAATCATGACGCCGAACACGCCCTTCTGCAAACCAACCCTTTTTCGACCAACATCCATCTGTTTGCCTCAGACCGACCCCACACCATCCATCGAGAACACCTGGGATTGGCCGTCCATGGTCAGTCCCACAGCCATCAAAAAGAAAAACGCAACCTTGCCGCCGATTATCCCCCATGCATCCCTGGGGCCTTCAATATCGGCCTGCTCCATACCTCGCTCGTTGGCCGCGATGGCCACGAAACGTATGCCCCATGCAGTGAACAGGATCTTTTGACCCACGGTTACCAGTATTGGGCCTTGGGTCATGTCCACCAACGAGAAATCGTCCGCGCCAAAGACCCGATGATTCTTTTTCCCGGCACCCTTCAGGGACGCCATATCCGTGAATCGGGTGAAAAAGGGGCAACCCTCGTCGCAGTCGATCCGTCAGGCCACATTCATGCGCAACCCCTGATTTTGGATCAGGTCCGTTGGAAAACTTTGGAAATCACACTG
The DNA here is from genome assembly GCA_002753615.1 of Magnetococcales bacterium DCbin2. Lineage (GTDB taxonomy): Bacteria > Pseudomonadota > Magnetococcia > Magnetococcales > UBA8363 > UBA8363. Next base: position 7,587 of record PEAO01000040.1, read on the forward strand.
GATACCATCGCGTCTTTGGATGACATTTTGGAACGGGTCGATACCCAACTGCAATCGGTGATCAACCCCGACGTACTGACCGTGGTGCGGCTGAACTTGGTCGGTCACACCCCCCTGCATGACCCCTTGGTTGCCAAAGGGATCGCATTGGAAAATGAGTTGCGCCTGCAAACCATCAACACAGGCGGTGATGCCCTGTGGCTGGAAAAAGTAGTCATCACCAGCCGCCCGCACCCCACCCTAAACCCTCACACCCCGCAACACGACACCCCCCATCTCGATCCCCTGACTATGCTCCAGCAAATCGTCCAGGAATGGCAGCACAGCGATGAGGTGATGAAAAGCCTGACTGCCCAACTCAAACCATTACGAGGTTTGCTGGGCGGTCACCTCTTTCCCATCCAGGAGGCTCCAAGGTTCCATCAAGCCCTGGAACATGCTCAAGCCCTGGTTCGACAACGGTTGCTGGAACAAGACCAGGGGGACCAGTAAATGTTCATCACCGCCCTGAACCTTCAGGCTTATGGCCACTTTACCCAGAAAACCCTGGATTTCACCCCCCATGAGCCATCCCTTTGGATCATCCACGGCAACAATGAAGCGGGAAAAAGTACCGCCCTCGCGGCCATCACCGATTTTTTATTTGGATTTGGTAAAGATACCCCCTACAACTTTCATCATGACAATACCGACCTCCGCATTGGGGCAACCCTCCGTCATGATCATGGCGATTCCCTGACGGCGTTCAGACGCAAAGGCAACAAAGATACCCTCCTGGACGAACAGGGTTACCCCCTGGATGCCAACCGCCTGCAACCATTCCTGGGAACTTTGGATCGTACCCGTTTTGAACTGCTTTATGGCCTGGATCATGAGCGGTTGCGCAAGGGGGGGGAAGCGGTCCTCGAGGGTAAGGGGGAAGTGGGTGAATTATTGTTTGAGGCGGGTTCTGGCATTTCCAAAGTACGCCAGATCATGGATCAGATGCGCGAAGAGGCGGAAACTCTCTACAAACCCCGAGGCAAATCGCAAATCATCACGCTCCAACACCATCGCCTGCTCACCATCCGCGACCGACTCAAACAAGAATCATTGTCCCGCGACCAATGGTTACAACATCGTCAAGCCCAGGAGCGACTGCAAAAAGAGAGTGCTACCAACGGGGAACACCTCCTGGAAAAACGCCGCCAGGAGGCCAAGCTGCGCCAAATGGTCACCATCGGTCCCATGATCCGGCGTTTGGAACATCTCCGCAACCTGCAACAAGAACACCAGGATACCCCATCCCTGGGGGAGGAGATCATTCGTGAACGTGCCGCATTGATGAAACGCCAGGCCGAAATAGATCAAGCCCTGGAAATTTACCAAAGTGCCTTGTCATCCCTGGAATCCAAACTTGCACAACTTCTTCCAGAAAAAACATTGATCCAACGGGCCTCCCGCATCAACGCCGTACACAAGGAGGGGCAATCCGTTCGGGAGAATGCCGAAAAATTACCCGCCCTGGAACAGAAACTTTCTCTACTCAACCAAAAACAGACCGACCTTTGGCGTGAAGCGGGTGGACAATCGGCCATCGTGGACGAAAAAAAAATTCCCGACAAAACACGTTTGGGCATTTTGCGTAAGTTAATGGAATCCAGACCCATACTTCTTGGTCAGATGGAGGCATTACACCTGGGGATCAAGACGCTGCACCATGAGGCCCTGAAAAAACAAGAGGAAATCGCCGCACTGGGAGATCCGATCGATCTTTCTCCTTTCCGACAACGGCTCGCGGAATTACCCCTATTCATGCAACGTGAAAGGGAAATGCATCTTGCCTTTGAGAACAGCACCCGTGCCGAGAAACAGGCGGAAGAAAAACGGCTTTTGCTGCCGCTGTGGCAAGCAACGTTGGAAGAATTGGCGGCATGTCGTCCGCCAACGGAGGCCATGATGGAACGGTTTATCCGCGACCATCACCAGGGGGAAGACGATCAGCGCAATATCACCGAGGAATTGGCGCGGATACGGTCTGAATTGGCGCAGCTTCAGGAGCGACGCCAACAGTTGCAACAAGCTTTTGGGGGTGCGCCACCGACGGAGGCGGCTATCCGCGAAGCACGCGCCAAACGCGATCAACTCTGGCAGCGCATCCGCCATCATTGGCTTGACGGTCAACCTGTCGCTTGGGAAGCCGTTGAAACGCCTGGTGATACTTTTGAAGCCCTCATAGTGCGCTCCGATCAATTGGCCGATGGCCGTCTGCGCGAAGCCAAGCGGTTGGCCGAATGGCAGCAATTGGAGGTCAAACTCTTTGGCTTATCACAGCGGGAAAGTCACAGCTTGGAACAATCGAGGGAGGTGACCATCCGGCAAGAGTTGTTACTGACATCATGGCGGCAATTATGGCATTCCCTGGGGATATCGCAGCCAGGCACCCCGCTGGAAATGAAAGGGTGGCCGACACTGCGCTCGGAAATACTCCGCCTCAAGGCCGAAGCGGAAGATTGGTTACAAAAAGGAAATTCCCTGCATGATGCATTGACCGTTGCCGTCGAAGAAGTCCAAAAGATTGTCGCTTCCTTGGGTGGACCTGCGATCAAACCGGGGGACAACCTGTCGGTCACCATCAACCAGTGGCAAAATTTTCTGACCGCCTGCACCAAACAGATGGAGACCCGCCGCATTGCCGAAGAACGATTGGCAGAAATTGCGCGAACCATTCAGAGTAACCAGGAAAAACTGGAAGAGAAGCAGCGCATAGTGCAAGACGAGGATCGGCGTTGGAAAAATCTGCTTGGGCAATTTGGCCATGAAGGGGGGATGGATGTCGAGTCCAGCGGTGAATTTCTTGAGTTATTCAGCGAATTAAAAGATATTTTCCGTCAACGGGAGGCACTGCTCGCCAACATTCAGGAAATCATCCACCAGCGCGATGCTTTCATGGCGCGATTGCAAGAATTATCCTCCGAGTTGGGTGAGACCTGGAACACGCAGGAGCCGGGCAGCCCTTTTCCCTGGCTGGAAACGCTCAAGGTGCGGTTGGATCAAGCGGTTTTGGAAAACAATCAACGCCAAGTTCATGAAAAGCAACGGGATGAGTATCGCGAGCTGCAACGCCATGGTCAGATCACACGGCAAACCGACGCTTCGCGGATGCGTGAGATTGAAACCCGGTATGGCACCCATGATCCCAAAGAGATGGATGCCCTAGAAGAACGGGTCAGGCTCAAAGGGGAGATCGCGAAAAAAATCATTGAGTGCGAGGGGGAAATTCTCAGCAGTGCCGAAGGTCGGACGCTGGCGGCTCTTCTGACCGAGATTCAGGGACAGGAGATGGAAAAGGCCCAGGAAACGCTCTCCCAGGTCCGGGAGGAGATCGAAACCCTGGAAAGGGAACGTCGCACCCTAGATCAATCTTTGGGAGGGGTTACCCAAGCATTGGACAATCTCACAGGGGGCGATGAAGCGGCCCAGACGCAGCAGGAACTGGAGGATATCCGCAACGAGCTGTCACGGCATACCGAAAACTATATCCACTTGCATTTTGGGGCCATCCTGTTGCAGCAGGTTATTTCTCGTTTTCAGGAACAAAATCAAGGGCCGGTATTAAGCCGTGCCGCCGAGTTTTTTCGTAGACTGACAGGCGGCTCCTTGAACGACCTGAAAATTGATTGCGTTGGGGCCAAAACTTTTTTTTACGGCGTGCGTCCCCAGGGGCAGAAGGTGCGCGTGGAGGGGATGAGTGCGGGGACCAGAGACCAATTATTTTTAGCCCTCCGGTTGGCGGCCATGGAGGTCTTGCACCAAGGACAACAATCGATCCCTATGATTTTGGATGATATTCTCATCCATTTTGATGATCAACGCGCCGCCGCCACCCTCAACCTGTTGGCCGGTCTCGGACGCCAAGTCATCTATTTTACTCATCACCCCCATATCCTCAATCTGGCGCAGAAAGATTTAGCTCCAGGATCGTTCGGGATCCATCATCTCTGAGAGAAACCGTCACCACCCAGGGGGTATCTTGAATGTGAAGACTTGATATCAGAATCTGGTCGTGGTTCAAATGTTTCCTATAAACTAGAGGAGGGAAAGCGATGGTCAGGGGCCTTGCCGAAAAAATTCAACACCAATTACACAGCTTGCCGGAACCCCTGCTTTTGGAGGTTCTGAATTTCATCGGATATCTGGAATACCGCCATGGACACATGATGGAGACGAACGACGATCAGAGCAGCACGAACACCGTATCTGAACAGGCTGTTACGGCATTCCGTGGCAGTGGCAGGGACGGTGGAACAAAACGCCTGTTGGCGGAACGTCGAACCGACATGGGACGGGAAGTATGAGCGGTTATCTGCTCGATACTTCGGCCCTGTTGGCGTTGCGCGACAATGAGCCGGGCGCGGAACGAGTGACCATGCTGCTCCAGAACGCTGCCTCAGGAGGAGAAGTGTGCCACGGGTGTTTTATCTCGTTGATTGGTCATTGCATGACCAACCCGATTGCAAAAAAAAGAATGGCGGCAATCCCCGCAAAACCAAATACAAGGCCAATAGTAAACAACCGAAACTTATACGCAGCTATACGGCTGTTTATAACAATTTGCTCGCCAATATCGGAAACAAACTTCTTACTCAGAATGTGTTCGCCGGTGGCTGTGTAGTGCTTTTCCAACTCGCTCCCTGCTGCTCCCGGGGCCAGTTGTTGGAGATCACCATAAAACAACAAATTTTTCTCAATTTCTGCATCGATTCCCTTTGAACCGGAGGAGTAAAACTTAGTTCTATTCGTGCGTGGCACGAATGAAACGAGCGCGACACCGGCACTTATGAGAAAAAGAAGCAACGCCGTACCGCTACCGAGCATTGCAAGAGACCATGATTGCTCAGTTATAATTTTTATTAGGATAACAACCCAGGTCGAACTGAATGTAAGCAATGCAAGATGTTTCGCTTCTGCGTAGCGGACAAAATCAATTACCCGACGCAGACTATCAGAAAGTAACTTTTCAAACAGTTTGTCACGCTCAGACTGCATTTTCTATGCCTCCCAGGTTGATTGCGCTCTAAGTTGTACTGAGATACTTTTACGCAGCTTACGGGGATCCATTTTCCTGATCTAGGGTACCATCATCTCCCATCCAGATGACATTATATCAGCCAATAAATCATCTGTAAAGGCTCTGTCACTAAACCATAGTGGTCAGTTTTTCTCAAGAGCGCGTGGCCTGTGTGGCCAAATCATTGAGAAACTCGACAACTAAGGCCCACGTCCCCTCGTGTACCACCATTTGCGTCGTCAGTGAGTCATACGGCAAAGCAAAGCAGTTTTTGCCGTACCTGATCCAAGGGTATGACGACCCTTGTCAGGTAGAAAAACACCACCGTCAAAACGGCAAAACTAGTGAAGCCAAATTCCCATGCCTCGGCAGTCAGACTTTCGTAGATGGTTTGCCCCCTCAATGACAATATCATTGGCACCCTCTGGTCCGGGTTCTCTATCGAGATCATTGACAACAGCAGAGACTCTGCCGATCCACCAGGAAAAATTCCCCTACAGATCTTGATTGGGGTTGCCAGGAAACTACTCGCAAACAAAAAAAATGGTGCAATTTTTGCTTATTCGCCTTTTGAGCATTCGGTTTTCAGTTGGACCGGATGCGATATCAACCTTGTTGTCAAGAGGCTTTGAATGGCGATGAAACTCCACACGAACCGGCGTATTCTGCCCCTGATGAGCGTGTTGTGCCTGTCCGCATGGGTAGGCGGGTGTATGGGTGAGAAGAGTGATTCCAGCTCCAGTTCCTCCACACCCAGCATTCCTACCACAACCCTGGTAGGCAAGTTTCTTGACGGTCCCACCGATGGGTTGGTTTACCGTACCAGCAGTAACGATACCGGATCCACAGACGCCGAAGGGCAGTTTACCTATGCCAAAGGGGAAACCATTACCTTCTACCTCGGTGGATTGCCCTTGGGGTCCACCACCGCCCGTGGGATCATTACCCCCATTGATCTGGTCCCTGGTGGGCATATCAACGACGATCAGGTGGTTAACCTAGCCCGTTTTCTCCAAACCTTGGATGAAGACGGAAACCCTGACAGCAAAACAGGAACCAGTTCTTCATCAACCACGGCGACGGATACGACCACGACGGCAGCCTCGACGGCAGCCGGTGCCGGGATTACCATTTCTGAAAAAGCGATCAAAGCGGCCACGATTCATTTTCACGATGGCGTCGATTATGCCAACTTTTTCAAGACTGACGGCCACGTCCAAGGGTTTGCCAGCTCTACCAGCCCCATCGATGACACCGTAGCTACCGATGGATTGCAACGGTTCTTCAAAGATGCCAATATTTTCCGCTACAAAAAAAGCAACTGGATCGAGTATGACACCATCTCAGGATTTTTGGTGCCGGAAACATTTGCCATCAACCATTTGCGTGGAACCATCCAAAAACAGACGGAAAGCTGGGCCGTAACCCTGACCCCGACGGTGATTTATCCCAGCACCCCCATGCAACTATCGACCACAACCACCACCACAGCCGCCAGCACCGTCACTAAACCGGGGACCGCCAGCCTCACCGTCTACTACCCCGCAGCCACCAGTACCACCGACACAGCGACGGCCACGACGACCACGACAACCTCCAGTTCCCAAACTACCTCAGATTTCCATTATTACGACCCCAACCTCAACCCTTTGGCTGACGGAAAACTCACCTTTCCAGGGGTCAGTATCGTAACGCAGGAAACCACCACCGCCACCACGGATACCGCAACGGCGACGACAACAACCGCGACCGCCACACCAACGGCAGTAACGACAACAAAAGATGTCACAGTAACCGGCGATCTGACCGTGAATTTTACCGGCGCAACGGTCACCATGACTACCAAGACCGGTTCCAATGGCAAAGATCAAGGACAACTCAATATTGAAATCTTGAAAAGCTCCACCAGCAATACCGCCACATTTACGCCGGACGCCACCTCAACTGCGACCGTTTCCATTCCAACTTCGGAAATCACCTCGCTGGCCATCAAGGCCACCGTGGATCTGGAGACTGGAACACTCAGCGAGTCCAAATTTTCCATCCAGTTTGCTAACAGCACTTGGCAAAAGGATTTAAGTCTAAGTTCGGTGTTCGGTACCTGGAGCCGGGAGAGCGATCACAACATTATTTTCAACGAGATGTATCGCGGTCTGAATGCCAAGGCCGATGTCCGGTCGTGGGAACTCTATGGCATTGGATATACCAATCAGGAGATGGTTGCCGAACTTTCCGGGACCACTGGGGCCTATAGTCAACTTTCACCCAACCGGACCAATTTAAAATTGATTTCGGACTCTTCCACCTGGAACAACAAAAACGTCCCCATTCCGTTGAATGGGTTTATCGGCTTTCAACTCATGATTTACGACCCATTGGTGCGCGTGGATCAATTGTACTATCTGTCGGATGCCTTACGCGCCGCCCCTGTTGTCATCACCGATACCCCAGTCCCGATGACTGAGGACAAACGCTATCTTAACCTGAAATATCAAAACATGACCGATGGTCTGACACTCGCGACGGTCTTGAACGACACCTCCGACAACCTGACCTGGGGCGTTTCCGATACCACCGCCGGTCCAGGGATGATTTCCGTGGTTTTTACAAAAAATGCCGCCCTGACAAGTTCCAGTGCCACCTTTGAGACGGCACTGACCGAACATGACCGCTTGGTCATGAAACTGGTCAAATAACGGAATCCATTTACCGTTGGATTTCATGGTTGCAATTCCAAATAAACGTGACTACCATGGGGACGATGAAGGTCACTTATACCCTGGACAAACGGGATAAAACCCTTGAAGAGCGGGGGCTTGATTTTAGAAGTGCCGCTGAGGTGTTCGCCGGGCGTATTTACGAGATCGAAGACATGCGCTGGGACTATGGCGAACACCGTATCATGTGTTTCGGCGAATTGAACGGACGCATGGTGGTTGTCGGATACGTGCAACGAGGCGAAGCACGCCACGTTTTTTCAATGAGGAAAGCCAATGAACGGGAAATCGCTCGCTATCAGAACCGACTGGTCCAAAGTTGATGCACATGTCATCCAACCGGAGGAGTATGAAGAACTTCCAGAATGGACGGATGATATGTTTGAAACCGCTGATGTACGAGTCGGTGGTCAACTGGTTCATCCTCAAGTTGGGCCATCGTTGGATGAACCGCAATCCCGGCGCGTCACTGGTCAGATGCCGGTGAAAAGCAGGTCCACGGCGGCAATGATCTCATGACGCATGGTACTCAGTGAACCTACCACACGTTTCAGTTCAGAATTCCGAACAGCGGACATTTCCGCTGTGGAGAGAAAGAACGTCCCGCCGCTCAGTTCCACAGTCGGGTTGAGAATCCGAACCAGCGGAGTGTCTGGGATAACCAAATAGATCGGAATGACGATCCGGGTAGTCAGGGTTTCCAGCAGATCGCTCTGCACATCCACCAGAAAGGCCGCTCGGCTGCCGAACCTACGATATTCGTACAGGTCGAATTGCGCCATCAGAACAGCCGCTCACCATCGCTGAACAGACCATCCCGTTCGATGCACCGATTGTAGGCATCCATGGCAGATTGGTTCTCCTCCTGCCATGCCCGGCACCTGCGCTTAGCGACCACGTCGGCGAGATGACTCTCTAATTCCTGGGAGATATTGATCTTCAGTGCCTGAGCCGCCAGATCGCTGTCGATGCGCACGTCAACGGGACGCTTCGGGACGGCGGGGTCGAAAATGGGGACTTCCATGGCGGCTCACTCCGACATAAGTATTGAAACCACATGCGTATGAATGATACGCATACACGACATACAGAGCAATGCGGGCTTGGTCCGTCTCTATCGGTAAACGCCCTAGTCATCCAGAATATTTTGTCTGAATCAATAGAAAAGCGTCGAGATGATCCAGGAACAGATCCACCAGTCTCGGTTCAAAATGTCGGCCCCGTTCCTCCTGCAATAAAGCGATGATCTTCTCCATCGGCCAGGCCGGCTTATAGGCCCGCGCATGATACAGGGCATCGACAACATCGATGATGGCGGTGATCCGCGCAAACAGGTGGATCTCTTCCCCTTTCAGCCCCTCAGGATAACCCGTTCCATCCCATTTTTCATGATGCTGTATGGAAATGATGGCCCCCGCCTTCACCACCTCCCGTTCCTGCCCTTGAAGAATCCTGTGGCCAATTTGGGGATGATCTTTGATGCTTTTCCACTCTTCATCGTTCAATTTTCCTGGTTTGTTCAAAATATGATCGGAAATACCAATTTTCCCCAGATCATGCATGGGTGAAGCCATCCATAGCACATCAATCTCGTGCGCCGAGAGGCCCAACAGGCGGGCCATGAGCCGGGAACTCTCCGCAACACGGCGCACATGATTGCCTGTCTCACCACTCCGCGCCTCAATCACCTCCCCAAGAATAAAAATGATATCCTTCTGCGTGTTGATAATTTCCTGGTTCAATGCCAGATTTTCAAAGGCGGCGGCAATATTGAGGGAAAAAATATTCAGCAAATCCCGATCTTCTTTCCTCAAGGGGTGTTCGCCTTGAAGATAAATCAAATTTTCAGACTTTTTCCCGGAAAGAAAATAACCAAGATACATCGTATCCCGATAGACACTTTGCTGCGTCCTCCGCGCTTCCTGGATCAGAGCAACGACCGGTGGTGAGACGCTTTCTAGCACCGACTGCCCCAAAAAAGCATCATACCTCCCCGATGCCGCACGAATATTCAAAACCCCTTCCACCTCTGCGGCCACAAAACACGCAACACGTTCGGAAGGGACTGCCAATTCATCCGCAGAGATGAAAGCGATCATCTGGGTGAGAATACCCGTCGCCAATTCATCCAATGAGTGCGCATCAAACAGATTTCCCGTCGCCTGAATAATCTTCTCCAACCCGGATCGGGTTCTATCCAAAGCGCGAATATCGCGATAGGAACGCAAAGCGGAAATCAAGGATGTGGACAACGAAGTGACCGTCAATCCCCCTTTCTCCCGATAATCATTGATGTCATATTCGGTGGTGATCCTCCCTTCAGGGGCTTGTCCAGGTTGTCCTGTGCGTAAAATAATTCGGATAAAATGATTATTTTCTTCCTCACGAATCCAACGTACCACCTGAAGCCCTGAATCTTCCGCCTCCATCACCACATCCAAAAAAATAACCGCCGTATCCGGGTGCTGCCGCATCAAAGCGATCGCCTCAGCCCCAGAATAACCGCTGATGATCTCCAACCCCTGACCATCAAACATAAACCCCCTCAAAACCATCCGGGTCATTTGATGAACATCCGGCTCATCATCGACAACTATAATCTTCCACAAACGCTCAGAAGGAATCTTGCAAACATCTGGATAATCTTTACCGAATTGCAGTCTGCCAGCTTTCATCTCAACCCACCCCCTCCGATTCTACATCCCACTGTTTTTTCGGTGTCATCCTCGGAAATTGAATCACACACACAGTCCCCTCACCTATGGCACTCTGGCAGGAAATCGATCCTTGCAATGTTTGCGTCACCAGGTTGTACACCATATGCATCCCCAACCCACTCCCACCCCGACCGCGACGGGTGGTAAAAAAGGGTTCAAACAAACGTTTGACCCCTTCACCGTTCATCCCCCGGCCATTATCCCGATAAGTCAAGACCACTTGATTCTCTCGAATACAAGCATCTATGACAATTTTCCCTTCATCCAATCCCTCGAAACCGTGAATCAAAGAATTCATCACCAAATTGGTCAGAATTTGGGAAATCGCCCCGGGATAGGTCTCAAGATGTTGACCATCCGCACAGTTGACTACCACACCATATTTGGTATTCCTGAACTTGGGGCGCAAACTGAGAATAATCTCATCGATATACTGTTTTAAATCAATCCCGCGCACTTCCTGACTGGTCTGATCGACGGCAACCATCTTGAAACTTTTGATCAGTTCGGAGGCCCGCCTCAAATTGGCTTCAATCAGGCTGGATGACTCTGTGGCAACATCCAGATAATCATACATCTTTTCATAGGTCATCTCATCCGAATCGATAATTTCCCGAAGACTCTGTGTCCGATTTTTAAGATAGGTTGCCGAGGTGAAACCAATACCAATGGGCGTATTGATTTCATGCGCAATCCCCGCCACCATCCCCCCCAAAGCGGCCATACGCTCGGAATGGATCAACTGATGTTGATATTCCTTCAAGGATTGGACATGTTCCTGCAACTCTCTCGTCCTGGTCCGTACATTTTCTTCAAGGTCGGCATTCCTGAACAGCAGTCTCTCTTCCGCCTGCCGTCTTTCGATCAATCGGGCCATGGCATGACCAATGGTATGTAATGCACTCTCTTCCTGAGCATCGCGTTCATGCCCGTGTTCCAAATACAGGTTAAGAACGCCCATAACCCGTTGTGCTGAAACCAGGGGGACAATGTAATGTCCATGACCTTGTATTCCAGAAAAGGTGATGTCATGGCGTTCATCGATGCCAGAAGCATGGAGAAAGGTATTGGTCGCGGCGGATCGACCACACAGACAATGACCCAAAGGGACTTTGGCACAGGCAGTCAACAAAGCCTGATCCAACCCTTTTTGCGCCACCATTTCCAATCCATGATCGGCCTCATTCACTAAAAATACCGCTCCCTTGGATTGATTGAAAAACCAAGGAATCGTCAATATTTCTTCCAAGGCTTTTTCCAGTTGTTCCCCCAGGAGGGTGGTATCATAGGAAATTCTGTGGATGGCGTTGACAACCCGTTGCAGCATCAATAATTGCTGGTTGAACTGTGCCGTCTTCAACCGCTCACTGATATCCCGAAACACCACCACCGCCCCTTTGATCTCACCATTTTCCAGGATGGGTGTGGCGGTATATTCCACGGGAAAAAAAGATCCATCCTTGCGCCAGAACACTTCATGATCCATAGTCCTCGGTTTTCCATCCCTGGAGGTCAAACAAATCGGGCAATCCTCGCTGGGATAGGGGGATCCATCCACCTTGGTGTGATGCATGACTACATGTTGATGTTGACCAATCAACTCACGTGCCTGCCAACCGATCATGGCAGCCCCGGCATTGTTAATGAAGGTGGTTTGCTCACGGGAATCGACCCCGTAAATACCTTCACTAATCGCTTGCAGTATCAGATTGCTACGCCGTACAAGCACACCATTTTCCTGCGCGGATTTTTCCTGTTCCGCTGTTTTCTCTTTCAGTTTCTGAGTCAGAATCCTGACCTTTTCTTCCAAATCCTGGGTCAATTCTCGCACCAAATCGGCCATCTTATTGAACGCCCCCACCTATCCAATAAAATCAAGAAATTACAACTGAAATAAATTGTTTATTATTCATGAAATAACCACATCACTCTTTTCTCCCTCAGCATCCGGGCAGCACGCCACAGATATTTAACAGTCGAAGTCAAAAAACAGAACACATAATGCAGAAAAACCACAGGAAGATCAACAGAACAATTTAATCTTATCTACCCCATACGGGTGAGAAATCATCGGTCAGTGATCCATGTTCGACTGTTGATCAAGCCCTTTCACTACTGTGTTTTTTGCCCGGATGAATCAAACCGTGGGTAGATATTGAAGACTGATCACGTTATTGTATATCCTACGCTTGTCGGCAAAACAACAGGCGACACTTGCCAATCAAAAGGATTGGAGCGGGCTTTTTTCTATATCGTCATAGTGTTAGGAACTTAGCTTTTGCTCTGGGGTATCCTCCACTGACCGTCTTCGCCCGGCCTTGTTGGGTGTTTGGCAACCGTTTTGTCTTTTCGTATTGCATTACGATGATAAGGCTCATGAGAACATATTAAATAGCGCATTGTCAACATAAAAAAGAACGCATACGGAAATTGAGACATCTTTGGCCGCGCGATCTTTCTATCGTGTCGTATTTACAAATATAAATTCAACTCAAACCAGTAGGTTTCCCAGGTTTTGAAACATGGACCCTGGGACAGGAAGTTCTGCGCGATGATTGACCGGATGAAACGTGTGCGCTCTTATTTGGGTGTAACACAGAAAATAATGTCAGATAAACTGGGACTCGGCGTCAGCACATGGCAGCAGTACGAACTTGGGAAAAGTTTACCAGGAACGGAAACACTTCAAAAACTGGCCAAACTCGGCTTTGATGTGCATTGGATCCTGACCGGTGAAGGATCCATGCTTCGCAATTCAGATCATGCCTTTAAGGAAGACCCTCCGACACCAGATATCCTCACTCCAGACATGATCTTTCAAATGTCTCTGGCTTTGGAAAACTTCCTGGCTGAGGAAAAGCTTGCAAAGGCCATCAGACCGGAGGAGCGGGCGACGCTATTAAAAATATTATGCAACATCGGTAGAGGAACGTATTGAAGGACAAAAAAACCTGAAAATCCAAGCAAAAGCCAGATGATTGATGTCTTGTGTAAAATGAATAGCACAAATGCCGAGGCTGATTTTTCGCATTGCGACTTTCCTTCTTTGGCCACAGTGTGACAAAATAACCTTCCGTTGCCACTATCCACAGCAAAAGAAACCCATGGCCATCACTCAAAAACAGTTACAGAACTGGTACGATAAAGAACATCTGGTCCTTGAAGCCGAGGCCATCGCCGAGTCGGATGACCTGACCCGCACAGGGCGCAAACTACGCAAACTCAAAGAAACCTTCGCCGCGATAGAACCCGTGACCGAGGCCATGGACCGGGTTTTGTCGGAACGCCTATTTCATGCCCAGCAACATTTTCTCAACCGGCGTTCCCAGGATATGCTGCGCGGCAAAAAAGACTTGGACGCCCTCAAAATGTACCAAATCCAACAGGCGCAAAAAACGGTACAATTGCTGCAGGAGAGCTTGGACGAAGCGGGTGTTCTGTTCGCCGCCATCACGAACAGTCAACCCAACCTTGGCAGCGATGATCTTGTGGAAAAATTAAAGCAACAAAACCGTGAGATCACCCAAAACCTGCGACGCACCGAAGAGACCATCCAGACCATCATTGTCCACGGCCCACTGTCGGCATGTAACCTGCCCGAACCACCACCAACCTGAAAAAAAGCGATCCCCATGGAACTCCACGCCGACATCCTCCCCTGGACATTTCTGATACTGGGCGGGGCCATGAGCCTCTACGGCCTGTATCGCATCATCACCATGGGGCTGGCTATGATCCTTTGGAGTGCCATGCTCATCGTCGGATTATTCGGCATCGAGTATGGCCTCAGCCCACCGCCAACCGCTCTGTCCCAGTTTGGCATCTCCGCCGACATCATGCAAAAAACCGGCGGATTCCTCAAACCAGGACGGGATTTATCCGAGGCGGCCATGGCAGACCTGTGTCACCGCATGACCCCTGACAACATCCCAGTCACCCAACCAAATAAATAGCAACGCAGGCATCCAGGTAGACAAAACGACTCAATCCCAAGCCTCCCTTTCCGCAGCAATCTGTGCATCGATCTCATCAGCCGATAAGCACATTTCGGTAGGCAGTCGATTCTCCCTCAGAAACTGAAGCAGGGACTCACTATCACCCAACATTAGAGATTCCCCAACATCTCCTCTTTCTGTTCCCAATGGCTCCAGGATGGTCAGCACGGCTCGATGCCTCGACTGCAAGGTCAAAGGTTCATGCAACCAAACCCGCCCATCTTCGCTGACCTCAGCTTCGTAGGACTGTATCATCATGAGACGCCACGCGCATTGAAAAAATCTTTATATTTCATATCATGGCGATTGATATGGTTAAATAGCCAGTCCATCAGAAAAAACTGTAGGTCAATCGCGTAAGAAATTTGCTTTTCTGATATCTTGCCTTCCAGCTCATCCAGACGGTGTATCAGTTGATGGTGCTCCCGAACATGTTCATTTTTATTTTTATAGGCGTGTTTTTCAAACAACGCCTCCTCGGCACTAAAATGCCTCATCGTATAGTTCTTAAGCTCGACGAAAATTTTCTCGATTTCCTCCCAATCCGCCGGCTCCGGCCTTCTTTTTTTAAGCTTGTCCACAACGTCATTGAAGCTGGAAATAATTCTGACCAATCTTTCATGGTCTGAATTAAATTTTGCGACACCGACATCTTTGAGTCTTTTTTTTAATTCATAGAAATCAGAAGACACCTGCAATTGACTTTGCATCGAGGAATTCTCCACGAGAAGCTGGCAACCGTTTCACCCCCTCTACACACCCGGAGGATTCTGTGTACGTTTCATAGAAAAATCAATAGAAAAATGGCAACTCGACCCGCATGATCAAGAAAGTGTACACTACCTTCCAGGTCTGTCGTCCAAACGTCTTACAGGAATCACCCACATCGTCATGTCCCAACACGCCGCTGTTCAGGTTCTACCCGAAATTCTTGCCAACCAAATCGCCGCCGGTGAAGTGGTGGAACGCCCCGCGTCGGTGGTCAAGGAGTTGGTGGAAAACAGCATCGACGCCAAAGCCACCCGCATTGAAGTGGAAATCGATCAGGGTGGCAAACGGTTGATCAAAGTTTCCGATAACGGTCATGGGATGGCAGCAGCCGAAGCCCCATTGGCCCTGTTACGCCACGCAACCTCAAAAATCTCTCGGGTAGAGGATCTTTTCAACATTCGTACCTTGGGTTTTCGTGGCGAGGCCCTGCCATCCATCGCGTCGGTCTCCCACATGGATTTGGAAACCCGAACTCAGGACGCAGCGGAGGGGATCCGCATTCGCACCCATGGTGGAAAAAACATAGAAACCTCCAACTTGGTCATGGCCCCAGGAACCCGCATCAGCGTCCGCAATTTGTTTTTCAACACCCCGGCCCGACTTAAATTTCTCCGAGCCGAGAAAACCGAAGCGGCACACATATCCGATACCGTCCAAAAATGTGCCTTGGCCAATCCTCACATCGCCTTTCGCATGATCATCGATGGCCGAGAACTTTTCCACATCCGCGAAGGAGAAGATGAATGGGCGACACGACAACGGCTTGACCGGATCATGGGGAGCGACTTTTCCGAACATTGCATCCAATTTGAAGGGGAACAGGAGGGGGTTCACGTATCGGGTTGGATGGGTCTTCCCAATCTGCATCGCAGCAACGGTTTGGCCATGTATTTTTTTGTCAATGGCCGTCATGTCCGTGACAAGGTGATCAGCCATGCCGCCCGCGAAGCCTATCGGGACACCATCCCCCGGGATCGGTTTCCAACCCTGGCACTCTTCATCGCGTTGGACCCAGGCGATTTGGATGTCAACGTCCACCCCACCAAACAGGAAATCCGTTTCCATAACAGCAACCATATCCACTCCATCATCCGCCGAACGCTGGGCAGAGCACTGGAAGACCACCATACTACCAGCCTTGTGGGAACCTATGTCAACCTCCCCAACCTTCCTGCCACCCCTTTCCCGGATGAACGCCCAATCACCGATGTGACCCTCCCCCCTTCGGTTTCCAAACCAGTCCACTGGTCTCCCCCCGCCCCAGCCACCAAACCGCCCGTCGCTTCGGTTCCGAGCCAAAGAACCTTCAATCTGGAAACCATCCCTACCCCACCACGCATTCAGGAGCCGTTACCCGCATTCGCCGTCTCACATCCCCTGGGGGAGGCTGTGGCCCAGATTCATGGCACCTACATCCTCGCCCAAACTCAGGAAGGGCTGGTCCTTGTGGATCAACACGCAGCCCACGAACGGATCGTTTATGAACGTTTGAAAGAAATCTTTGCCGCCGGAAATGTTCCTGAACGTCAGATGCTGTTGATTCCAGAAATTTTGCACGTTTCGTCTGGAGAGGCACAACGCATCAAACATCATGTCAAAACCCTGGAAAAACTGGGGATTATCCTCGATTCCTTTGGAGAAAACGCCTTTGCCGTGCGCGAATTGCCCGCCATCTTAGGAGAGATCAGCATACGGAATCTGGTGATGGACATCATCCAGGATTTGGAACGGTTTGGCGACAGCGAAGCCTTGGATCATCGCAGAAATGAGATTTTGACCACCATGGCCTGTCATGGTTCAATCCGCGCCAATCGCCGACTCCAGGTACAAGAGATGAATGCCCTGTTGCGTCAGATTGAAACAACCGTGCGCTCCGGCCAATGTGGCCATGGACGGCCAACCCATATCACTTTGTCACTACCGGAAATTGAAAAATTGTTTGGAAGACGTTAAACCCGAATCATAGGTCACAACGGATAACCTTCTTTCCTGGGAATTTCCCTCATGCGCGATTTGATCACGATTTCCACACGGCAACGTGAAGAACTGGTGGATATCACCCAATCTGTTCACAACATTGTCCGAGAAAGTGGCATTCAAAACGGTTTGGTTTCTGTCTACGCCCAGGGTGCCACAGGGGCCATCATGATCCAGGAAAATTGGGATGACTCCGTGCAGAAGGATGTGATCCACCTACTGCAAAAAGTCATCCCCAGAGGGGGGTGGCTTCATGATCGCCAGGACGGCAATGGAGACGCCCATCTGAAAGCGGGACTGGTAGGCCCCTCCCAGACCATCCCTTTGATCGATGGGCAGTTAGGATTATCGCAATGGCAAAATATTTTCTTTTGCGAATTCGACGGACCTCGCAGGGTACGAACCATCGTCTGCACCATTATCCCTGACCGATGACCTCACTAGGAACGGTCTACCGTCATCCCGAACGCCATCCTCTTCAATCGTAGCGCGCCGCCACCAAAATCGCCGCCTGGGCCATGGCTTCAAGGTCCAGATCATGGACGGTGCAATGGGCAGATTTTGTCCCTTTTTTCTTTTGCGCTTCGGTACACTTGCACCCTTTCATGATCAAAGGCCGAATGGCTTCGACGACCTGACTCACAATATCGTCTTCGTTGATTGTCCCTTTTCCCATGCAACGGTCACATGGAAAAAAGGAAGCACGGGTACCTGTTGGCGGGGCAATCAGCCCTGTTCCATGACATGTTTTGCATAAATGTAAATGTGAATAATTAACCTTCATGACGACTTGAGCTTTCCTTTATGATGGCGCAAAGAAATGTCCGACGACCACGGGATACCAAAGGTTGGCAATGTGAGAGAATGGCTTTCGGGCGCGGCGGCGATAAAATGGGACGAATGTTTCCACCGATCCTTTGCGACGGGATGGTTCCTGAAGAACCGACACAAAAACAACCCACGCGAAGCAGCGGAACAACCATGAACAGCGCGGGATCAACAGGCTACGGAAACTCCATGTCCCCGCACCAGTCCCGCTCATGGTAACGATAATCCATCTTCAAGGCAATGGTTTTTCAACCCCATCCCAGGGCAATCGCATTTGAAATTGGCACGTCCAAATGCCTCGGAAAAGATAAATTATTAAAAGAAAAAAGGGGTCTGGGGGATT
>PEAO01000142.1 GCA_002753615.1 Magnetococcales bacterium DCbin2
ACTCCCCGCAGCCCCCTTTTTTCTTTTAATAATTTTTGTTTATTGATTTATAATTGCCATGAGAGCCAATCGCGGGCGTTGAGGTGTTGGCCGCGTATATCGCGGGAATGGTTTGCAGCCAGATAGAGAAATACGCGGGCCACCTGCTGGGGTGTGGGTAAGGTTGTGGGGTCTTCCCCAGGATAGGCTTGGGCACGCATGGTGGTGGCGGTGGCTCCGGGGTTGACGGTGTTGAAACGGATCCCCTGATTGGGAAATTCCCCAGCCCAGGTTTCGGTCAGGTTGACCAATGCCGCTTTGGCGGCACTATAAGCCCCCCAAAAAGGTCGGCCTTTGAAGGCGACCGTCGAAACGACGTTGATGACCGAGGCGTCGGGGCTGCGTTTCAAGAGGGGGATCATCTCACGGGTTAAAAAGAACGGAGCGGTCACGTTGATCCGAAACACCTGCTCCCACAAGACGCTATCGAAATGTTCCAAAGGGGTCAGGGTTCCCAGGATGCCCGCATTGTTGACCAAAACATCCAGGCGACCGAACCGTTCATGGACCGCCCGCACCACGTCGGGAACAAGGTTCAAGGCGTTTTCCAAGTCCAAGGGGAGGATGACCGCCCGACCGCCGGCGGTCGTGATCTGGTCAAAAGTCTCCTCCAATGTTTTTTGGGTTCGGCCCAGGAGGATGACCCAGGCCCCTTCGCGGGCAAACAGGTTTGCCACCGCCTGTCCGATCCCTGTTCCTGCCCCGGTAACCAGGGTGACCTTATCGTTCAACAACATGACTGCAATCCTTTTTTTTCGTAGACTGCCCACCGGCCTGCCCGACATACTTAACCCCCCATTGGTATGGGGATGACCCATCGTAACCGCCCAGCATTGGAATTGGCAAAGGGGTATGTTGATCGATCCTGTTTCTCCATGGGCTGAGGCTCCCCCCCAGGGTCCGGTTATTTTTCTCATGGGGCCGACGGCATCAGGTAAAAGCGATGTGGGGATGGCGTTGGCCAAACGTTATTCCCTGGAAATCGTCAACGCCGATTCGGTGCAGATTTACCGGGGTTTTTCCATCGGTGCCGCGAAGCCCGGAGATGAAGAACGGTCGCAGGTGCGCCATCATCTTTTGGATCGGGTTTCGCCACCGGAAGTCTATTCTGCCGACCGTTATCGTGAGGAGGCTTGGGGTGTCATCCGGGATTGTCACGCCCGCCGGGTGATCCCATTGTTTGTGGGGGGCAGCGGGCTGTATTTTCGGGCGGTGGAATGTGGTCTTGCCACCATGCCATCGATGGATCCATCCATTCGGGAAGGGTTGCGTCAGGAAGGTCTTCGGTGGGGATGGCCCGCACTTCATGATCGCTTGAAACAGTGTGATCCCGAATTGGCCCAACGTATTCCAGAAGGGGACTCCCACAGAATTGTCCAAGGTTTGGCGGTGGTTACCGCGACGGGAATCCCGTTAAGCCTTTGGCAGCAGAGACAACCGCCACCGCCGCCTCTTTTGGTTTTGAAACTCGCTTTCAGTTGGCCACGGGGGTTACTTTATGAACGGATCGATGCCCGTTTCGATCAGATGTTGGCACTCGGTTTGTTGGACGAGATTGAAATGTTGTGGAAAGCGGGATACGACCGGGATCACCCCGCGATGAAAGCGGTGGGTTATCGGCAGTTGTTCCCTTTTTTTGATGGTCATTGCACGTTGGAAATGGCGGTGGAACATGCCAAACGTGAAAGTCGTCGCTATGCCAAACGCCAAGTGACCTGGTTCAAGCGGGAACCGGGATTGATGATGATCCCCTGGGACGACAAGTCCTTGGCTTTTGACCGGGTAGAGGCATTTTTGGGACAAACTGATTTTTATTCAGTTCGTGGTCTTTGAAGTGGCTTTTCAACCTTTTCACGCACCTGGGCACCGGACAAGGTTTCAACCAGCGTTAGGGCAAAATCCATGGCCGTCCCCGCCCCCCGCGAGGTGATCACTTTGCCATCAACCACCACGGCAGATTCCTGATAATCCATCCCTTCCAATAAATGTTGCGGCAACGCCCCCGGAAAACTGGTCCCCTTTTTCCCTTTGAGCAATCCCGCCGTCGCCAAAACCAAAGGGGCCGCACAAATGGCAGCAGTCACCTTGCCCTCTTTGGTCAGACGTTGCAACAGCCCATGAATACGCGGATCGGCGTTGAGATGGGTGCTGCCAGGGATCCCCCCAGGGAGGGCAATCATGTCAAAAGGGAGATCCATCACCTGTTGCAACGTGGTATCCGGTACAATGACCGTACCGCGACTTCCCTTGACCGGACCCTCGCGTAAACCAGCGACGACAACACCAATTTCGGCGCGACGCAAAATGTCGATGATGGTGACCGCTTCCAGTTCTTCAAACCCCTCCGCCAGGGGAACCAATACGTTGGCCATGGTGATGATCTCCCTCAGAAAAACGGTGTGGTTCGTCAGGTTTATGGACAATAGTGAGAATAAATTCTTTCAAGACCCAATGAAACCGAATCAAAAGCACGGCGAAAAGCGTTCCGTTGCTTGTTGTCCCAGGTATCCAGGTTCCACAGTTTTTTCATGGTTGAAACGGAGTTTGTAAACGGAGGCTTTTCTTCATCTTTGGCGATGGCATCCAAGACTGTAACCAGGGTGTTCATTCCCGATTCAAATTTGGGGGTTTCATCAAAGTTTGGCGTCCGTTCGATGAAATCGCCCAAATCATACATGCTGTCCACAAATTCCTTCATTTGTGGACATTCCCAGTCCAATGCATGAACGGGAGTGATCCATGTCCATGAACCAAAGAAAAATAAGAAGAATATTATTTTGAACGACATGGCCAAACCCTCCCAAACATGTTGAGTAACCGTTGGCCCCTCCCAGGGGACAGGCCATTCTCCATCGCTTTTGCAACCGTCGCAAGCCCTTTTGCAACCGCTTCCTCCATGTGTGATCCCAGAGCGAGAAATGTGGCGATTGCCGAGGCCAAAGCACAACCGGTACCATGGAAAACAGCCCCTTCCAGGCGCGGATGCCGATGGATGGTCCCCTGTCCCTGATGCCAGAGGAAATCGACAATTTCATGACCGTGACCGTGGCCTCCTTTGAGCAATACGGAACACCCATGGCCACCCAAGGCTGCGGCCATGGATTCCTGGATCGAAGGTGCCGGTGGCAATACCATGCCCGCTGTCAGGATACGGGCTTCCGGCAGGTTGGGGGTTACCAGGGTGACACGAGGCAAGAGTGTGCTGCGCCACAAGTCCACCCCTTCCGGGTCCAACAAAACGCCGCCACCCGTCCCCGCCAGGACAGGATCGGCGACGACCGGAATATTGGGGTAACGTCCCAGGATTTCCACAACCGCCTGGACAATATCGGCGGTGGCCAACATCCCCAGTTTGATACAGTCAACCCCGATATCATCCAAAGCGGCGCGCATTTGTTGGGCCACCAAGGTTCCCGTTACCGCCTGTACCCCAGTGACCTGGGCAGTATCTTGAACCGTGATGGCGGTGACAGCGGCCTGGGGAATCCCCCCCAAACGGGTAATCATGCGGATATCCAATGGCAATCCGGCACCGCAGGTGGGATCCGTTCCGGCGACGGTTAACACCCGTCCGGTGAAATACGCATCGCGCATGGTTGTAAAGTGGTCGTCACTGTGTTAGTTGTCAGCCCTTGTGAGTGAATCATAGCCGCGCCGACGAGGTAATGACCATGGCAAAAGTCCTGATTTCCGATAAAATGTCACCGGAAGCCGAGCAAGTTTTTCGATCCAGAGGGGTGGAAGTCGATTATCTTCCCGGTTTAACCCCGGATGAGCTTAAAAAGAAACTCCCCGATTATGATGGCATCGCCATCCGTTCCGCAACCAAGTTGACCCAGGATCTGATCCAGGCAGCAACACGACTCAAGGTGATCGGTCGTGCGGGCATTGGTGTGGATAATGTGGATATTCCCGCAGCGTCCAAGCAGGGGGTCATTGTCATGAATGCCCCCTTTGGCAATTCGGTGACCACCGCCGAACAAACCATGGCCTTGATGTTGGGTGCCGCGCGGCATATTCCCGCCGCAACCGCTTCCACCCGTCTGGGCAAGTGGGAAAAAAATGGATTTATGGGGCGTGAGCTTGCGGGCAAAACCCTTGGGATCATCGGTACGGGAAATATTGGTTCCCTGGTGATCGACCGCTGCAAAGGGATGAAGATGGTGGTCCTGGCCTATGATCCTTTCATCAGCAAGGCCAAGGCTTCGGATTTGGGAATTGAACTGGTCGAGAATCTAGACGATTTTTGGCCCCGGGTGGATGTTCTCACCGTCCATGCCCCGTTGACCCCCAAAACCCGGCATATCATCAATGGTGACGCCTTCGCCAAAATGAAGAAGGGGGTGATCGTCATCAACTGCGCCCGTGGTGGCATCGTTGATGAGGCGGCTTTGTATGAGGCGTTGAAATCGGGCAAGGTTTTTGCGGCGGGCCTGGATGTCTTCGAGAAAGAACCCGCCAAGGAAAACCCGTTGTTTGGATTGGATAACGTGGTTCTAACCCCCCATCTTGGGGCATCGACTTCCGAGGCGCAAGTCAAGGTTGCCGTCCAGATTGCCGAGCAAATCTCTGATTATCTCCTCAAGGGTACGGTCCAGAACGCCCTCAACATACCTGCCGTTTCGGAAAATGAACTCCCGGCATTGCGTCCTTTTCTCAACCTTGCCGATAAGTTAGGGACCACCTTGGGGCAACTGACCGAGGCGGGGGTTCAATCCATCGAGGTGACCTACGAAGGGGAGGTCGCTGCCCTCAATCATAAACCCATCACCAACACCTTGTTGAATTCCCTGTTGACCCCCATGTTGGAGATTGGGGTCAATTTGGTGAATGCCCCCCTGATTGCCAAGGAACGGGGTATTGTGGTTTCCGAGGTGGTCCGTTCGCAGTCGAAAAAAGGGTTTACCTCACTCATCTCGGTCTCGTTGATCACGGAAAAGCGAAAACGGTGTGTTTCTGGGACGTTATCCTATGATCAACGGCCCCGTGTGGTCTCCATGAATGAGATTCCCATTGAAGCGACACCCGAAGGCAATCTGCTGTTTGTCGCCAACCAAGATTCCCCCGGCCTGATCGGTCGTGTGGGGACCATCCTGGGAGAGGCAGGGATCAATATCGCCAATTTCCATCTGGGACGGACCCACCAGGGGGGATCGGCCATCGCCTTTATCAACATCGATCAAGATGTCCCCAAGGGGATTATGGATCAACTCCTTCAGGTTCCCAATGTCCTGGAAGTCAAGCTGGTGCGCTACTGACCACGGATAACAACCTCACCGGTCTCCCCCGGCTCACTGTCGTCATCCCCAGTCGCAGTGAGCCGGATCCTGTTTTCCCTTTGGTGGCCTTGGCTGACTGCGATAGGCCCGATACCTCTGTTGCGGTTATCGTGGTCGTCAACGGTTCCGAAGAAGATGAGGATCGGGATCGTCTGGCGAACGTGCGTGCGCGGGACATGTTGACGGCCTGGGTCGATGATCATCGTGATCTATCCTTTGATGTGACGGTACAGTATCATCCGCGTTTGCCACAACGCCAAGCGGGGGTGGGGTTGGCGCGGCGGTTGGGGATGGATGCGGCGTGTGAAAATTTATTGTGTGCAACACCCAAAAGGCCGGGAATCATCGCTGCCCTGGATGCCGATTGTCGGGTGGCCCCTAATTATTTGACCGCTTTGGTGGAACATTTCCAAAACTATCCGAAAACGGGTGGTGCCTCTCTCTACTTTGAACACCCTTTGGACGGTTTACCGCCGTGGCACCGCGCCGGGATTGTCGGATATGAATTATTTTTGCGTCTCTACCGGCAGGGTTTGGTCTACGCCGGATCCCCCCATGCTTTCCACACGGTTGGTTCCGCCATGGCGGTGCGTGCGGATGTCTATCGACGTTTGGGAGGGATGAATCGCCGTCAGGCGGGGGAAGATTTTTATTTTTTACAAAAAGTCATGGCCCATGGTCCTTTTTCTGATCTGACGACGACCACCGTTTTTCCGTCGCCGCGTATTTCGCATCGTGTCCCTTTTGGAACCGGGCGTGCCATGGGGAAGTGGTGCGAAGGGGATATGGAAAAATTCATGAGTTATGATCCCAGGGTATTTTCAGATTTGCGATCTTTTTTTGGGCATATTCGGGAACTGTCACAAGATCTTGGTGCGGTATTTGCTTGCTCATCTCCTGTTTTAGCGCAATTTTTGGAGCAACAATGTTTTCGTCAGGCCCTGGAAGAACTTCGGGCCAACACCGCCTCTCCCGATGCTTTCATGAAGCGGTTCTTTGTTTGGTTTAATCCATTCAGAATATTAAAATGGGTCCATTTTGCCACGGAGTGTTATTATCCCAAGATCCCTGTGTTTCAGGCCGCTTCTACCCTGCTTGGCTGGTTGGGGGGTGTTTCGGGGGGGCTGCCTGGAACGGAGGAAGAGTTATTGCGGCTTTTCCGCGAACGAGACCGCTTGGGAATAGGGACTCATCGCGGATAAAATTATTAAAAGAAAAAAGGGGTCTGGGGGATTGCCCCCAGGGTTTTGATTTTGATTTTAAACAAAAAGATTTCCATGTTTAAGCTTTTGACTTTGTTTTTGAATTTAAACAAAGTCAAAAGAAAATTCAAAAGCGAAAAATGAAGCTTTTTATTTAAATTCAAAATCAAAACCCTGGGGGCAATCCCCCAGACCCAGGGCAATCGCATTTGGAATCCCTTGACATTAGGGCGTATTGATGTCCGATAGCTTGAGATACACCCTAGAAAATTATTAAAAGAAAAAAGGATAGGGGTAGGGAAGGCCAAGACCTCCCCTCCCTCCGAACCGTGCAGGCGGTTCTCCCGCACACGGCTCTCCAGTTAGTGG
>PEAO01000143.1 GCA_002753615.1 Magnetococcales bacterium DCbin2
TTTTCTTTTAATAATTTATCTTTTCCAAGGCATTTGGACGTGCCAATTTCAAATGCGATTGCCCTGGGGGTGAGGCCCAAATGATCCAGGGTTTTTAGCTGGGGTGGAGTGGTTATTATTTTTTCTTTTTGCCCGTCTCTCCCCCTTTATCCTTGGCCATTTCCTGGGTCAGTTTTTCCCGAGCGGATACCTTGGCGGCATTGGCATCTTCCCCCAGGATATCCTTGACGATGTGATTGTATTTGGCCCGCGCCTCTTTGGTGGCGGCGTTGGTCTCTTCCTGGAAGCTGGAAATCTTGAAGAAAGTTCCACCCAATAAACGCAGTGCCTTTAAACCGCCTAGTTTTTTGTGGAGACCGACGGCAACCATTTTTTGGGCAACGGGATGGCTGGATAGGCGTGGAAAGGCCTTTTCCATCTCCATGGCATCATCCTGTTCCACAAGGCCCATGGCCAAGATCTTGCCTGCGAGGGAGTTTCCTTTGACGAAACGGGCCGCTTTGGACAACAGTTTGCTGCGTCCCCTTTCGATCAAACTGCGGAATACCAACCGTGATGCGATGATTTCACCGGCGGAGGTGCCGTCGGCGATGTATTTTTCCATCAAGGTCACCAGCGAGTTTAAATCGGCTTGGCGGGTGAGTTCCACCGCCAGGATTGCCGAAGCCTTGGCGTTCTCCTTGCACGAGGTCAAGGCCCTGACCAAAGGTTCTACGGCGATTTCCTTGCGGTTGACCAAACCTGTGGCCAGAACAACGGTCCCTTGGGATTCGGAATTGAGAAGATTCAGGGCTTCCAGAATCTGTTCCATGGTCCCCTTGCCGATGATTTCCATGGCCCAGATGATTTCCGCTTCGGGTTGATTGCCCGGTGCGGTGGCGATGGCGCGGATGATGTGGTTGATGGTCCCCTGCTCGGCGATCCCTTTGGCCAGGGCTTTGATGGAATTGGGGCTGATCTCGGCGTGACGCAGGGCGTCGATGAGAGGGTTGACCCCCTTGCGTGAGGTGATGCCGTTCACCAGAGAGTCTACCAATTCCTTATCGCCTGGAACCTGGCTTAACGCCTCAACCAGATGAAATGCTTTGACCTCCTGATGCTGGATGATGGCAGCGACCATGGTGCGTCGATCTACGGGGTTCTCTTTGACATCGTGGAGAGCGGTGAGGAGTTTTTTCAGATTGCCCTCTTCAACGACGGCGGCAACATCGACATGGGCTTTTTCTTCTTTGCTTTTTTTCTGTTTGTCGGGATCGACTTTCTCCTCCGTTTTGGCGGTGAAGCGCGTTTCCAGGGTTTGCAAGGCGTTTGATGTCTCATCGCCAAGATTGCTCTGGAGAGTGGCCCGAATTTTAGCCAATTGCTCTGCCGTGTAGAGATCGCGTTCCGCCATGATTCGCCCCTCCTTTCTTAGGTCACTCATGACCGGATTGTTTGTGATTGCTTCCGGTCTGGGAAAAGAATGTGGATTCTTACCTTAAATAGTTTATTTTATCCTGCCTGGACCCATGATGATGATTCAAGGGGTGAGGCGGTTGCAATCCGTCAAAATCTTCAAACCGGCCTTTTCAAAGGCCACCATACCCCTTATATTGGTCCGGGAGTACGGGACTCCTTTTCGTGTTTGGAGTGTGGCGGGGTGGGTGGGCTTATCGGTAGTTTTTAATACCAAGTAAAGTGCCGATGATTCAGTATGCCAGAAAAGGCGGTTGATACCAAGTTACCTGATCAACACCTGTGCATGGAGATGGTGGGTGGTGTGCATGGGGTACGGGTGTGATTTCTGAATGATAGTGTTCATTTTTTAATTATCTTTTATTTTATGGGGGTTGAATTATGGCGGATGTTGTGAAGTCATTGACTGTGTTCCAAGATGATCTGGACGAAGAGCGGTATCAGCGATATTTGGCGAGCCGTTATCTTGCCGTGGATACGGAAACCTTGGGGCTTGTGACCAAAAGGGACCGATTGTGCGTGGTTCAGATGTGCAATGAAGAGGGGTTGATTTCCATTGTCCAGATCAAGAACTACGGGGCACCCAGGCTTAAGGTTCTGATGGAATCGAGACAGGTGGAAAAAATTTTTCATTTTGCCCGTTTTGATATGGCCGCCTTGCAACATTGGCTCGGTTGTCGGGTTCAACACGTCTACTGCACAAAAATTGCCTCCAAGCTGACTCGGACTTATACGAGCAGTCATGGATTGAAAAATTTGGCGCGGGAACTTTTGAACGTTGAGATGGACAAAGAACAGCAGTCTTCCGACTGGGGTGCCCCCATGTTGACCGACAAACAGTTGGAATATACCGCAGGGGATGTCATTTATTTGGTCGGGATCAAGGAAAAATTGGATGTTATGCTGGCGCGGGAAAATCGGGTTGGGTTGGCGACGGAGGTGATGGCGGCGTTGCAGGTGCGGGTAGACCTGGATTTGGCGGGTTGGGAAAACGAGGATATTTTTTCCCACTCTTAGTGTAACATCATATCATTGGGAAGAAATTTTGGAGATCAAGGGACATCTGGCTTTGGTGACCGGAGGTGGGCGGCGGATTGGGGCGGCCTGTGTCCGGGCTTTGAGCGCGGCGGGTGTCCGTGTGGCGGTGCATTGTCACGGATCTACGGAGTTGGCCGAAAATCTTTGCCGTGAAATCCATGCGGCGGGGGGGGCGGCGTGGACGGTTGCAGCGGACCTGAGCGATGGGCGTGCGGTTGAAGCGTTGCTCCCTAGGGTGGAAAAAAATGGGGGTCCAGTGACCATCCTGGTCAATAACGCCGCTATGTTTGAACCGGATACGGTCCTTGGGGCCAACTGGGACGATTGGAATCGTCACATGGCCCTCAATTTGGCGGCACCATTCTTTCTCATGAGTCGCTTTGCCAGACAGGTGCCCGAAGGGGCCATGGGCAAGGTGATCAATATCATCGATCAACGGGTTCTGCGCCCCGGCAAAGGGTATGTCTCCTACACAGTTGCTAAAAGTGGTCTTTTGTCTTTGACGCGGATGGCGGCCCTGGAATTTGCTCCTAAAATTCAGGTGAACGCCATTGGACCGGGGGCGATTTTGCCAGCGGCTGGGGATGATACGGAAACTTTTATGCAATTAAGCCGTTCGGTTCCCATGGGGCGTCCTGGAAGTACGGATGATATTACGGAAGCTCTGTTATTTTTTCTGCGGCAGGACTACATTACCGGGGAGATGCTGTGCGTCGATGGGGGCCAGCACCTTTAAATAGCGAGGAAAAATGGACCGTATCACCATTCGTGACCTGCATCTGCGCTGTATCATCGGCATTCAGGCGTGGGAACGAAAAACCCTCCAAGATGTCGTGATCTCCCTGACCCTTGCGACCGATCTGAGGCAGGCTGGAAGGACGGACCGCATCGAGGATACCGTTAACTACAAAACCCTGACCAAAGAGATTATCCGGTTTGTCGAAAATTCCCATTTTCAGTTGGTGGAGGCCCTGGCCGATGGGATTGCCCAGTTGGCACTGGAAGACGCACGGGTGGTCACGGTCACTGTTGTGGTCGAGAAACCGGGGGCGTTGCGATTTGCCCGGAGCGTCGGTGTCGAAATTCAACGTGATCGCCCATGTCTGGACAACTTCCCATCCTGATCGCCTTTGGGGCGAATATCGATCCCCTGGATAATCTTGTCCGGGGACTTGGTTTGTTGCACCAGGAAATCGGTATTCACAGGGTCTCGACGGTCTGGAGGACGTGCGCACTTTCCGATCCCGATCAAATATCGGATGACGCGGAGAATCCTGATTATTTAAACGGCGTTGCACAACTGAGCCATCGTGTTGGAAATTGGCATCCACTGCAATTACGTCGGTGTTTGCGGGGTATCGAACATCGATGTGGCCGGACGCGAGATTCCAGGCGATATGCTGCGCGAACCCTGGACTTGGATATCGCGATGATGGGATCCATGGTGTTCGCTGCCGATGGGTTGATTCTTCCCGACCCAGATGTTCTGCGTCGCCCTTTTATTGCCTTGCCTTGTGCCCAACTGGCTCCCGATCTGGTCCATCCACACACCAATCAAACACTGGCAACGCTGGCATCGACATGGCCGGAGTGTTCCCAGACGATGGCTGCCGATGACATTGCCAGCCGTATGCTGGCATCCATTTCCTTACAGGACAGTTGGTGTCCCTTGAGACCGGGATCCCTTTTGGGATAACCTGCCGGGCTATCGGATTGGGTATTGGGCGGCTTTTGCCGGTAGGTTTCTTCAGAGTATTTTGCCCGCCTACCTTGTGTACTATCAACCTGGGAGGGCACGATCATGTTCAAAGGGGTTTATACCGCCTTGATAACCCCATTCAAGGATGGGAGTGTCGATTGGGATGCCTTGGGACGGCTGCTCGATAGTCAGGTCGAATCGGGCATCGCCGGGGTTGTCCCCTGTGGTTCCACGGGGGAAGCGGCGACGCTCAGCCATGAGGAACACCGATCGGTGATCCGTTTTTGTGTTGAACGGGTAAATAAACGGATCCATGTCATTGCTGGAACCGGTTCCAATTCCACATGGGAATCCATCGAATTGACCCGTCACGCCCATGAAGCCGGTGCCGACGGCGCGTTGATCATCACCCCCTATTATAACAAGCCGACTCAGGAAGGTTTGGTGCAACACTATACCAAAATTGCCGAATCGGTCGATTTTCCGGTGGTGCTGTATAATGTTCCCGGGCGCACAGCCGTGGATATGACCGCCGATACCGTCGTCCGTCTGGCCCAGGTGGAAGGGATTGTGGGCATCAAGGAGGCGACGGCCAATCTGGAACGTGCCGCCGTCATCCATCAGCGGTGTGGGGATCGTATGACCCTGCTTTCGGGAGATGATGCCACCTTTTTGCCATTTCTGGCGGTGGGGGGGCATGGGGTGATTTCTGTGACCGCCAATATTGCCCCGGGACATGTCCTTGGGGTATGGGACGCTTGGCAGCAGGGCGATGTGACTCTGGCACGGATGCGGCATGAGAAACTTCTGGACATCAACCGTTTTCTCTTTTGTGAAACCAACCCCATCCCCATCAAGGCCGCCGCTGCCATGTTGGGGCTGTGTACCCCCGAAATTCGCCTCCCGTTGACACCATTGACCCAAGATCATCAGAACCTTGTGCGTGGGGCTATGATGGCGTTGGGTTTGTTTGAATCGTGTAAAAATTGATGATCAGCGTGAGAAACTGTCCATTATTGCGTTAAAAACAGTTGCCAAAATTGATGAACGGGTGTCTAATCGGGGCTTCGTGTAGCCCCTTTTTATCAAATCATTCAAGGTGAAAGTTATGAAGAAAACTGCTCTTTGTCTGTCTGCGGCTCTCTTTGCGCTCTCTATGGCCAGTGTTCCCGCTTGGGCTGCTGGTGACGCGGAGAGTGGTAAAAAACTGGCCGAGCAAAAATGCACCACCTGTCATGCTTTTGGCAAGGTTATTGCTAAGGCTGGTAAGATTGGTCCGTCCCTCGAAGCGGGTATTGCGGGTAAGCCGGCTGGCAAGGTCGCTGGATTCGCCTATTCCCCCGGCATGACGAAAATGTCCGGTGAGGGGTTGACCTGGACTGACGAGAATCTTGATAAGTTCCTGACCAAGCCGAAAGATTTCATCCAAGGGACCAAGATGATGGCATTCCCTGGTTTGCCCAAGGATACCGAACGCGCTGATGTGATCGCATTCTTGAAAACCCTTCCGACCCCCTGATGTTTTTTGGGGCACAGTGGGTAGAATTTAAGGGCGGCTTCGTGCCGCCTTTTTTTTCACACGACGATCCCATTGGCCCATGTTTTGTTGATGGTTAGTCGCTGATTTTGTCGTGGTGTCGTCGTGGTGTCTTGCTACTTCAACCTGAAAGCAGGAGGTCTTGAGGGTGGATGGTAACAAGGATTTTCTCGCGGTAGTTTTGACGGTTGTTGGCGTATTGGGATTTGTTGGTTTCTTCCAGTTTTTTGGTGACGAACTGGGTGTCCATTCGAATTCTTCCGCCGTTGATGTTGTGATGAGTCCCGTGGAACTGGGCAAGCGCGTTGCGCGCAATTGCACCCCTTGTCATGATCTTACCAGTACGCGCCGGTTGACCCGGGTTGGACCCCCTTTGTGGGAGGTGGTCGGAAGGCCTGTGGCATCGGTACCGGAATACACATTTTCTCGTGTGTTGTTTCAGTTTGGTCAGCGAGGTGCCGTCTGGGATGAACGTTCTCTTGACCAATATCTTGCGGATCCCAAGGAATTTATTCCGGGAAACAAAATGGCGTTTGCGGGACTTCATGATGTTGCGGAACGTAAGGCTTTGATTGAATATTTAAAAACTTTGATGTCGCCGAAGGAGAGTCTCATGGCCCCTTTGATTGATCAGGCGATTCTTTCTTTGTCTGCCGACGCGGATGGTTCAAGCTTTGACGAGCGGATCAAACGGGGGCGCATGGAATCGGAAAAATGCGGTGCTTGTCACGATTTAAGTTCTGAAAAAAAGATGATTATTGGTCCGTTTTTGATGGGGGTGGTTGGTCGTCCGGCGGGCAGCGTTGTGGGGTTCGCATTTTCTCAGCCTTTCATGGAAGCGGTTGAGAAGGGGTTAAGGGTATGGAACACGAAAAATCTTGACCAATTTCTTGCCGATCCCAAGGCGATGATTCCGGGGACGAAGATGGTTTTTGCAGGGATCAGGGACCATCAGCGGCGAAAGGACTTGATTACCTATTTAAAGACGTTAAAATAAAAATTATTAAAAGAAAAAAGGGGTCGGGGGGTTGGCCCCCAGGGTTTTGACTTTGTTCAAATATTGAAAAAAGAGTCTAAAGCGGAACATGGAAATCTTTTTATTTAAAATCAAAACCCTGGGG
>PEAO01000041.1 GCA_002753615.1 Magnetococcales bacterium DCbin2
AGTGGTCATGGGAATGGTTCGCAAGGGAGTGGCAGTGGTGGCAGTGGTCATGGGAATGGTTCGCAAGGGAGTGGAAGTGGTGGCAGTGGTCATGGGAATGGTTCGCAAGGGAGTGGCAGTGGTGGCAGTGGCCATGGCGGCGGTT
Organism: Magnetococcales bacterium DCbin2; assembly: GCA_002753615.1. GTDB lineage: Bacteria > Pseudomonadota > Magnetococcia > Magnetococcales > UBA8363 > UBA8363. The sequence continues at coordinate 146 of PEAO01000041.1, forward strand.
CGCAAAGGAGTGGCAACCAGAGCGGCGGTTCCGGGCATGGTGGTGGTTCCCAGAACGGCAGCGGTCACGATGGAACACAGGGCCATGATGGTTCTTCGGAAACGGTCATTGAACTCGATATCGGGTTCTCCCTGACCGATACCGACGGTTCGGAAACGTTGTCTGGAAATATTGTTCTGACCGATGTGCCGGAAGGGGCTACGTTCAGCGTCGGGGAGGCAGGAGCGGACCATACCTGGATCATTCCTCACGATGCATTGGAGGTTACGGATACCAATAGTTCTGGCGACGCCATCGCCTGGAGGGTTCCCGATTTGACGGTCACCATGACCGATGATGCGGGGGGAGATTTTTCCTTGGGGATTCAGGTAACGACCCAGGATGGGGATGACATTCGTACCTCTTCCGGGACATTGGATGTGGATATGCCCGATGTCGAAGTAGACAACCAAGCCTCTGCTCCAACCTTGAGTGTTTCCCTGGGGGATGTGGTTGTGGAAGGTGGTGGGGAACAGGTCACCATCGACGCCAGCAATTTCAACGAAACCGATTCCGGGTTCCGTGTGTTGGCGCAAAACATCGAAGACGGACACCTGGGTACCGCCTCGGTCGATAACGTGGGATCGGTGTCGGACGGCATCGGTGCATCGGGTCATACAACAGGCACGACGAATGCAACCGGTTATGATACTTCTTCAGGGCTTTCTGAGAAGCTGATCGTCCAATTTGACAATGATATCACCGAAACGACGGTCCATGTTGACAAGTTGCAACACAATGAGTCCGGGCATTATGACTTGTACCTGGATGGTCAGTTGGTGGGGTCGGGCGATTTTGATGGGACGCACGGCAACAAGGTGACGTTACAGATTGAACACGAAGGGGGATTTGACGAGATTAAGTTCTCCGCCAATGGTACACAGGGGGCGCACGGTAATGCTTCCGACTTCACCATTACCGCCATTGATTTCGTCAACGAGTCGTCGGCATCGGAGCAGCAGTTTCAGGCACCGTTGAATATTGAAACGTCACTGACCGATACCGATGGTTCGGAGTCACTCAGCATCCACGTTGCCGGTCTCCCGGATGGGGCGACCCTTTCGGCGGGTACGGATAATGGCGATGGTACCTGGACCCTCACGGCGGACGACTTGGATGGTTTGACCATCTCTGGGAACGGGGATGCCATGACGACGCCGTTTGATCTGGATGTCACGGCGACGGCTTCGGAAAGTGATGGTGGCGATGCGACCTCTTTGACCAGCGGCGTCACCGTCGATGTCATGGAGGATTATCTTCCTGATGATGCCATCACTGGGAATGGAAATCTGACTGGGACTGCGGGTGATGATATTATCCGCGGCGGGGATGGCAGCGATCATCTTTTGGGGGAAGCTGGAGACGATAGCTTGGCGGGTGGTGCGGGGAATGACCATTTGGAGGGTGGTGCGGGTGATGATCAACTTTCTGGCGGATCGGGTAACGATACTCTGGAAGGGGGGGCGGGGGATGATATCCTCGGCGGCGGAACCGGCGATGATACCCTCTCTGGAGGGGATGGCGATGACCATCTCATGGGTGGTCAAGGGGACGATATCATGGACGGCGGTGCTGGGAATGATGTGTTTTTGGGTGGAGCCGGCGATGATATCATGACAGGGGGGGATGGCGATGATCTCTTCATCTTCGGTCATGGCGGCGGTCTTGATTATGTCGATGGTGGGTCAGGAGACGGTTGGTTGGATTCCATCCAACTGGGGGATGTCTCCGGTGGTCCGGCAGAGTCCATTGAACATGCGGGTGATTGGACTTTGGATTCGGATAATGCGTTCACGATGAATGCAGACCAGAACCAGATTGATTTTAATGATCCGAATGCTTCGGGGACGATCACTCTGGATGATGGCTCCATCATCGAGTTTCACAATATCGATCATATTCAATGGTGATTGAATTGGGTTGACGGGACGGTTGGGAGGAAATGGGTCTGGGGGCAATTCCCAAGACCCATTTTTTTTAGGCTCAATTTGGATTCCGGGGTCCTGATTCGTAACCGTTCACTCTTCTTAGAAAATTATTGAAAGAAAAAAGGGGTCGGGGGGATTGCCCCCAGGGTTTTGTTCTTGAATTTAAACAAAAAGGTTTCCATGTTCCGCTTTTGACCTTGTTTTTGACTTTGTTTAAGTTCAAGAGCAAATTCAAAAGCGAAGAATGAAGCTTTTTGTCTAAGATCAAAACCCTGGGGGCAATCCCCCAGACCCCTTTTTTCTTTCAATAATTTCCTAGGGGGAGGTGAATGGTTACGAATCAAGACCCCGGAATCCAAATTAAGCTTTTTTTAATCTATTGACATGTTATCTAAAGATGAATGGGGAGGATGGTATCCTTGGCCCAGAGGGTGTCGTCGCGGTCGGGATGATCGGTATTATAGTGTAGTCCCCGGCTCTCTTTGCGGTGAATAGCACTGCGGATGATCAGGGAAGCGACCAGGGCAATATTGCGTAATTCCAAAAGATCGCGGCTGACGCGGCAGTTCCAATAATATTCGTTGATCTCTTGTTGTAAAAGTTCGATGCGTCGGCGGGCGCGGGCCAAACGGGAATCGGAGCGGACGATGCCGACATAATTGCTCATAAAACGCCGAATTTCATCCCAGTTGTGGGAAATGAGGACCGCTTCTTCGCACATGTGGGTATCGAAGCTATCCCATGGGGGGAGGGGGATTTGGTGGGAGGTGTCATTGTCCTGGAGTTTGCTGCGGATGGTGGTTTCCACCCCTTCGGCGAAGACTAGGCATTCCAGAAGGCTGTTGGATGCCAGGCGGTTGGCACCATGAAGGCCGGAGTGGCTAACCTCTCCGACGGCAAAAAGATTTTCAATATCGGTGGTTCCATCCAGTTGTGTCACAACCCCGCCACAGGTGTAATGGGCAGCGGGGACGACGGGGATGGGTTCTCTCACCATGTCGATCCCCAGATCCAGGCATTTGGCGTGGATATTGGGAAAATGTTTTCGGATGAACGGCTCCCCTTTGGCGGTGATGTCGAGAAACACGCAATCGTCACCGGTCCGTTTCATTTCAAAGTCGATGGCCCTGGCGACGATATCACGGGGTGCCAGTTCCCGGCGTTCATGGTGGCGTTCCATAAAACGATCCCCATCGGCCAGGATTAGGATACCCCCTTCTCCGCGTACCGCTTCGGAGATGAGGAAGGATTTGGCTTTGGGGTGATAAAGGCAGGTGGGGTGAAACTGGATGAATTCCATGTTGGCCACCCGGCATCCGGCACGGTAGGCCATGGCGATGCCATCCCCGGTGGCAATATCGGGATTGGAGGTGTACAGGTAGACTTTCCCCGCACCGCCGGTGGCCAGGGTGGTAAAGCGGGCTTGTTGGGTGATGACGGTATCGTTTTTAAGATCCAGGCTGTAACATCCCAGGCAGCGATTGGACTGATCGGGGGCGAAGCGACCCGTTTTGTGGGATGTGATGAGATCGATGGCCAGGTGATTTTCAAACAGTTGAATCGCGGGATGCCTCTGGACTTTTTCGAGGAGTGTTTGGATGAGTGCCTTGCCGGTGGCGTCGGCGGAGTGGACGACGCGGCGATTGGAGTGTCCCCCCTCTCGGGTTAGGTGACATGGACCTTCGGGGGTGCGGGTAAAGGGGACACCCAACTCGATCAGGCGGTTTATCGCCCGCGTGCCGTTTTTGACCACATGGCACACGGTTTCTTCGTGGCATAGCCCGGCACCGGCGCGATGGGTGTCTTCCATGTGCAGTTCAAAGCAATCATTGGAGTCCAACACGGCGGCGATGCCCCCTTGGGCATAGCTGCTGTTGGATTCGTTGGCATCGGTTTTGGTGAGCAGTTGTACCGATCCGAGTTCCGCCAGACGCAATGACAGGTCCAAACCGGCGACGCCACCACCGATGACCAGGAAGTCTGAAATGATACGGTTACCATAGTGCTGGGGTTTGTTGTAGATTTCCGTCATGATCACTCGATAGGCTTGTAATAGAATTTTTGGAAGCCGGTAACAAAAGTTTTTTGATTTCACCCACATGATAGTTTATCATGAACTGGGTGTCTGATGCACATGTTGCTGTCTTATTGGGTCAACTTTCAATGAAAATGGTACGTTAACGTGAGCGAAGGCGATACCATTCTGGTGCAGCGCACCATCCGAGGCGATCAAAAAGCCTTTGAGATATTGGTGCGGCGTTATCAGACCAAAATAGCGGCTGTCATTGCCCGTGAGGTCCGTGACCCCGATAAGGTGCGGGATTTGACTCAGGAGACGTTTATCAAAGCCTATCGTGCTTTGAAAAGTTTTCGTGGTGAGAGTGCTTTTTATACATGGCTCTATCGTATCGCCGCCAATACCGCCAAGAATTTTTTGATCTCCCGCAGTAGGGTGCCGACGGAAAATGATGTTGCTTTGGATGATGTGGATCAGGTGGCACCCCAGTTGCGGCATCATGAAACCCCGGAAAAACTTGTTTTACGTGATGAAATGTTCCATAACTTGGACAAGGCTTTGAATGGACTTTCAGATTCTATGAGATCGGTCCTCATCATGCGGGATGTCGATGGTTGCTCCTATGAAGAAATCGCGAAGGCTCTGAGCTGTCCCATCGGTACGGTCCGATCACGTATCTACCGAGCCAGACAAGAAATTATTGAAAATATGCAGGAATATCTCGAACCACGGGTTTGATGGCATTTAAGGAAAAAGCTTGCCTGATCCTTGTTGAACAGGGTATAGCTTTTAAGATAGAATTTAGATTGTGGTGGGTGGATTTGCGTCGCTTATTCTGATGAAGGGCCGCCATGGGATGTAATCCAGAACTGATTTCTGCTTTCCTCGACAGTGAGCTTGACTCGATTATTCTGACCGAGGTGATGGACCATCTTCTCCGGTGTGATGCGTGTGGGCGCACTTTGGATAAGCTTGCGACGGTCAAGAGTGTCGTTGCTGACCGGTTTTTTCTGCCCGATCCCGAAGATTTGACAGGCTCTGTTATGAGTGCCATCAGCAATGATCATATGGAAAGTCCAAGCGGTGGAATGATTGCGTTCCTGAAAAAAATAGGGATTTCCTAGTTTATCCAACGAGGGGTTGTCCGATTGTGATACAGGAACAGGCGGTGGTTGTCGCTTTGGATGGGGATCATGCCGTCGTCGTGGGTCAGCGGCAGAGTAGCTGCGGTTCTTGTCACCAGGAGGGGACTTGCGCGACCCTTTCCTTTGGCGGCGGCCACAAGGAGGTGCGTTTGCGTGTCGCAAACCCGGTGGGTGCCCGGGTCGGTGACCGGGTTCTTCTGGAAATGTCCGAACGACACATGCTGCGGGCCTCTTTTTTGGCTTATATTGTCCCAGTATTGGCTTTGTTTGTCGGGGGTTTTTTGTTCCGACAGTTGGGGCTGATGGTTGGGGTGTCGCCACAGTCTGCCGAGACGCTGGGGGGGGTGGTGGGGGTGATCGCCCTCATGTTGGTTTTCTTTTGGCTCAAACACCATAACCGGAAAATAGAAGTCGCAGGGGGGGGGCAACTGCTCCTCAAGGCTGTCATCGAAGAGGCTCCGCAGGGGGTGATCTCCGAGGGGACGGTGTTTCCGCTTCAATTCCATCCACGACGGCAAGATTCCAGGTAAATGGGGGGGTGACATGGGTTATGCCTCCGATAAAAATTTGGGGGCGTGCTGCACGAGTATGGAAAAATGCGGGTTCCTGGTGGCTGTTCTTGCATATCGAGTTCAAAGAGGCTTGAAATCTGCGCTTAAAACAGCTAGCATCCCGGCTCTTTATTCCGCCAAAGCAATCATCCCACCATATCTGACGGATGGGGAGATCATCAATGATGAAAAGGAGTGATGTTTCGTGAGGATTGATGTTTACGAAAACAATGTGGATCAAGCGATTCGTGTTCTGAAAAAAAAGATGATCCGCGAAGGTATGTTTCGGGAGATGAAGAAGCGGAAGTTTTTTGAGAAACCATCCGAGAAAAAAAGAAGAAAGAAAGCTGAAGCCGTACGACGTCTGCGTAAGAAAATTCGCCGTGCCGTCACTGCGGGCGTTTAAGTTTCTTCGGGAGTACCTGTTCCGGTGTCGGGTTGTCGTTGCCCCATAAGGGCTGCATGAATCCCAGGGTTCCGATCCGCTGATCGCGTACCCTGTTCCCAGCAGGGGAGAGGGCGCATGGATCACGGGGAGCTAGACCGGGGATGGGTGCCGAACCTGGAAAATTCTTGGATCCAAAGATTCTGGATCTGGGACGCCTGTTCGTGTGAATGTGAGGCATTGACTCGCCGTGCGGCGGGTTCGTTGCGCCGTGTTTGCTCCACAACACTATGCTGGCGAAAAATCATGGTTGCGGGGGGGCCGGGGGAATCCCCCCGTTGGGCTTTAACGTTGCGTTCCAAGGTTTCGTCTTTACGGTTTGAACAAGATTTCCCTCCGCCGCCTGTGACGTTGACTTGGATCCCAAGGGTCTTACGTCCCCCCCCCTGTCTTTTGGAACGCCTCGAAAAATTTTTGAGAAAATCGGGAACACGTCTCAGGACGGCGTTTTCCTTGCTGCTTACACCTCTTCATTTTCCGTTACCCGGAAAGGAGGGCGTCAGGTTTCTGGGTGAATGGACAATACCTGGGTTGAACTTCTCCTTGCAACCGGACTTTCCGTGATACCTTGGACGCACGCCCCCACACTTCCACTGGGGGGATGATTTTTTAATATCCCATTACTATTTTTATCCATGCATTGGGCCGATTCTGTTCCGTGTGGTTTTCGTCTTCGAAAATAACTTTTATTTTTTATGTCAATCAAAAGAGGTTGTTCATGCCTAAAAAAGATCAGAGTCCCAGTATTTCCGATTCTACCACAGATGGTGGTACCCAGACCGATTATCGCAAAGCGTTATCTAAGCCAGAGACTTACAGATCACGACTTTCAACTGGGGATTTACAGAACGCCATTTTCAACAGTGCCAATTTTTCGAGTATTGCCACAGATGCCCAGGGGGTTATTCAAATTTTCAATGTTGGTGCCGAACGGATGCTGGGCTATACGGCCATTGAGGTGATGAATAAGATCACGCCGGCTGACATTTCGGATCCACAAGAAGTGATTGTGCGTGCCGAGGCATTAAGTACCGAACTTGGCACTTTGATCACACCCGGTTTTGAGGCGTTGGTGTTTAAGGCTTCACGGGGCATTGAGGATATTTACGAGTTGACCTATATCCGTAAGGATGGCAGCCGATTTCCTGCGGTTGTGTCCGTCACGGCGTTGCGTGATGATCATGATACCATTATCGGCTACTTGTTGATCGGCACGGATAATACGGCACGCAAGCAGGCGGAAGAAGCCTTGTTCAAGGCGGGAGCCTTGCAAAATGCCATTTTCAACAGTGCCAATTTTTCGAGTATCGCCACAGATGCCCAGGGGGTAATCCAGATTTTCAATGTGGGTGCCGAGCGCATGTTGGGCTATTCGGCCATCGAGGTGATGAATAAAATCACACCAGCCGATATTTCCGATCCGCGAGAGGTCATCAAACGTGCCAAGGTACTGAGTTCCGAGCTTGGCACGCCGATTACACCCGGTTTTGAAGCGTTAGTGTTCAAGGCTTCCCGTGGCATAGAGGATATCTATGAACTGACCTATATCCGCAAGGATGGGAGTCGTTTTCCGGCAGTTGTATCGGTCACAGCCCTACGTGACGATCAGTGCGCCATTATTGGCTATCTGTTGATTGGCACGGATAACACGGCACGTAAACGGGTTGAAGCGGAGCAAAAAAAGCTGGATCAACGTCTACGTGATCAACAATTTTATACGCGCTCTCTTATTGAATCCAGCATTGACGCACTGGTGAGTACCGACCCGTCCGGCATTATTGCCGATTGCAACAAGCAAATGGAGGTGATCACCGGTTGTACCCGTGATGAACTGATTGGAGCACCACTCAAGAATCATTTTACAGATCAGGAATTGGCGGAATTGGGTATCAATCTGGTATTGAGCGAAAAAAAGGTGATCGATTATGAACTGACCGTGCGCGCACGGGGCGGCAAGGAGACGCCGATTTCTCTGGCTGCGACCACCATTTACAACCGCGACCGGAAGCTACAGGGTGTATTTGCCACGATTCGTGACTTGACGGAGCGTAAACGCCTGGATCATGTGCTGCAAGATAAGAACGCCGAACTGGAGAATGCCAAGCTCATTGCGGAAAAGGCCAATCAAGCCAAATCGGAGTTTCTCGCCTCGATGAGCCACGAAATCCGCACGCCCATGAACGGCGTGATCGGTTTGACCCATTTGTGTCTACAGACAGAATTGACCGGACAGCAGCGGGACTATCTGGTCAAGGTCAGTGTCAGTGCCAACATTCTGCTGCAATTGATCAATGATATTTTGGATTTTTCTAAGATTGAGGCGGGCAAGCTTGTGGTGGAAAACGCCGATTTTTTCCTGAATGAGGTTTTGGGTGGTGTGGCGGCTATCCTGGACGTTCGATGCCAGGAAAAGGGATTGGAACTGCTGTTGGATACCAAGAGGGATGTCCCTCTTGCCCTGAAAGGGGATTCTCACCGTCTTGGGCAGATTTTGATCAACTTGGTCGGTAATGCCATTAAATTTACTGAAAATGGTGAGGTTTACATTGCGACCGAGGTGTTGGAAGAGACCCAGGATAGCACCCTCCTCCAATTTTCCGTTCAAGATACCGGCATTGGCATGACGCCAGAGCAAGAGAGTACGTTGTTTCAGGAGTTTCACCAGGGGGATGCCTCCATTACCCGAAGATTTGGCGGAACTGGGCTGGGATTGGCGATCAGCAAGCGTTTGGTTGAGATGATGGGGGGGGAGATTCGGGTTGAAAATAAACTTGGGCAGGGCAGTCGTTTTCTGTTCACCACCCGTTTTGGCAAAGCGGACGACCTGATGCTGGGAGTCCCTATGCCGGAACAATCCCTCCGTGGATTGCGTATTCTGGTGGTGGATGACAATAAAAGTGCCCGGAAGATCATTGCCGAATATTTGGAATTTCCGATCTACCATCCGGTTTGTGTCGCAAGCGGAGAGATGGCCCTTGAGGCCCTTGCGATAGCGGATCGGGAGGGGGAGCCTTTTGATCTGATTTTTATGGATTGGAAAATGCCCGGCATGAATGGTATGGAAACAGTTTGGCGTATCCGCAGGGAATTATGTTTGACGAAAAATCCGCGCATTATCATGGTGACTGCGTATAGTTTGGAGTATGCCTTATCCTCGCCGGGGGAAAAGAAATTGGTCGATGGTTTTTTGATGAAGCCGGTTACGATCACCTCCCTGTTGGATGCCATCATGATCGTCTTTGGGTTTACCCCAGCACGGCGGATGCGAGGCAACCTGGACAGTCACCGTGCCAGTCTGGAAGGGTCCAAATTGCTTCTTGTCGAGGACAATGAAATCAATCAGCAGGTGGCGCGGGAGTTGTTGGAGCAGGCGGGCATTAATATTGTCATTGCCAATAACGGCCAGGAAGCCGTTGTTCTGGCATGTCGGGAGCCTTTTGACGCCATCTTGATGGATCTCCAGATGCCCGTCATGGATGGACTGACGGCCACACGGCACATTCGGTTGGAAAAAAATGCCCAAGTGTTGCCGATCATCGCCATGACAGCCAATGCCTTGCACGGTGATCGGGAGAGGTGTCTGGAGGCCGGGATGAATGACCATATTTCCAAACCGGTGATCCCGGATGACCTGTACGCCACCCTGGCAAAATGGATCCAGACCAAATCCGGCTTCATCCCACAACCTGTTGTTTTGTCCCTGCACGGAAGGGAGGGGGAATTGATCTCTCCCATTCCGTTGCTGTCGGGGATCGATATTGCCAGGGGACTGCGTAACGTGGGGGGAAAAACGACACTTTATCGGGATGTCCTCCTGAAATTTTCCCACAATCAAGGGGGGGTCTGCCAGGAGATGGATCGGTGCTTGGCTTCTGGGGATTTGCAAAAATTGGAACATTTGGCGCATGGCCTCAAGGGGGTATCCGCGACGCTCGGTGTTTTGGGATTGGCAGAATTGGCGGGTCAGATCGAAAAACAGTCCAAAAATTCGGCTGGATTGGAGGCGTTGCCGCAGTTGATTGACACGACATCCTGTGAACTGGCACGCATCGTCTCTGTGATTGAAACCACGCTGGGGCAACCGGGTATGGTTAAGGACAATGTGCCATCTGGGGTTGATGCCAGTTCGGAGGAGCTGGCACCGTTATTTCGGAAGACGATTGCGAAGCTTCTTGCGTTTGACACCTCTGTGTTCAAGCTTGTGGAGGAGATCGCGGCTTTGTCGTCCAGCATGGGGCGCAGGAAAAGGCTGAACGCGATCCAAGTGACTCTGGATTCTTACGATTTTGAGGCTTGTCTATTGCTTTTTTATGCCTGGGCCACCGAGGAAGGAATCCATCTTGGGGAGTGAGCCATCATGACATCTCAGGAAAAGATGCCGGATACATCGATTCTTATTGTTGATGATGTTTCTGAGAATATTGATATTTTAAGGGGGATACTGGATTCCCATTATCGGATCAAGGCGGCGATCAGTGGCCGATTGGCGTTTAAGATTGCTTTTTCGCTGCCGCCCCCGGATTTAATCTTGTTGGATGTGATGATGCCTGAGATGGACGGCTATGAGGTGTGTCGGCGACTCAAACAGGATGATCGAACCCGGAATATCCCCATCCTGTTTATCAGCTCCAAATCCAGTGTGGAAGATGAACTTAGGGGATTTGATCTGGGGGCGGCGGATTATTTATTCAAGCCTGTCAGCCCTCCGATTGTTTTGGCACGAATCAAGACGCATTTGGCCATCAACGATCAGAAGAAACTTTTGGCAGACCAGGTGGAAATACGAACCGCGCAACTCAAAGTTCGCAACATGGAACTGGAGGAGACGCGCATTGAGGTGATTCGTCAATTGGGCCGTGCCGCGGAATATCGGGATAATGAAACCGGTATGCATATCATGCGGATGAGTCGATACACGCGCCTTTTGGCCATTATGTCCGGTGTGAGCGAACCCGAGGCGGACCTTTTGATGCATGCGGCACCGATGCATGATATTGGCAAGATTGGCATTCCCGACCATATTCTCCTCAAACCTGGGAAGCTTACGGAGGACGAGTTTGCGATCATCAAAAAGCATCCAGAGATGGGATCAAACATTATTGGCAGACAAAGTTCCGAAATACTGACCCTTGGTGCCTTGATTGCCCACACCCATCATGAAAAATGGAATGGGAATGGATATCCCAGAAAGCTTCAAGGGGCGGGGATCCCTCTTGTTGGGCGTCTGACTGCCATTGGTGATGTTTTTGATGCATTGACCTCATCTCGGCCCTACAAAAAAGCTTGGTCGATTGACGATGCTTTGGAATTGATTGTCCGGGATGCCGGAGAACATTTTGATCCGGGTCTTGTCCCCATATTTGTGGGATTGAAGTCTGAGATCGGAATCATCATGGAGCAGTTCAGGGATAAGTAGGGGTGTGATCATTGCGTATTGGAAGAAAGCGGCCTGGAATGGCTTGCATATCTGGTCAATGTTGGACGAAAATATCTGTGGGTCCGGCATTAAGCTGTCCGACCGGAAGCTTGTAGGGTCGGTTATCGCACGGGATCAATTTCACGGTGATCTGAGGCTGTCGTTTCAGTGAATAGGTATAGAAAAGAACTGCAACCAGCGGAAATCAAAAAGCTCTACGGTCGTTCTGGTGGCCGTTGCGCATTTGCTGATTGTCGGTTGGAACTGGTGCTGGAGGCTACAGAGGCGGATCCCACGAGGCAGATCGGTGAAAGATGCCATATCGTCGGCCACAGTGACAATGGCCCCCGTGGAAACGAAGGTTTTCCACGAGACCGGTTGGATCTTTACGAAAATTCGATCTTGTTGTGTCCAACTTGCCACGCCAAGGTGGATGCCCATCCCAACACCTATACCGTGGACTATCTCAAAACCATCAAGGCAGACCATGAGCGATGGGTCAAATCGACGTTGGCTGCCACCATGTCTAGCGTCGGCTTTCCTGAACTGGAGGTCGTCGCCAAATTTATTGCTTCTCCACCCGGCTTCCCAACGGACGATTTTACGATCACCGCTCCTCGGGAGAAAATGGCCAAAAACCGGCTGACCAGCGATGTCGGACAGTGGATCACCATGGGTATGGTTCATAGTCAGATGGTGTCTGGTTATTTGCAGAAGATGTCCATCTTCGATCCTGATTTTCCCGAACGGCTTAAGTCTGGATTTTTGATGGCTTATCAGGGCTTTCGGGCGCAGAACCTGGATGATGATGCCCTGTTTGAAGCCATGATGGCGTTTGCTGGTAAGGGTAGCCATGAATTTAAACGTCAGGCCGCAGGTTTGGCCGTACTGGTGTATCTGTTTGAAAGCTGTGAGGTGTTCGAGAAATGATTCTCCCGACCAAGCATGTTGACCTGCGACACTCTCTTCTGGGTGCTGGGGCCACTTTGTTGCGGCACATGCAGTCTCCGCAAACGGTCACGGCATTGTGGGAACGGGTGCGCGGCAATCCAGAGGTTAGCGTTTATTGGCGTTTTATCTTGGTGCTGGATTTTCTTTTCGCTATTCAGGCGATTGATTGGGTGGATGGTCTGCTTGTGCGGAGGAAGCCATGATCAGGGAAATAACGGCCAATCAATCCTCGTTCCAAAGCGTTGCGTTTACTAAAGGCTTTAATGTAGTTTTGGCCGACCGGAAAAAAGAAGAAACCAAGAAGCATTCCCGGAACGGTCTTGGCAAGTCAACGCTGATCGAGATCATTCACTTCTGCCTGGGAGCCAATGCGGACGAAGATGTTTTTCCCAAAGAACACCTGCCTGGCTGGGAATTCTCCCTCGAATTGGCTGTTGGCTCACGTCCGGTGACCGTGACCAGAGGGGTGGAGAATCCAGCCAATTTTCTGGTTTCCGGTGTTCCATCCAACTGGCCGATCCAACCGACGGTTCGGAAAGGAGTCGAAGCCTTTACTGCCAAGGAATGGACTCTGCTGCTCGGACATTTTCTGTTCGGATTGCCTTATGACACCGATGGGAATTCTTTGCGTGGTCCATCCTTCCGCAGTTTGATTTCCTACTTCATTCGCCGTCGCACGGATGCCTACTCCATACCCTTTGAGTCGTTTCGCAAGCAAATAGCATCGGATGTTCAAATCAATAATGCCTTTCTCCTTGGACTGGCTTGGGAAGACGCCTCGGAATTTTTGAAAATCAAGGATCGCAGCAAGGATCTTGAATCGATAAAAACTGCTATCAAGGCGGGAGTATTGGACGGTTTTGGTGGAAAGCTTGGTGATTTGGAAACTCGCCAGGTCCGATTGAAGGATTTGGTCACCAAAAGGCAAGCAGAGTTGGAGTCATTCAAAGTCCATCCGCACTATGAGCAGATCCAGACCGATGCCAATCGATTGACCGGAGAAATTCATTCACTGGTTGATGCCAACCTCGTTGATCGAAAGATGCTTGAACTTTACGGGCAGAATGTATCCGCAGAGCAGCCACCACCCGTGGATTTCTTGGATCGAATCTATCAGGAGGTTGGTATATTTTTGCCAACGACAGTATTTCGCAGAATCGAGGAGGTTCGTCATTTCCATGAAACGATTATTTCTAATCGGCACGCTTTCCTGGCGAATGAGGTAGAACGTATTAAAAATGCCCTATCCAAGCGGGAAGTCCAGAGTCAGGAAAAAACCGAAGAACGTGCCGCGCTCATGGATATCTTGAAAACCCATGGTGCCCTGGAAGAGTATACGAAATTGCAACAACGCCACCTGGAAACGGTGAGTGAGTTGAATGCGGTCACTTTGATGATCAAAAATCATCGGGCTTTTGAATCGGGAATGAGCGAGGTCAGAATCGCCCAAGAACGGTTACACCAGAAAGCCAGATGGGATCTTGATGAACGAAGAACCATCCGGGAAAGGGCCATCAGCCTGTTCAACGAATATTCGCAGCACTTGCACTCGGCTCCTGGAAATCTGGTCGTTGATGTTGGACCCAATGGGTTCAGATTTGATGTCGAGATTGAACGATCGGGAAGCGGTGGTGTCGGTCATATGAAGATCTTCTGCTATGACCTGATGCTTGCACGTCTGTGGGCGGAACAATCGGTTTCTCCTCGGGTTTTGATCCATGACAGCGATATCTTTAATGGCGTTGATGAACGTCAGTGCGCCCGCGCCCTTGAATTGGCTGCTCAAGAATCGCAAGCGCATGGTTTTCAATACATTTGTACCCTGAACAGCGATATGATCCCAGAGAAAGAGTTGTCATCAGACTTTGATCTGTCACAATTTATCCGGCTGCGGTTGACGGATGACGATGTGAAAGGCTCTTTGCTGGGGGTGCGGTTCTGAAGTCATTCCTCTCTGAGGTTTGCGTCGTGTGATTGCCCGAGGTGGCGGGGTGGCGCGGCGTAAAAATACAAAAATTAAGTGTTTATTGTATTAAAATATCTGCAATTGTCTCAGGGCACGTAAATTGCGTTCATTAAGATGGTCATTGCCCCGGTTGATGCCACCCTCTTAAAGCACCCCCTTGCCATCTTTCAGGCCCTGCCGTTGGAATTCCCTTTTGATCGGGAATGGCGGCATCGGGCCTGTTTGTCTTGGATTTCCCATGACCCGGTTCTGCTTTGCACGCTATCTTGAAGCCGACTTTGACAAATTCTAGTGGACCGGAAAGGTAAAATCCTGGATAATCCGACTGCTGGATGCGTTGTTTCACCGTGGTCCAACACCTCATTATCAAGTTTCAGGCGTCGTGTTTACGGATGAACGGGTGACGTAGGAAATGGGTGCCGGTGCCGGCTTGGGGCCAATAAAATCATGGAAGATCTTCAAAGAAAAGAACCGGTCCCAGTACGATACCACCCTCAAGGACTTGTTTGAGAAACCGCCGCAACGTTTGTTGCACATTTTGATCGGACGGGAAGCTGTGGAGCTTTTGTCCGTGGAGTTTGCTTCCACCCAAAAGCGTCTCCCCGATCTGTTATTCTTGCTGAAGGATGATTCACTATTTCACCTGGAGTTACAGAGCAGATCCGAGGGGATGGATTGGCGCATGCTGATGTATTACTCGTTCATACGTCAGCGTTATCCGAGCAGGATTTTGGTTCAGAAGGTGCTGTATGTCGGACTGAAAGCGTGGCAGTCTGAGTCGGTCATTGAAGAGCCGAATTTGTCCTTCCGTTACGAGGTGGTTGATTTCCGCAGTATCGACTGTCGGGAGTTGCTGGACAGCCCATCTTTGGAGGAAAATATCCTGGCCATCCTTTGCCGGATCGACAACCAGAACGAGGTGATCCAGGAAATCTTGTATCGAATCAGTGAACTGCCAATCAAGGCTAGGGCGGACGCCCTGACGAAATTGTTCATCTTATCCAGGTTGCGTGGACTGGAGATGGTTGTCAAAACGGAGGCTGAAGAAATGTCACTGACCTTCAATTTAATGGAAAACGATGTATTTCGGCCAATCATCATGAAGGCGCAGATGGAGAGTAGGCAGGAAGGCGAGGCAAACATCCTGACACGCCAGTTGCAACGCCGTTTTGGCACTGTACCCGATTGGGCCAGCGAAAAGATCGCCAAGGCGGATCTGTCATCTTTGGAGGAATGGAGTCTGCGATTTGTGGATGCCCAGTCACTGGACGACGTTTTCTCGGACAAGGTGTGATGGGCTGCGGAGTGTGAAAGGCTTTTTGCTGGAAGTGCGGTTCTGAAGTCGGTTCTCTCTGAAGTTTGCGCCGTGTGATTGCCCGTGGTAACGGGATGGTGCGCCACAAAAATACAAAAATAAGATGTATATATGTTTGAAATATCTGCAATTGTCTCAGGGCATGTAAATTGCATTAATAAATTGCAAGAATATCTCTTAAGATGGAGAATCTGTGGTGCTGGGGTGCCTGATTAGTTATTAACAAGGTTGTTTTTTATATTCCGGCCCGGTTAGATTGGCGTGTGATGGTGATGAAAATGGACTCTAGTTTGTCGTTTCCAGATGGGTCAACCTGATACGGATTGAACCGCGTATGCGTGTTTTCTTGCTTTATGTTGCCTTATTGACGTTATTGACGGCTGGTTGTCAAAAACCTCCCATACCCGTTGCCGTCGATCACCTGAACCATCGGTCCGATCCCAGGCAGGCCGTGGAAGGGGAAATTCCCGATATTGTGCAAACGACTCCTTTTATTCCGCCGATCCATCCCGTGGAAGAGCGGTATACCATCGTGGTTTTTGATGTGCCGGTCCGTGAGGTGTTGTTTACGCTGACGCGCAATTCTCGGATCAACGCCGATATTCATCCATCCGTCGATGGCCATGTGACCATCAATGCGGTGGAACAGACGCTACCGGCGATTTTGGAAACCATCTCCCGGCAGGTGGATATGGTCTATGAGTTTGATGGCAAGAATGTGATCATCAAGCCGGATCAACCCTATTGGCATACTTACAAGATTGATTATCTCAACATGAAACGAGAATCCACCGGGGTCATGAGCTTAAGCTTGGAAACGGGGGGGGAGCAGGGGGTCGCTGCGTCGGGTGGTGCCGACGTTACGGCCAAATTTGAGATGGATTTTTGGGAGCCGGTCGAAAATGGCATCAAAAAAATCATCAAGGTGGATAATGCCGTGCGCACCAAAAACAAGGCCAAATCCTCGGATTCGTTGAAGGGGGGGCAGGATGCCGGGTTGGAGGCCGACGATGATCCCAAAAAGATCAAGGAGAAGGAAAAAGAGAAGGATAAGGATAAAAATAAGTCAGCCGATGCCACCGAGGAAGACTCCCTGGTGATCCACAGGGCTACGGGAGTTATCTCCGTATCGGCTACCCAGGGGCAGCACAAGGAGATCCAAAAATTTTTGGATATGATCACCGCCACGGCGCACCAGCAGGTTCTTATCGAGGCTACGGTCGTCGAAATCCGGTTGAACGATTATTATGTGCATGGGGTCGATTGGAGTCGGGTGACTGGGGGAGGCTCAGGGACCAGTCTGGGAATCGGGGAGAGCGTCTTGGGTGAGGGGGGGAACAGTGTCATTGGATTGATCGATTCGGGCCAAATGACCAAGACGTTTGGTGGGGGGGAAGGGTCGCCTTTCTTTGCCTTGGGTCACCGGATGAAAACGGGTGAAGGCGGCAACAATGTCATCAGTATGTCGTTGCGGCTTTTGGATGAGTTTGGTGATGTGACGGTCCTTTCCAGCCCCAAGGTGATGACGTTGAATAATCAAACGGCGGTCATGAAAGTGGGCGATCAACATACCTATTTTGAAACAAAATATGAGGAAACATCGACGGAATCCGACACAAGCAATACGCTCAAAAAGAAAGGAAAAACCACGTTTACGAAAAAGGAGGCGTTGGAGGGGTTGATTTTATCGGTGACCCCGAATGTTGAGGAATCGGGGATCGTTTCATTGCATGTTCGTCCGGTCCTTTCGCAGAAAATTGGCGATCTCAATGGTCCAGACGGGAATCAATATCCACAGTTTCAGGTTCGGGAGATGGATTCGGTATTGCGGGTGGGCACAGGGCAGGTTGTGGTGTTGGGAGGGTTGATGAAAGATTTTGCCGAGACCCGGAAGACCGGGTTGCCGGGGTTGGGCGATGTCCCGTTTGCGGGTGAATTGTTTGGTACCCAAAGTCGCACCATGACCAAGACCGAAATGGCCATTTTTATCCGTCCCACCATCATGACCCCCGATTCCATGCGGGAGCGGATGGACCAGATCCGGTTTTCCTTGGATCCCGGAGCGGTGCGTGGGGACAGAATGAAAACCATGCCGGCTTTGGAATAGACCGGTTTGAGGAGATAAACGGATGAGTCTGTTGCTCAAAGCCCTGGAAGGTGCAGAACAAGATCGCAAAAAGCGGGAAAATGCACGCCAGCATCCCTTATCGCCCCCATCGTCGTTAGAAACGTTGGAATTTGATGCAAACACCCCTTCGGTGTCTCAAAAACCGACAGGGTGGGATGCCGAATCGCGGGGGGCCATGGCCAGGGAAGCAGATCGGGAAAGTTATTTGGAATTCATGGGTAGGCAACAAGATGTCGTCAATCCAGAGGTGGCAGTGGCCTCTCCCCCTGCGGACAATCCCAAAAATAGGATGGCATCCGACAGAGACGGGGCCGTTTTTGAGTTTGAACGGGATGGGGTTGTCGATAGGGGTTCACCCGGTATGGCGCGTCGGATTCGGGATGCCTCTTTGCAGGGGGTGGGAAAATCCAGAAAATGGATCATTGCGGGGGGTGGTGCGTTGGCCCTGTTGTGTGCGCTGGCCTATGGGGGGATGGTTTACTGGCAAGCTTTGATGCCGCAACCGTTTCCTGGGCCGCCGCCGTTGATGGCCAAGCAGAAGCCATTGGTGGAGACACCACACTCTCCGAAGGGAATCGATGTGACGGCCCAGGTTCACGTTGCGGAGGTTGGAAAGGGGATTTCCTCCAACCCGCAACCGGAACCCAAGGGAGACCCATCGCCGAAGCCTTCCGCCACGGAGCCTCCCGCCACCCAGATCCCAAGAGAGCCGATGGTGGCGGTCAAACCGCCCCAAGAAGAGTCGCCCCCGGTGATTCAGGAGAGAACGGGAAGAGAGAGTGTTCGCAGGAGGTTGGCAGAGGCGGTGGCTCAGGAACGTGAGGAGACTTCGGTAGATCGGGCCGAGGTGACCGATGTGGCTGCGGAGGCGATGGCGAACAATACTTTGATTAAAAACAGGGTTTTTACTTTAAAATTATCGAAAATGCGGGAAGCGTTTGCCCAGGGGCGGACCCAAGAGGCGCAGAGGGGGTTCATGGCGGCTTTGGACCAGGAGGGGGAAAACAAGGATGCCCTTTTTGGCATGGCGGCGGTGATGATTCGCCAGGGGAAAATTCGGGAAGCGGAGGGGTATTATCTGAAACTCTTGGCGTTGGATCCATCCGATTCGGTGGCACTGGCGGGTCTGTCGGGGATTCGCACCGATATGGATCCCTTGCGTCGTGAGTCGGTGATCAAGTCCATCTTGCAGCGAGAACCGGATGCCCATCATCTCCATTTTGCCTTGGGTGGGTTGTATGCGGCACAAAAACGGTGGGGGGAGGCGCAACAGGCATTTTTTCGGGCGATGTCGGGAAAAAGCGATAATCCAGACTATGTGTTCAATCTGGCAGTCAGTTTGGATCATTTGGGCCAAGGGGGGCAGGCACTGGAATTTTATCGCAAGGCGGTTGTTTTGGCTTCGATTCATGCGGCGGGATTTGCGGTTGCCCAGGCGGAAAAACGGATTTCAGCCTTGGGGATGAAACCGGAAGCCTTTCCGGTCGCGGCGGCCAGGGAGCAGATGAATCCCCTGTAGGTGATGTATTGGTGCCGATTTTCTGGGAGTTCTAAGATCCATGAGCGATAATCGCCCCAAGGTGATGTTGGGGGAACTTTTGGTTGAAAAAGGGGTGGTCAGCCAGGATCAGTTGCGCATCGCCTTGACGGAACAAAAACGCCAGGATAACCCCCTGGGCAAGGTGTTGGTGGAGATGGGGTTTGTCTCCGAGGGGGTGATGCGTGACATTCTGGGGGAGGCTTTGGGGCAGCAGAGCGTCGATTTGTCCAAAGTGGTGGTGGACAGTGAAGCGGTCAAGCTGGTACCCAAGGAATTTGCCAAGCGTGTCCGTATGCTCCCCCTTTCTTACAATAAAAGAACCAACCATCTGACCGTGGCCATGTCCAACACGTTTAACGTGGTGGCGTTGGATCAGATCCGTTCTTTATTGGGGGAAGATGTCAACATTACCACATTGTTGGCGGGCGATGCCCAGATCGATGGTGCCATCGACCAGTTTTTTGGTTTTGAGTTGTCGGTGGACGGCATCATCCGGGAGATGGAAACGGGGGAGGTGGATCAGGTCAGCATGGCCAATTACAGCCATGAGTACAGCCAGCCTTTGGTGCGGTTGGTGGACTCATTGCTGTCGGATGCCGTCAAACGTGGGGCCTCGGATATCCATTTTGAACCGGAGGCCAGTTTTTTGCGGATTCGCTACCGCATCGATGGGGTAATGCGGCAAATCCGCAGTTTGCACGCCAATTATCGCTCCATGATCACGGTGCGTCTCAAGGTGATGGCGGGGTTGAATATCGCCGAAACCCGTGCCCCTCAGGATGGCCATATTTCTCTGCAATTGTTTGGCCGATCGGTGGATTTTCGTGTTTCATGCATGGCAACCACCTGTGGGGAAAACATTGTGTTGCGGATCCTGGATCGCCAAAAGGGGATTATTTCTTTGGAGAGCATGGATTTCACCGATGATTCCCTGGCCAACCTCAAGCTGATGATGGCTCGGCCCGAAGGGATCATCCTGGTCACCGGCCCCACCGGCAGTGGCAAGACGACGACTTTGTATTCGTTGCTGAATTCCATCAACAATGAATCCATCAATATCATGACGTTGGAAGATCCGGTCGAGTATCCCATGAACCAGATTCGGCAGTCCCAGGTGAATCCGGCGGCGAAGATGGGGTTTGCCGAGGGGGTGCGGGCGATGTTGCGTCAGGATCCCGATGTCATTTTAGTGGGTGAAATCCGCGATAAGGAGACGGCGGAAATGGCCATGCGCGCCGCGATGACCGGGCATCAGGTGTATTCTACCGTACATGCTACTTCGGCGATCAAGGCCATTGGCCGATTGTTGGATATCGGCGTTCCTAAGGAACTCTTGGCGGGCAACATCATCGGGGTGTTGGGGCAGCGATTGATACGGCGTTTATGTACCCAATGCCGTCAGCCCTATGAACCGGGTGCCATCGAGCGGCAATTATTGGGATTGGATCGGGAAGGGGGGGCGGTGACGATCTATCGTGATGTGGGTTGCTCCCATTGTGATCATCAGGGATACAAAGGGCGGCAGGCGATCCTGGAGGTGTTGCGCTTTGATGAGGCATTGGATGAACTGCTGGTCCATTCGGCGACGTTCAGCGAAATGGAACGGGCGGCGCGTGCCAAAGGGTTTCAATCGTTGGCCGAGGATGGCATCCGCTGTGTGTTGGATGGCCGTACCACCCTCAGTGAGGTCTCCCGGGTGGTGGATCTGACGCAACGGATACAATAGGGTTGAATCATCATGCCAGGATATTGGTTCAAGGCCATGGATGCCCAAGGGCGTCTGATTCGCAACCGAATGGACGCCAACAATGTCGATGACCTGGAAAACAGGTTGTTGAAGATTCAGATGGATCTGGTCAACTTCAGGGAGATCCGAGGGGGTGGCGCGAAAATTTTTGATGGCAGGATCACCCGGCAGGATATGATCACCTTTTGTTTCCATTTGGAACAGGTGATGGGGTCGGGGGTGCCGTTGATCGAAGGGTTGGGGGATTTGCGGGATTCTTCCGATAATCCGGGGATGCGGTCGATGCTGGCGAGCCTGGTCGAAGACGTGGCGACCGGTTCGCAACTTTCAGAAAGCATGGATCGGTTTCCCAAGGTGTTTGACGAGGTGTTTCGGGCATTGATCCGGGCGGGTGAGCAGACGGGAAACCTCCAGGAGATCTTCAGCAATCTGGCCGAAACCATCAAATGGCAGGATGAACTGACCTCCAAAACCAAAAAGCTTCTCATGTATCCCGCGTTCGTCTTTACCATCGTTGTGGGGGTCTTTTTCTTCATGATGACTTTTCTGGTGCCACAATTGGTCACCTTTATCAAGATGATGGGGATGGCCTTGCCCTTTCATACCCAACTGTTGATCGACACCTCCGATTTTGTGGTGCATTGGTGGCCGTTCATGCTGGGCATTCCGATCGGTCTTGGGTTTTTGATCTATTCCGCACTCAAAGTCAGCCCCATGATGGAATATCTGTTGGATTGGATGAAACTACACGCCTTTGTTTTTGGCCCTATCATTCAAAAAATCATCATGGCGCGGTTTTCCAATGTGTTTGCCATGATGTATGCGGCGGGTATCACGGTGATGGAATGTTTGGTTATCAGTGAAAAAGTGGTGGGCAATAAGGTGGTGGGGCGTGTCATCATCGAGGCCCGTGATCGGATCAGCCAGGGGGAGACCATCAGCTCCGGTTTTAAGCAGACGATGATTTTTCCCGCGTTGGTGATACGGATGCTGAGTGTGGGAGAGACCACGGGAGCCTTGGATAAAAGCTTGATGAACGTCCGGTATTTTTATGATCGTGAGGTGAAGGATTCGGTGGAAAAACTTCAGGGGATGATCGAGCCGGTATTGACCCTGTTTTTGGGTGGGTTGATGGCTTGGATTATTTTGTCGGTGTTGGGGCCGATCTATGACATCATGAATAAAGTAGGCCATTGATGTTTGAGAAACGGCTCTTGTTTCTGACTAAGGATCTGATGACCGTCTATCCGTGGCGGAAAGGGGAGGTGTCGGGTCCACCCAGGCGTTTTGAAGCGACCGAGGCGGGGCGCAGGGGGTTTGTCCAATTTTTGTCGGAGAAGCCCGGGGTCATGTTGCATCTGTTGGTAGATCTGATTGAGGAGGCATTTCAGATCGAAACCCAACCCCATGTATTGGGACCGGATCGCAGTGCGTTGGTGGCACGGCGGTTGATGCGTGCCTTTGCCACGACGCCGTTTCGGCACCTTTTTTTCCAAGGGCGGGAGGACAAGGAGGGGCGTAGGGATGACATCACCTTGTTGTCGGGAATCACCGATCCCGATCAGGTGATGCCGTGGGTGGCATGTATTCGGGAGAATCGATTGTTATTGGTGGGTATTTATTCATTGCCCATGGTGTGTTCGCGTTTGTTGACGGTATTGAATATTGTTTCACCGGCGACTTTGGTGGTCAGTTGGCAGAGTACCAGTGGTTTGCGCTTTTCATTTTATGCGGGTCAGGCACTCAAGATGAGCCGTATGGCTCCGGTTCCGGGTGAGGATCCGGGGAGTTATGCGCAATTATTTGTCAGCGAATTGGAACGGACCCGAAGTTATTTGGCCTCTTTGCGGTTGGCTCCCAAAGATGTTCCGCTCAAGGTGGTCTTGCTCACCTCACCCCAGATGCTGGATGCGGTGCGCCCCTTGTGTCAGGAGAGTGCCACGATCACATTTGACATGGTGACGGTCAATGCGGTGGCGCGTCAGCTTGGGATCAAACGGCGGATTGCGACACCGTTTTCCGATTCCTTGTTTATCCAATTGTTGGGGCGGAAAACCCCTGAAAACCACTATGCCACCGCCGAGATGACCTGTTCCTATTATTCTTGGCTGGTCAGAAATGGATTGATTGCGCTCAGTGTGGTTTTGGTGGCAACCGCTGTGATCGCCGGGGGGGTGGAAATGGTCCAGGGATTTGGATTTCGTGCCGGGTGGCAGGAAAAAGATCGACAGGCCAAACAGATGTATGTGCAATATCGTAGCGTTATCGATCAACATCTGCCGACCCATATCGAACCATCGGATGTCCGTGTTACCGTTCAGACGCTGGATGCCATCAAAACCATGGGTGATGGACCGGGTTGGGTGATGAAAATTTTAAGCCGACAGTTGGCGGTATATCCCCATTTTCGTTTGGATTCTTTGACGTGGCGGGGACCGACGCACCTTTCTGCCCAAGAGGTGAAGGATTCGACGGGAAAGGCCCGTGGCCAGGCGGATCGCCGGGAGGTGAGTCGTGATGGTGCGGCAGCGACAGACCTGTTGGAGGTGGTGACGTTCAAGGGAGAGGTGGAAGAGATCGGGAATGATGTGGGTCATGCCCTGGAACAGATCAATCATTTTATGTCGGGATTGTCGCGTGATCCTGAGGTTTACCAGGTCGATCCGGTGGTGCTTCCCCAGGTCAAGGAGAAGGTTGCGGTCTTGGAGGGAGACTTGATGCAGATGAAAAAGGAGGTGGTCAACGCGGCCCCTTTTTCATTCAAGGTGATTTTCAGGAGAAAGCCGATTGCGCGTGAAAATTGACATTCGGGTGGTACGAACACCGGCACTGATTGCTCTGGTCGCGGCGGGATTGTGTTATGGGAGTCTTTCGGGGTCGGGGTGGTTTCGTGAGACCCAAGAAAAGGAATGGCAACGCCAGGAACGGGTGGCGCGGGAGATGATGTTGAAATATCAGGCCGCTGCGGAGGATGTCCAACAGATTGCCGTCTATTATCCCAGGTTCAAAAATTACAAGGCCCAGGGGATCGTGGGGGTGGAAGATCGGGTATTGTGGGTGGAAAGTCTTCAGAGCCAGGCGCGGGCACTTCAGTTTGTCAGCTTGACCTATTCCATGGCCCCTCCGGCGATTTTTTCTTCCCCACGATTTGGAAAACTGGTGGGTGCCGATTACTATGGCAGTGCCATGTCGATGGATATGGGGTTATTGCACGAAGAGCAGTTGATCAATCTGATCGCAGGGTTGCAGGCCGATGCCAAGGGGGTGTTCAGTGTCGATGAATGCACCCTGGAGCGGAAGGGGAAGCGATTGGATCGGAGCGGGGATGCGGCCAACTTTACCGGGCATTGCCAATTGATGTGGTTTACGATCAAGGGACGGGAAGGACATTGGGGGGAGAGTTCCTGATGAGAGGTGGGCCTGGGAAAGGTTTGTTTTTCTGGTGTGTGATGCCAACGGTGTTGTTACTGATGTTGTTGGATGGGCGTTTGGTTGCGGCGCAATCGGAAGGTTTGGGGAATCTTCCGGTTGCGTTGGGTCGGTTGTTTACGACGCCTCGGCAGCGGGTTGCATTGGATCATGCCCGGCGGCGGGTTCTCCTCAGGGTAATGCGTGGGGAAAGATATGCCACGTTGGAGGCGGTCGCCAAAGAGGAGAAGGTTGCTCTGAATGGTTTGTTGATCCGTTCGGGCGGTCCGCCGGCGGTATGGATGGACGGAAACTCTGCGGTGATGACTTCGGGGGGGCTGCCGGATGGGGTTGACGTGGCGGGGATGGGGCGGGTACAGGTGGTCTTTCCTCGGAGTCGGCGCACGGTGACTTTGCAGGTTGGCCAACGGTTTGATGGGGGTGTCGGTCGGGTGTTGGAGAGCTATGAAATGGTCAAGAGGGATGAGGCGGCCTTGAAGGGGGTTCGGGAGCATCGGGGTCAGGGAGCGAACGCCCAGGGGGCCAAGGATCCGGGAACGGGACCGACGGGTGCCGGGGGGACGACTCCGGCGGTGGATCGGCTGGGGGTGGGGGG